>CAZSPP010000016.1:0-6339 GCA_964608845.1 uncultured archaeon | reverse complement strand
GGAAACTAATATTTCTTTAAATATTCTTAGAGGCTTTAATTATCCTTTAACCCTGTGAAAGAATAAACAACAAAAAAATAAAAGCTACAGTTTCAATACTTTAAGCAATTACGAATTTTTTCAATTTTTAGCAATGAACTTCATGTAAAATGATAAATTCATAAGGCATTTTATTAAACCATTCACATTTAAAATTTTTAAAGGAATTTTGGCTTTTAATATAAATGTTATATGGTTTATTAAGGAGCTGCAATTAAATGAAGCTTTTCTACTGAATTGTTCATTTTTATTTTACCTGAATAAATGTTGTTGCTCAAATGTAAACAAAATGTTTATAAATAAGAAACAATAAGTTTATTATATGTTAACACTCTTTTCAAATAAGAAAGAGAAAATAATAGAATATAGATAATCCGACAAAGAAAATAAAAGTAAGAGAATTGGCAAAGTTATTAAAAATAAGCCCTGCTTATGTAAGCCGAACTTTGAAAATTCTTACTAGATTTAACATTATAAAGAAAAATAAAGTTGACATCTCAAATCCTTATGTAAGGGGATTAAAGATCTTCTTTAACATTAAAAAATTGGTTGATAAGAATGTAATTAGAAGATTGAAAAAATTAGAAGCTATTGGATGTGGCATCTATGGATCTTGTGCAAATGGAACTAATCATGAAGAGAGTGATATAGATATCTGGATAAAAGTAGATAAACATCCTGGAGAAGCAAAAGTAGCTACAGTATCCAATGAAATAAGAAAGCTCTTAGGAAGAAATGTCCAAATATTAGTTCTTACTCCAGAAAGAATTGAAAGGTTGAAAAAAGAGGATCCTATTTTTTATTATTCTTTAGTTTTTGGTTCAATAAGGCTTTATGGTGAAGGAATTGAGTGAATTAGATAAATGCTTTGAGAAAGGATTAATAAGGAAAACTTTGCCTTCAAGAGAAAAGTCTTTGAAAAGTATCACTAAGTCAAGAAAATGGCTAGAGGAAGCTAAAAAGAATTTTGAATTTGGGCTTTTTGATAGCTGTTTAGTTTCTTCTTATTCTGCTATGTTTCATGCAGCCAGGGCATTGTTTTTAAAAGATGGTTTTAGAGAAAAAAAGCCATTACTGTTTAGCTAGATACATAGAAGAAAAATATGTTAATACCAAAAAGCTAAATCGCATTGTTATAGATTTATTGGACAGGTTCAGAGAACTTAGACACGAAGATTTGTATGAATTGGATTTCTTTGCAACAAGAGATGATGCAAAAGAAGCCATTAAAAATGCTGAAATTGTTATTAAAGAAATAGAAAAATTGATTAATAAACATATATAGAATCCAAATATATAGAATGCAAAAGAAAGAATTTGTAGCAATTTTATCATCAAAATATTTACATTTGAAATCTTTTACAGCAATCTTTGTTCTCGAAGCTAAGGGATAAAATACCTTATTTTAGATATGGCCGAAAAAACCTATAATAATGATAGTTGGTGATGAAAATAAGTTTAGAAAAATTGCTAAGAAATAATTCGTATAAAAGATAAAATTTAATCCTTTTTCACCTAAACTAAGCAGATTTAAATCTTTATAGAAAGCCTTACTCTTGAAGCTAAGGCATAGATTGTTAGCTGATTTATAGCATTAAGCTTTGATACCTTCTAGTTTATACTAAAATTTAGATCAATTTATTAAGAATCTTTAAAATATTTATATGCCTTACTATTCCTTGAAAGCTTTCAAAATTAAAGCTAAAGGTCTTGTATTAAATTTTATGTGTTTGATATAGTTAAAAATACTTTTGTTGCTATAGTTATAGAATCTTTTTATAAGCATGAAATTTTACAGGTATAGATTCCTTTATTTGTTTTAGTTAGAAAAGATATCTTAGCAAATTTTTTGTTAGCTCTGCTTCTGTAATTTTGTTTGTTAGTGCTGAAATGACACGATGATAAACTTTATATATCATATGATATAAAAATTATATCATGAAAAAATTGGAAGTTTTAGAAAAAATTTATTTAAATCCTGGAATACATCTTAGAGAAATTGCAAGAGCTACAAAGCTAGGAATACCTGGAGTAAAACATCACTTAGATAATTTTCTGAAAGAAAAGGTTATAACAAAAAAACAAGAAGGAAGGAATGTTAAATTCTATGTTAATTTTAGAAATAGGAAGATTATACCGTACTTATCTCAAATAGAGATAAATAGACTTGAAAGATTACCAAAGAATATTAGCAACGCAATAACAGATATTTTATCAGCAATAGAAAATAAGCCAATTATTACAATAATTTTTGGATCATATGCAAAAGGTTGTTATACAAAAGAGAGTGATTTAGATGTTTTGTTTGTATTTAACAAAATAGACAAAAAAATAGAAGAAAAAATCAAACTAATTAGTTCTCGTTATACTTTAAAAATTCAGCCAATCTATCTTTCATGGAAAGAATTTAGAGAAAAGTTTTTTAACACTAAAGATGTTTTTATGCGGGAAATAAGGGAGAATAAAATTATAGTAAATGGTATTGAATATTGGGTGATGCTTGAAAATGAAAAGGCCTGATTGGAAAGCTTGGTTAAAAAATAGAAAAGAATGTAAGAAGTGGAATAGCTTTTATTTAAAGAATAAAGTCTTAAGAAAGCAGACCCTTAAACCAAAAGATTATCTAAAGAAAGCTTTGCACAATTTGGATTTTGCTAATTGGGTTTATGAAAAACATAAGACTGAAATTAAGAGTTTGTTTGGCGAAGAAAGATTTTTTGATTGGGTAATTATTATTTACTATTATGCAATCTATCATGCTGCCTTAGCGTTAATTGCTTCTAAAAATCTGTTTTCAAAGTCTCATTTAGCCACATTAAACGCATTAATTTTGCATTTTTACCATGAAAAGAAGATTGAGAAAGAAGATGTTGAAATATTTGTTGAATCTATTTCTAAAGCTCTTGAGAAAGAGGATATAGAAGATATAATAGAAACAAAAGAATTAAGAGAAAGGGCTAGTTATGAAGCAGGTTATGAATTTGAAGAATCTTTAGTAGAAACTGCTAAATCAAATGCAACAAAGTTTATAGAAAAGGTTAGACACATACTTGAGATATGATTTATAAACAGTATGCAAAGGAAAGAATTCGAAATAATTTTTTTCATCAAACCATGCAGCTTTAAAATTTTTAAAGCAATTTGTTCTTGAAGCTAAGGTTAAGGTATAAATTTATAACCGATTTATAGCGTTAATCTTAGCTACATTTTTTGTAGTATAGAATATGAATTAAACCATTGCGAATTTTTAATATATCTATAAAATATCAAAATATACATAAAAGTGAGAGAAATGGATTTTACATTAATTATTGAAAAAGATGAAGATGGACTTTATGTAGCTGAGGTTCCTGATTTAAAGGGATGTTATACTCAAGGTAAAACAATAGAAGAAGTTATGAAAAACATTAGAGAAGTTATTGAACTTTGTTTAGAGGCTGAAAAGGAAAAGGATTTTCCAAAAAAGAATTGATCGTACTACAAAATTAAGGTTTCTAAATGAAACTGATATTGGTTAGTGGTGGATAAGATTCTAAAAAAAGAAAGGCTTCGAAATTAAAAGAAAGAAAGCCATATTCAACTATAAGATTCCTTCGTTCAACTAGAAGATTCCTTTGGAAGAAGAGTTACTGTACCAATTCACTCAGGAAGAAAGGTAGAGGATTATTAAGGAAAATTCTAAGAGATGCTGAAATTTCTAGAGAAGAATATGAAAAGTTAAGAGATGGAATATAGACTAAAAGAGATGAAGCATAGACTAAATAAGAGGAGGGATTTAAAGGATACTTTTTGAATAAACTGCATGCAAAGGAAAGAATTCAAAATAATTTTTTTCATCGAACCATGCACATTTGAAATCTTTTACAGCAAGCTTTGTTCTTGAAGCTAAGGCTAAGGCATAAATTGTTAGCTGATTTATAGCATTAACCTTAGATGCATTTGGCTTATAATCTAGGATATGAATTAAACCATTTCTAATTTGCAAAATATCTATATGCCCAGTTATTGGGGTGCGATAATTTTCAAAGTCAAAAGTAAAACCTTTGCTTTTAAAGTAGTTGATATCATCGTTTGTTAAATAAACCGGTACTTCACAAGCTATAGTTACACTATCATTTATCAACATAAAACTTTGAATAGCTTGATGCCTTTCTTTATTTGTTTTTGCTAGAATTAAACCAAGCTCAGCCAATTTATTGGCAAGATTCTTCTTTTGAAGTTTTGTGATATTTAACAACCTTGCTTTTAATTGAGATGCTCTTTTCTCAAGTTCTTCATCTGAAATTGTAAATATGTGGTGAGGAAAATCTTGAGTTGGAATCTTTTCTAGATAATTTTTTAATAGAAGAAATTTTTGTTCTGGTAATTCATTCTTAACAAGATCGAGCTTTGCTTTATGTAATTGATATTTGTATATTTGATTATGCTGCAAATTATGGGTAAAGATTATTTCTTCTGGGTTGTATAACTTTATCGATTCTTCTCTTAATCTTATGAAACGACAAATACCTGAATATTTTTTAACCCAATGGTTAATTGTTGATGTTGGAATTTTTATGTGAAAGCGTTTTGCCATTTCCTTTCTTGTTTGCTCAAGGGTGTAGCCCAAATTATAAGTTGAGATAGAATTCAAGATTATTTTTTCAGGATATTCTGTTTTCTTTATTTTTCTTTGGATAAAATATCTTGAGCAAGTATTGCACTTGAATCTTTGAATAATTTGTCTTTTTAGCTTTCTTAAGCCAGCCTTTACTATTAGGTTTGAGCCACAGTATGGGCAAGATGAGGATGATTGGGTAGATGAAGAGGATAGGTAGTATGGAGAGGATGGGCGGTATGAGTGGTGTGAGCTGTGTGGACGGTATGAGCAAGAGTATTGCATGATAATTATATGCTGAATTTTGTACTTAAAGTTTGGTGGTTTTGTGATAAAGATTGGATGCAAATTTGGTGCTGGATTTTGTAAGTGAAAAGGAAAAATATTGGGTGTTTTGGTTGGAAAGCGCGTATTTTGCTTTTTTGGATAAAAGGGAAAGATTGCAAAGGAAGAGTGTAGAAGATGATTGTAGAAGATGAAGTGAATTATGAAAGGAGGGAAAGGAAAAGAATGAAAATAAGAAAAGTGGAGAAGAGAAAAAGGAAAAAGGTAGGTTTCTCTAATTTTGTCACTTAATTTTTGTCATTAACTAACGAAGCTATTTTAGTTTCAAGTTTGTTTAATCTTTCTTTTAGATATTCGTTTTCTGCCTTTAATTCTTCAATTTGTTTTTGTTGTTCTTTTCTTAAGGAATCTAGTTCTTGGATTGCTTTTATTAATTGCCATGTGTTTGGTTCAGTAACCATTAAGTAACCGTTTTCATCTTCTTTTACCAATTCAGGCATTACTTCTTGAACCTCTTGACCTATAACTCCTGTTTTCCTTTCTCCTGATGAGATAACATTGTATTCTCTTATTTTCAATTGTGTCAGTTTTTGTAATATTGGTTTAGCTTCAGTTATATTTGTTTTCAATCTTATATCAGAAGAGCATGACCATGAAACAGAACTAGATTCAGGATTTGCATTACATGTTCCATCTGAATCTTGTAATCTGAAAATGTTTGTATCGCTTGCATTGTAAACATGGAGTTTTACTGCTGGCGAAGTTGTCCCGATGCCGACGTTGCCCTCTCTTGTGATTGTCATACGAATATAATTGTTAATGTTAGAATCGGATATCAATTGGTCTGAACCACCAGTACTGCTAAATGTATAAAAGTACATTTTTCCACTTCCAATACTACTAGCAATCATTCCACCAGCATTATTAGCACCGTCTCCCGCTATTCTCCAATAACTTCCGTCCCAACCAATGCCCAATCCCATATATGCACTGAAATAATCGTTGGCTGCCGTGGCATGAGTACCAGCCTTGAACCTCTGAACTTGTAATTTCGCCATTGGTGCCGTCGTCCCGATGCCGACGTTGCCTGATGAAGTGTTTACAAAAAATATTGCAGAGCCTGTGGAGTTTTCTACTAATAAAGAACCATTAACATGAAGTTTTTGGGTTGGTGTTATTCCTATACCAACATTACCGGAGGAATCGATTCTTAATCTTTCAACACCTCCGGTTGTAAAAGCAATAGTATTGGTTGTTGGTCTGAACATTCCATTATCAGAATCTGCAGAGAAAGAAAAGGCTGGAGAAGAAGCTGAGCCGTCAGCAGCTAAAATTCTTCTACCAGATGTAATAACATTTGTTCCTCCTATTTGAAGATTTCCTGAAACCAAATTGAAAGAATCCCCTGAGGCTAAAGC
>CAZSPP010000015.1:0-28695 GCA_964608845.1 uncultured archaeon | reverse complement strand
AACATTCCATAAACTATTACAACCTAATAAATTTGACGAATTTATTTCTGAAAGATAAACACAAACGCTTAGGTTTGTATTACTTGCGTTTATCTCATTAGTTGAATTAAAGTTTATTATTAAATTTTTTAGCAATACATCATCACTCCCTGAAATAGATAGATTTAACATTGTTACATTGGTATTAGTATTTACAAAAGATGGTAAATCTACTACATTACTACTAACATTCACTTCTGCTGCAATTGCATTTTGAACTACTAAAAAAAATAAGACTAATATAAAATTTTTAAACGAGACCATATATTTAACTTAACAACTAATTATTTAAATTTCTTTTTTTAACCCACGAATCAAATTTCTCCAAGATTTTAAAGCATTCTCTACATTTTTCTTTAAACTTTTGCTTAATATTGTTTATTTTATTCTCTATGTTGTAGAGGTTTCTACTGTAATCAAACAATATTTAAATAAAAAATCTATAGGCGTCGCAAAGGTTATTCATGCCCCCGGTGAGATTCTCTAAAATTCGAACTCACGACCCCCAGCTTAGGAGGCTGGTGCTCTTTTTGTCCTTAAAATCCAAACTGAGCTACGGGGGCTTTAAATCAATTATTTAAATAAAAAATTATAATTCTTCACTAAAACCAAATCTTCCTCTCATTTTAACAAATACACACCCTCCCAAATTTTTAATCTCATTCTTTTTTTTATCATATAAAATTAAATATTGGGAAAAGCTATCTCCTACTGGAGCTATTAACTTACCATTTTGTTTTAATTGTTCAATTAGACTCGGAGGTATTCTTGGGCATGCGGCAGTAACTATACATCTATCATAAGGTGCCTCTTTTTCATATCCTAAGGATCCATCACCATGTATTACTTCTACATTCTTTATATTTAATTTCTGTATATTTTTCTTTGCTAGCATAGCTAAATCTTCATCTATTTCTATCGTGATAACTTTGCCTGGATATACTATTCTTGATATTAAAGCTGCATTCCATCCTGTTCCTGCTCCGATTTCTAAAACTTTATGGTTCTTTTTCAAATCTAAATTTTCTAACATATAAGCCACTATTGAAGGCTGTGAAATTGTCTGACCTTTAATAGATGGTAAAGGTATGTCTTCATAAGAATACTCGCTATCAATAAAAAGATGTCTTGGTGTTTTTAAAAATGCTTCCTTTACCTTTTTTGATTTTATTGCCCCTGAATTTATTAGAAAATCTACAAGCTTCTTATTCATCTCAAAATATTTTTTATTAAAATCCTTCATAAAAATAAATTTACATCTAAAATTTTACATTTATTGTTTGCAAAATTTAGAAATAAAACCATTATATTTAATAAGCAATTTTCCTCCACAATTACATAGGCCTGTCAAACTAATTGTTTTATATGTTTTTCCACATTTTTCACATACAAACATTTCCCAACTTTCCAAAATATTATTAAAATCGCCTTTTTCTTTTTTTAAATCTTTAAAATTTTCTTCACAATTTTTTTCTTCTTTTTCAGATTCTTTTTCTTTTAAACAAGACAAATCTCTTATACTTATTTGTTGACCTCCTCCCATTAATTCTGACTTTGTTACACCCAAAGCTCTTAATATTCTTTCTATTGGAGGCAATATTTGGCTTGTTATGTAATAATTTGCATCTATCTTAAGATTATTCTCTTTAGCATATTCTATCGTTTCTGCTCTTTCTGATAATAGTCCTGTTCCTTCTACTATGATAAAGCTTAATCTATCTCCAATCTTAGGAGGATTTTCTGGATGTCTTTTTGCAAGCTTTTTTGCCAACTCAATATGAGGTAGTGTTCCTTTATAAGAATTTATTGGTTTAGTAATTCCTTTAACAATTGCTAATTTTTCAAAGGGTATTTCATTTCTTTTTAGTTTTTGGATAATATCTTTTACATATTTTATTGCTTCTTTTATATCTTCTTTCTTTAATATTAACTCTATAACCTTAGCTGTAACTTCACTAGTTAATTCACACCAATCCCTTCTTACTGTCTCTATACCCTTCATATCTATATACTCTTTCCACTCTCCGTCAGTTGGTTCAAAGGCCCAGCCAGCATATCTTTTTTTAGTCAAAATAAGAAAAGTTTTGAATATTTTTTCAAATTTTAATTCTAAGAAACCAGGTAAAGATTCTGTAACATACTTAGAAACCTCTTCTCCAATTCTTCTTGCTTCTTTTAAATCTTCTAAATCGGTCTCTAAGAAAATAGAATCTGTATCAGCATATATTACTTTGTAAGGAAATTTTTCTTCAATAAGTTTTTTTGTTTTTAAAAGATTTTCTCTTCCTATGGCAGTAATTGCGTTTGCTATATCCAACATATAAAGCCTTGCCATAACAAAACCTGTATATCCATAGAAACTGTTTGCCATTGTTTTTAATGCAAGTTGCATGTAATCCAAAGTTTTTCTTCTTTCTCCTGTAGCTTTTTTAATCTCCTTCTTTATTTCTGCTCTTTTTTTAATCATTTCATCGAGAATAGAAGGCATTACTCCCATATATATAGATTCATCTATGAATTTTGCTCCGTTAGGTGCTTCGTAAAATTTTTTGTTCTCTAAATTCTTGTCTAAAATTATTGTGTCTGGAGATATATTATATGTTCTAATTATGCTAGGATATAGTGAAGTAAAATCTAAAACTAATACAATCTTTCTATATAATCCTCTTTTTGGTTCGAGAACTATTGCCCCAGCTAAACCGTATTTTTCTCTTTCTTTTATTCTTTTTTCAATTTCCTCTTTTGATTGTTTACATGGCATTAATATATTTCTTTTTTTAAATTCGTGAAGAAGTCTTATTTCTATTCTCGAAGCCTGACCGCCAAAAGTATCTTGTAATAAAAGCCCAGAAACTTTTGATAATTCAAAAAACTTTTCAATCAAACCTGCTTCTCTTGTTATTCTTAAAGCAAGTTCAGCATCTTTTTGGGAATATAAAATAAATTTTTTAAGTTTTTCAGCATCGCCGTTCCAATACTCCCTCATTTCGTTATACTTTATGTCTATTTTTTCTTCATTAAGCATCTCTTTAGCAACTGTATTTAAATCATATCTCTTAAATCTTAACCACGGATCTTTTCTAATAACTTGATACGGATCAAAAACAACTCTTCCTGGGATTGTGCACTCTTCTAATATCCCAATCTTTTTTGAAAATGCTGGTTTTATATTACATCTTCCTATCGTTTGAGGTAGATTGTTTTGTCTTAAGCGTTCGAGAATAAAAGGCAGGTCAAAGTTATTTATATTATACCCTGTTATAATATCAGGATCGTATTGGTCAATTATCTCTAAAAATTTTTGTAAAAGTTCTTTTTCATTTTGAACAGAAATTGTTTCTATACCCTCTAACTTAACTTTTTTTGTCAAAATAACTATATATTTCTTTCCCTTGAAAGGAGGGTCGAAAGCAAATGAGATCATTATTATCGGTGTATCCTTTGGATCTAGAATTTTAGAATCATCTAATGGTAAACACTCTATATCTAAGGATAAATATTTCATCTTCGCATTTTCTTCTTTTTTTACTTGATTTATTTCGCCGTTTATTTGAAATGATGGAACCTTTACTGTTTGTGTGGAAATCCTTTTAGCATCAACGTCAATCCAACTTATTCCGAATATACCATGATCTACCATAAAACGATATTTAAATAATATATCTGCTTCATAAACATTTTCAACAATTTTTTTATTTAGAAGAAAATCTCTAACTTTACTAACATTTCCAGGATTTTTTAATATTATTTTCAAAACTTCTTTTGGCTTTTCTTGATAGCCAAAAGGTAAAAATTTATTTTCTACTTCAAAACCAACAACATCAAAATCTTTTAAAGCCTCTTTAACTTTTTCTATATCTCCTTCCACATAAAAATATGGAAAGAAATTTTCATAGAATAGGCAAACGCTTTTTTCATCTTCAGTTTTTCCAAATATCCTTATTATTGGCTTATTGTTTTGAATATAATCACAATCGAGAACTTGAACTAGCATAAATAGAAAATAGTTTTTATTTATTAATACATTTTCGTAAACACAAAACTATATTTTACTTAATAGATTTTGTGAAAGCTCAAAAATTTAACGTATTTAAATTTTTATGTTTGATTTAATAAAGTGTAATTTTAATAGAGTGATGAAAATGAACTTAATATACGCTGCGCTTTTGCTTCATTCCGCAAAAAAAGAAATAAATGAAGAAAATTTAAGAAACATTGTAAAAGCTATAGGAGAAAATGTAGATGAAGCTCAAATAAAAGCATTGGTAACTGCATTAGAAGGTGTAAACATAGATGAAGCTATAAGCAAAGCTTATCTATCTCCAGCTCCATCAGTGCAAACTAAGCAAGAGGTTCAAGAAGAAACAAAAGAGAAGGAAGAGAAAGAAGAAAAGAAAATGGAAGAAGCAGTAGCTGGCTTATCCTCTTTATTTGGTTGATTATTTCTTATTTTTGAGTTTTTAAAGTAGAAAATTTATTTTGTTGAGTTTTCTTCTTTTATTAAAATAGCTTTTATTCTTCTTATTCCTTGTGCTATACCTTCTTCTTTTATAATTTTAAATTTTCCTAATTCTTTTGTATTGCTTACATGTGGCCCTCCGCAAATCTCCTTTGAAAAGTCTCCTATAGTATATACAGAAACCATTTTTCCATATTTTTCTTCAAAAAATCCTAATGCACCCATCTTTTTAGCTTCTTCTAAGGTTAAATCTATTCTTTTAACAGGTAAACCTTCTTTTATTTTTTGGTTAACAATCTCTTCAATCTTTTCTATTTCTTCCTTTGTTAATTTTTTTGGATGAGTAAAATCAAAACGAAGCCTTTCGGGTGTAATATTGCTTCCTTTTTGTTTTACATGCTCTCCTAAAACAATTCTTAATGCTTGATGTAATAAATGAGTAGCTGTATGATATTTTTTTGTTTCTTCGCTTTGGTCCATTAAGCCACCTTTAAACATTCCAGAAGATAGTGTTCTACTTTTTTCTTTATGCTTTTCATATTCTTGCCAAAATTCATTTTCATTTACTATTAAACCTTTTTCTTTTGCTATTTCTTTTGTTAACTCAATAGGAAATCCATAAGATTGATATAAAAGAAAAGCATCCTTTCCGCTTATTATATTTTCTTTTGAAACTATTTTATCAAAGTATTTTAAGCCTTTTTCAATAACTTTTTTAAATTTTGAAATTTCTTCATCTAACTTTTCTAAAATAAATTTCTTTTCTTTTTCTAGTTCTGGATAATCAGAACCATAAATTTTTATTACTATTTCTGCAAGCTCTTTTAATATATTTGGATCGCATTCTAAGACAATACAAGATCTTATTGATCTTCTTATCAATCTTCTCAAAACATATCCATGCTCTACATTAGATGGTATGATACCTTCACTCAAAACAAATGTTGACGCTCTTATATGGTCCGCTATAATTCTTTTGTGTTTAATTTCATCTTTTTTACTTGCTTCTGTTATCTTTTTAATTAGAGGCTCAAATAATTCTGTTTCATAAACACTATTTAATCCTTGTAGTATTGCTGTTGTTCTTTCCACTCCCATACCAGTATCAACATTTTTTTGTTTCAATTTTTCAAATCCTTTCTCTGTTTTATTATATTCCATGAAAACAAGATTCCATATCTCAAAATATTTTCCGCATTTACATCCTGGTTCGCATTTTTCAGAACATTTTTCTTTTCCTGTATCAAAAAATATTTCAGTATCTGGTCCGCAAGGACCAAAATTTCCAACAGGTCCCCACCAATTATCTTCTGCTGGCTTTAAAAATATTTTTTCTCTCGGTATTCCCAACCCTTCCCATATCTTTATTGCTTCATCATCTCTTGGAGCATTTTCATTTCCTTCAAAAACTGTTACATTTATTTTTTCTTTCTCTAATTTGAGAACATCTATAAGAAATTCAAATGCCCATGAAATAGCTTCTCTTTTAAAATAATCTCCTAAACTCCAATTTCCAAGCATTTCAAAAAATGTATTATGAAATGTATCTCCGACAGAATCGATATCATCTGTTCTTAAACATTTTTGCACATTAGCGAGTCTTCTCCCCGATGGATGAGGAGCACCTAATAAAAAAGGTATTAGCGGATGCATTCCAGCTGTTGTGAAAAGAACGCTCGGATCATTTTCTGGTATTAATGGAGCGGAACCTATTATTGCATGACCCTTTTTTCTAAAGAAATTTAAATATAATTCTTTCAATTTTTTTCCAGTTATTTTTTCATCCATTCTAACCAACTTATTCTTAAATACTTAAACATTTTACAGAAGGGTAAAATAAAAGCTTACAAATATTTTCTCTTATTGTTTTTTCTGATATTTCGTTTTCCTTAATTATCGAAACGCCCTTTAAGCTTTCTATCTTAATTTCTGTATTTTCTCCCTTTTGTTTGAATATAAAAACCTGTATCTCGTTAAGAGATGTTAAATAATCTCTTGATATACTATCTAGAATATTTTCAATTTCTTTAGCTTTTTCATCATTTTCATTTTTATAATAAAATATTACTACTGTAGCTCCTGCATTAATATACTCTGTTAAATTTTCTATATGAATTTTTTGTCTTTCTCCAAATAACATTATCATAGGAAAAGATATAATTGATATAAACATAACTAAAGAGATTATTATTGAATATAGCGTCTTTCTTTTCATAAAATTAAGCTATTTTTTAATAATTAAATTCTTATTCTTACTATTTAGCAAGTAGGATGAATAAAAATTGCTGTTTTTTCTTCGAGATCATTAAAAATCTTACACGCTTCTTGTGTTCTCGATTTTATTACTTTTACTCCATGAATTCTGCCTAAAACATTTATAGTATTATCTACTTTCACACAATCATAAAATCCTGTACTTATTATAACTGTTTCCGGTTTCTTTTTCAAAATATTTTTGAAATCTTTTTCAGAAAATATATGAGATTTTTCTTTTGTCTGAATAGTTCCATCCCAATAAACTATTAAATCTTTATCCCTATAAGTTTCTCCGTTAATAACCACAACTCCGAAATCTATTTTTTCTATTTTCGGCTTCATATAAAAATCTTACTTCTTAATTAAATTTAAGTGTTATTCTTTTAATTTTATATGAAGCCCCGTGGTGTAGCGGTCAAGCATGACTGGCTCTGGACCAGTAGACCTCGGTTCGAATTTTTGAAAATCCGAGCGGGGCTATATGAAAGAAAATGTTTGGGATAGAATTGCAAATATTTATGCAAAAAAGAAATATTACGGAAAATCTCTTTTTGAAGAAGAAAAAAGAATTTTAGAAAAACTGATAAAAAAAGATATGAAATTAATTTTAGATGCTGGTTGTGGCACAGGAAGACATGTGAGATTTTTAAGTTCTAAAGGCTTTTTTGTGGTTGGTTTAGATTATTCTAAAAATATGATACTAAATGCAAAAAAACTTATGAATGGTTTTTATGTTATAGGCGATATAAGAGAACTTCCGTTTAAAGATTCTGTGTTTGATGTAACGATTTGTCTTGGAAATACTATAGGATCTATACAAGATGTTGAAAGTGTCTTAGAAAAAATAATTAAAGAAATGAAAAGGGTTACAAAAAATATTTTAATAATAGAATTTAGAAGTGGCGGAAAAAGAGAAATAAAGAGTATTGGAAAGGAAGAATATGAAGTAAAAACATGGAAAATGAAAGAAGTTAAAAATGTTTTTTCTTCTTTTGATTTGAAATTCAAAATAATAAAAGGAAAAAGACTATCTAATTGTTATTTCTTTTATGTTATTTGCAACCTGAAAAATAAAAATAATTTTAACAACTAATAAATATGGCTGAAGTTATTGTTTTGAGATTATCTCATAGAATAAAAAGAGATGCTCGAGTAACAACTCATGTTTTTCTCGTTGCTAGAGCTTTTAATGCTAAAGGATGTATATACACTGGCTCAGAAGATAAGAATATTGAAAAAAATATTTCAAATGTTGTTAAAAAATGGGGAGGTGAGTTTTTTGTTTCATATCAAAAAAGTTGGAAGGAGGTTGTAAAAGATTATAAAAATAAAGGTTTTTCTATTATCCATTTAACTATGTACGGAATACCTATCCAAAATTGTATAGAAGAAATAAGAAAAAATGATAAAATTCTTGTTATAGTTGGTAGTGAAAGAGTCCCTGGAGAAATTTATCATAATTCTGATTTTAACATAGCTATAACAAACCAACCTCACAGTGAAATAGCTGCCCTCTCTATTTTTCTACATGAATATTTTAAAGGTAAGGAATTAGAAAAGGAGTTTGAAAATGCAAAAATAAAAATAATTCCTATGGAAAAAGGGAAAAGGGTGATTAAGATAAATGAAGAAAAGGAGAATCAACGAAATTAAAAAAATTCTTGAAAAAAATGATATAGAAGCTTTGCTTCTTATTACAACCGACTTTATCAGAGACAGAAATGTAGATTATATATTAGGAACTTTTTTAGAAAATGTTTCTGCTTCGATTATAATTTCATTAGATGAAATAAAACTGTTAGCACCAAAGTGGTTTGAAATAAAGATTGATAATAGTGTAAAAATTATAGAAATAAAAAATTTTTTTGATGTGAATACGATTAAAAAAGAAATTAAAAAATTCAAAAAAATCGGAATAAATAAAAATTATTTTCCATACACTATCGGCTCAAAACTTAGGAAATTTAAATTAATTGATGTTTCTGAAGAATTGTTGAACATTAGAGCAATAAAGGATGAAGAAGAGATAAGAAACATAAAAAGAGCTTGCTCAATATCGAACAAGATTATAAAAAAGATTGAAAAGGAGATAAGAAAAAATTTAAGTGAATTTTATATAGAAAAGATTATAGAAGAAGAGATTGCTAAAATAAATCACGCCACTTTAGCATTTAACACAATAATTGCAAGTGATAGAAGAAGTGGATCAATACATCCAATACCTTCATATTCTAATAAAAAAATTAAAAATTATGGAATTATAGACTTTGGAATAAGGTATAAAGGATATTGTTCAGATGTAACAATACCTTTTTTAATAGGCGATGTTCCTAATAAATTAAAAAAAATTTTAAGGGTTATTAAAAATATTCATGATTCTTCAATAGAGCAAATAAAACCTTTTTTAGAGGTTAAGTACTTGTTTGAATCTGCTAATGAGAATGTAAAAAATACTTTTGGATTTGAAATGCAACATGCACTAGGTCATGGAATTGGGTTAGATATTCATGAATATCCTACAATCTCACCAAAAAGCAAAAATATTTTTAAAGATAATATGATATTTACAATAGAGCCCGGTATATATATAAAAAATGCAGGATTTAGAATTGAAAACGATTTGCTAATAAAGAACAAAAAACCAAAATTACTTACAAAAGCTAATATAATTGAAAAATAGTGGTTATAATGGAAGATTTGTTTAAAAATATTTTAAGAGTTTGTGAAGAAAATGGAGCAGAATTTTCTGATATAAGAATTTTTAAAGATAAAAATACCGTGATAAAAAAAGATAGTAAAAAAAGATCTGTCGAAATAAATGAAAAATGTTTCGCTGTTCTAAGAGTTTTAAAAGATGGATTTTTCAGATATGCGACAACTACTAAAATAAATAGAAAGATTTTAGAAAATATTGCTAAAAGCATATGTTATGATTCTGAATATAAACAAAATAACCAAATAGAATTTCTTAGGCCTATTAAAAAAATTGTAAAAAATAGAGTTAAAAGAAGGCCTGAAGAAATTTCCTTAGAAAAAAAGGTTAATGATATAGAAGAAATTTTTAGTATTTCAACTTCAAACAAAAAAATAAAAAGCTCCAAAATAGTTTATAGTGATTCATATGATGTTATGTATTTTATGAGTTCTGAGCAAAGGTATATAGAGCAAACTCTAACAAAAACAAATATTATACTTTATGTAAACGCTAGGCAGAATGATATAGTTACAGAAAGTTTTGAAAGTTTTGGTGGAGCGAAAGGATATGAAGTTGTTGAAGAGATTGATGAAAATAAAATTAATGAAATAGTTGGTAAAGCTATTGAACAACTAAAAGGAAAAGGATGCCCAAAAGGCAATTTTCCTGTTGTTGTGGATGGTAGTGTTGCTGGAGTTATAGCGCATGAAATAATAGGTCATCCTTCTGAAGCAGATTTTGTCATAAATAAGAGATCTTTTCTTTCTAATCTTTTGGGGAAAGAGATAGCTAATAAAAACGTTTCTATAATAGATGATGCTACAATTGAAGGAAATGGGTTTTATTTTTTTGATCATGAAGGTATAGAGGGGCAAAAAACTTATATAATAAAAAATGGTTTCTTAAATTCTTTCTTACATTCAAGAGAGACCGCTTCATTTTTTTCAAAAAAATATAATGAAAAAATGAGATCTACTGGTAATGCAAGACTTCAGGGGCTTGGAAGAAAAATATTTGTTAGAATGTCAAATACATATTTTAAGCCGGGAGATTATAATAAAGAAGAGCTTTTTTTAGGAATAAAAAAAGGAATATATGCAATAAATAATATTTGCGGAATGGAGGATCCTGTAGGAAAAGGTTTTTATGTTTCTTGTTTAATGGGATATTTGATAGAAAATAGTAAAATAACAAAACCTATAAGGGGAGAAATAGTTCTTACAGGAAATGTTTTAGATTTGTTAAAAAATATCACTGCTGTATCGAAAGATTTTCATCTTAATCCAGGAGGATGTGGAAAGGGGCATGAAGATTTTGTAATGGTTGGAACGGGAGGTCCGCATATAAGAATTGAAAACGTAACCGTTGGTGGTATATGATCGGCAAAGAAATAGACAAAGAAAATATTGCTAAAAGTATAATAAAATATTCTGAAGAACTTGGTGTTAAAGAGATAGAAATATTTATGTCAGAAACAAAAACAAAAGCTTGTTTTATAGAGAACAATAGAATAACAAATTTTCTTGAAAACATTTCTGAAGGAGTTGGTATTAGAGTTATAGTAAATGATAAAATAGGCTTTTCATATGGAAATTTAATAAAAGAAGAAGATTATAAAAAAATATTGAGAAGGGCTATTGTTTCATCAAAATTTGGAAGTTTAGTTGATAATTTTAACTTTGCTAAAATTAGTAAAAAAAATATTGTTAAAGATATATATGATGAAGAAATTGAAAATTCCGACGAAAAATTCTTAATAGAATTTTGTGGTGATTTTTTAAAAAGGTTGAGAAATGAAAGAATATCTTTTGGGAGAACAAGATTCTCTACCATAGAATACTCTATAGTTAATTCTAACGGTTTAAAAGCAAGTGAAAAATCTACATTTGTAACATTTTATTCAAATGTCTTAAACTCAGTTGAATATGAAATATTAGAAAAAGGTAGAAGAATAGAAGATATTAAAAAAATGTTAGATAGCTCGTTTGAAAATGCTTTAAATCATATAGAAAATTATAAAGAAATGAAGAATGCTAAAATAAAAAAGAAAAATGTCGAAGCAATACTTTCTCCTAGTGTTTTAACAGAACTTTTCATAAGCACATTCGGCTATTCTTTATCTGGAAATTCTTTTGTTATAGGAAATTCTCCTTTTTTAAAAAGGATTGGAGAAAAGATAGCATCTGAAAAAATAACGATGATAGATGATGGAACTTTACCAAAAGGTTTAGGTAGTTTTTCAATTGATCATGAGGGTATACCGACAAGAAAAAAAATTCTTATAAAGAATGGTGTTTTAAAAAATTTTTTCTTTGACCTAATGACAGCGAACATTGTAAAAAAGAAAAGTACGGGAAATGGTTTAAGAAATGTTTTTTCAGAAGAGTTGTATTCTTCTCCTCCAAATCCAACAATAACAAATCTAATAATAAAAAATGGAAAAAAATATATAAATGATATAATATCTGAAACTAAAGATGGTATATTCATAGATAAGGTTTCTTGGCCAAGAGCATCTCCTTTCTCTGGTTCTTTTTCCTTAGAAATAAGAATAGGTTATACAATAAAGGATGGTTGTTTTAATGAGACAATAAAAGATGCTATACTTGTAGGAAATTTTTATGAATTAATAAAAAATGTTGAGGAAATATCAAAAGAAAATGAATATAAATCCGTTTCTCCTTCTGGTTTCGGAGAATGTGCTTTAATGCCTTATATAAAATTTAAAAATATTATGATAATGCCAAAAAGGATTAAATCTTTTTGATGCTTTTTGCAACTATTTCCAACTCATTTTTATATTCTTCTATTTTACCTATAACCAATACTAAATCATCTTTTGATATGTTGAATTGCTTAACATTAAACATTACAACATTTATACTTTTATTTGATTCGTCTGAAATTGAAAATAGCAAAACATTATTCTTTAAAATAGGTTTATTTTTCACATATCCAATCACTTTTACATTCATTCCTAGAGATGAATAATCTATAGAACTTATTTCCAATTCTTTATACTCAATAAAATAGGAAAAAGTGAATAAGAAAAATATTCCTAGCAAAGTTATTATTAAAGATATTGAAGAAATTTTTTTATCTGATATCAGTTTTATCCACCTACTTTTTCAGGCTTTCTTATTGGAAACCATTTAGAAAGAGCTTTTAATATTTCTTCTTCAAGCTTTACTCCGCTTGCAACTATATCTGTTAATGTTATTATTCCAACAAGTTTTTCATTTTCAATTACAGGTAATCTTTTTATCTTATTTTCTGTCATTATCTCGGCTGCTTTTTCTACAGATTCTTTACTGGAGATGCAAATTATTGGAGAAGACATTATCTTACTAACCGGCTCTTCTAGGCTTATTTTCTCTGCCAAAACTTTTTTAAGAATATCTCTTTCTGTAACTATTCCGAGAGGCTTTTCTTTATCAAGAATTATCACAGAGCCTATCTTATTCTCTAATATAAGATCTAATGCATCTTTGATTGTTGCTTCCTTAGATAGAACAAAAACATCTTTTCTCATTATATCTTTTACTAATATCTTTATCACCTCTATTATTAATTCGTTTAAATTTTTTATATATCTTTTATTTGTTCTTTTATTTTCTAAATCTTTTCAAGAATAGTTTTTAACCCTTTAAGAATGTTTGGTTTATTTAAGTCAAAATCTTTTATAATCGTGTTACAATCTAAAAAACTATTCTATAAAGTACTTTTCAATGATTTAAAACATCTTCTCTTTTTTCCTCTATTTCTCCAAAATCTATTGTAGGTATAATATCTCTTACTTTCTCTTTAAATATTTTTGCGCAATTTGAGCATAACCAAAATTCTACTTTACCTTTTATTAACCTTTTAGTAATTTGTATTCTTCCTGGTTCACTTGATTTAAATCTTCTTTTACAAAGGTTGCATTTATGAAATTTTATCATAAAATAATAAATTTGTGAAGAAATTTTAAATCTTGTTTATACATCAAGCTTTTTTCTGCTTCTGATCTTATTTATTGTTGATTGTTTTAATTCTTCTGGTATTTTTTCAAATTTCACATCTATAAGAGAAAAGAAACCTTTTCCGCTTGTTACAGACTTTAACATCGCTTCGAAACCAAACATTTCCGAGACTGGAAGCTTAACCTCAATTATAGCTACTCCTTGTTCTGTTTTCATATCTATTATTTGTCCTCTTTTATTTTGAACTAGATCGACGACATTTCCTGTATATTCTTCCGGAGCATCTATTCTTATTATCTGTATTGGCTCTAATAATGTTGGTTTTGCTTGAAGGATTGCTTCATATATAGCATGCTTTACTGCAGGAATAACTTGCGCAGGCCCTCTATGAACAGCATCTTCATGAAGCTTAGCATCTACTAATTTAACCTTTAAATTTGCACAAGGCTCTTTTGCTAATGGTCCTTCGTCACAAGCCTCTTCAAAAGCATCTATGATCATTTCAATGGTTTCATTCAAATATTGAATCCCTTTTGTTGCATCAATAAAAACATTTCTTTTATATATATTTTTGACATTTTTCGCATCCTCTTTATTCATTCCGTACTCAACAAGCTTGTTCCAAAAATCTTTTTTCTTTATTTCGCCTTCTTCAATCTTTCCTTCTGCGAGAGCCTCTGCCACACTTTTTTCAAGAGGTTCTACTGTTATATAAAATTTATTATGCTTATTACTTGATTTTCCCTCTATTATTGGAGAATTAGCTTCTACTGTCTCTCTGTATACAACAATCGGCTGAGTTGCTTGAATTTCTATTCCTTTATCTCTTAAAGGTCTTTCAATTTTAGCATCTATATGTAACTCACCCAAACCAGAAACTAGATATTCTCCTGTTTCTTCATTTATTGTAACAACAAGTGTAGGATCCTCTCTACTTCTTTGCTTAAGAAATTCCATAACCTTTGGTAGATCCTTGGGATCTTTTGGTTCAATTGATTTTGTAACAACTGGCTCGAAAATATGTTTAATTGCTTCAAAAGGATGTATTGGTTTCTCTGCAATAGTTTCTCCGGAAAAGGCTTCGGAAATTCCTATTATTCCTAATATGTTTCCTGCTTTTATTTCGTCCATCTGAATGTATTTAGGGCCTTTATAAAGCAAAACTTGCTGAACCCTTTTTTCCATTTGCTTTCCTACGAGATAAACATTTTGACCTTTTCTTATTGAACCGGAAAATATTCTTGCTGTTGCAATCGTGCCTGCATGTGGATCAGGAATGACTTTTGTTACCACAGCTGCTAATTCTCCTTCTGAATTGCACTCAACCATATCTTTATATATTTTACTTTCTCTATCGCCTTGCCAAATCTTATCTATTCTGTATTTTTGAGCTTCAACTGGATTTGGTAAATGTCTTACAACCATATCTAGAATTATTTTATGAAGAGGTGATTTTTTTGCTAATATATCATCTTTTTCTTGAGAGCAATACTCTATTATATCTTTGAAAGTTATACCTGTTTTTTTCATAAAAGGAATTGAAATAGCCCATTTTCTATAAGCCGAGCCGAAAGCAACACTTCCATTCTCAACATTAACCAACCATTTTTTTCCAAACTCTTCTTCAGAATATTTAAGAATTAGTTTATTAACATCATTTATTATCTTAATGAATCTTTCCTGCATTTTTTCCGGAGTAAGTTTTAATTCTCTTATTAAACGATCCACTTTGTTAATAAATAGAACTGGCTTAACCCTTTCTCTTAAAGCTTGTCTTAAAACGGTTTCTGTTTGCGGCATTACTCCTTCAACAGCACACACAAGAATGATTGCACCATCTACAGCTCTCATCGCCCTAGTAACATCACCACTAAAATCAACATGACCTGGAGTATCAATAAGATTTATAAGATAATCTTGGCCTTCATAATTATGAACCATACTTACATTAGCAGCATATATTGTAATTCCCCTTTCTTGTTCTTGTTCATCAAAATCTGTCCATAAAGTTTTTCCTGCTGTTTCTTCGCTAAGCATTCCTGCACCAAAAAGCAGATTATCTGTTAAGGTTGTTTTTCCATGATCTATATGAGCAGCGATGCAAATATTTCTAATATTTTCCTTTTTGTTTATCAGCTCTTTCATTAACTCTTCCTTATTCATTTTATCACCGGTTAAAGTAATTTAAATTAAAGGTTAAAGTAATTTAAATTAAATGTTTTTAATCTTTAAATCTTTATTTATATTTTTTAAGTGATATTATGCAAAAGGCAAGAATAAAGCTTATTGGAAAATCTCCCAAACAATTAGATGAAATATGTAAAGAAATAAAATCTATAGCAGAAAAATTAGGCGTACCTGTATCAGGGCCAATATTCTTACCTACTAAGAGATTAAGAGTTCCTGTAATGAGAACTCCATGCGGAGATGGTATGCATAGAGGCGGTGGAGGAGGAAACTGGGAAACTTGGGAACTTAGAATTCATAAAAGAATTATAGATGTTAGTGCAAACCCAAGAGTTTTGAGACAAATAACAAGGGTTGTAATTCCTAAAGATGTGAAAATAGAAATAGAATTAACAGATTAATGATTTTTATGGAGAAAATTGCTCTTCTTGAAGCTGCTTTATTTATTACTGAAAAGCCATTGAAAATTGAAAAATTAAAAGAGATTTTAAAAACTGATGAGGAGGAGATAATTAAACTTATTGAATATCTTAAAAAGAAATATGAATCTCCTGAACATGGAATAGAGATATCTGATATTGGTGGTTATAGACTTGTTGTAAAATCTACTTTTTTAGACAAGGTAAAAAAGCTTACGAGACATGCTGATTTATCTCGAGGTTTATTAAGAGTTCTTTCTATTGTTGCTCATTATAAAAGTGTTAAACAGTCAGATTTGGTAAAGCTTCTCGGAAATAGAGTTTATGAATATGTTGATAAATTAGAAGAAATGGGTTTTATAAAAACTGAAAAGAGTTCGAGAACAAAAGTTATTACATTAACGAAACATTTTGAAGAATATTTCAAAACGAAAAATGAATAAAAAGTTTAAAATTAACAATTTATCAAAACTTATTTCACAATAAGCTTTGCTTTTTCTATAGTATATTCCCAATCTTCTGGTAGAACATTCTTTTTCTTATAATAATCTGCAAGCCTTCTTATCTTTGATTCTACTAATTGAAACGCGTGTCTGCATCGCTTATCTTTTTTGTTTCTTTGTAAGTGATTATGCATTACTACAGCTTTTTTTAAAAGATTAAAAAGATCTTCAGGTATTTTTTCTTCTGGATAATATTTATTTATCACATTTCTGATACTAAGACCATAAATCTTTACTTTTGGAATTCCGTATTGATCTCTTAGAATATGGCCTATCTTGCTAGGACTATTTCCTTCTTTATATAGCTTTATAATTAGTTTTTCTACTTCATCTTTATCATACTTAGGTAATTCTTTTAGTTTTGCTTTTGATGCCATATCATTACCTCTTATATCTACCTCTCTGATTTATCTCTTCTAATCTTTTTATTATTTTTTCGGAATCTTTATAACTTTTCTTATATGAATTTAAAATCTCTTTCCATACCTCATTAAAAATATTAAAATGTGTTGATTTAATAGCTTGTTTTAAAATATAGAGATCTGTTGCCTTATCTTCTATTCTTGAGGAATGAAAACCTAAACCAAAATCTATTAGAAAAACCTCATCATCTTTAATCAAAAAATTTGATGTTGTAATATCGCCGTGAATTATATTTGCATCATGTAATGCTGCAATATATTTACCAATCTTTTTACATATGCTAATTCTTTTTTCTTTACTTAGATCTGAAAAAACATCCTTAAGTTTTTCTCCTTCTATGTATTCCATTTTTATTATATTATTTTCAGAAGAAAAAATTCTCGGCACTTTTATTTTTAATTCATATGCCTTTTTTAATAAATTAGCCTCACTTTTTGTTCTTTTCTTTCTTATTTTTTCATCAAGCATATCAATTCTATAACCCTTTTTTATTCTTTCTTTAAAAACAAAGCCTTCCTTCAGATATATTATTGCTTCAGCTCCTCTTTGCAAAACTTTTTCCTTATCCATAACTTTTAATATTTTTTAAAAGAAATAAAAGTTTATGAATGATTTTTTAATTGACAAAAATAAATGCATAAAATGTTTTGGATGTGTATCAGTATGTCCTATGCAAGCTTTAGAATATTCTGTTAATGAACCTAAATGGATAAAAGAAAAGTGTACTAGATGTAATATATGCGTTAAATTTTGTCCAGTAAAAGCTATTTCAATTGAGTGATAATTTTATGATAAAAGTTGATGTTGTCATTGTTGGTTGTGGGCCAGCAGGCTCATGGTGTGGAAAAAAACTTGCTGAAAAAGGTATAGATGTTTTAATATTGGATAGAAATCAAGAAATTGGCACTCCTGTAAGATGTGGTGAAGGTTTATCTGAGAATGTTGAAAAAAGATTGAAATTTAAGTTACCTGATTTTTGCATTGCTCAGAAAATAAATGGAGCTTATATTTATGCTCCAAATGGAAAATATATAGAAATAAAAGAAGGTTTTGGTTATGTTCTTGAAAGAAAGATGTTTGATAAATGGCTTGCTTGCGAAGCATCCTTAGCAGGAGCTAAAGTAATATCAAAATCTTTTGTTTATGATGTTTTAAGAGAAGGTAATAAAATTTCGGGAGTAAAGGCAAATATAATTGGAAATGATACAGAAATAAAAGCTGAAATAATAGTGGGAGCTGATGGTGTAGAGTCATTAATAGCAAAAAAGGCTGGATTAAATACAACTTGTAATCCATCTCTTGTAGATTCTGGATTTGAATATGAAATGGTTAATATAAAGCTAAGAGATTCACATAAAATAGAAATATTTATGGGAAATGAAATTGCTCCTCGAGGATATGTTTGGATATTTCCGAAGGGAGAGAAAAGAGCAAATGTTGGAGTAGGAATAAAAGGATATAGTGAAAAAGAAGCAAGATATTATTTGGATAAATTCATTAATTCGAGAGAAGAATTGAAAAATGGTAGCATCTTAGAAGTTAAAGGAGGATGCATTCCTGTTGGTGGTTTTCTTAAAGATATGGTTAAGGAAAATGTTTTGGTAATAGGTGATGCTGCCCATCAAGTAAATCCTATACATGGCGGTGGAATGGGAGAAGCTATGACAGCTGGAGAAATAGCTGCAAAAGTTATTGTAAAGGCTTTGGATAAAAATGATCTAAAAATTCTAAAAGAATATAACAAAATTTGGTGGAAGGAAAGAGGTAACACATTAAAAAAGATTGAAAGGCTTAGAGAGATTGTTGAAAAATTAAATGATGAACAACTTAATAAACTTGCTGAAGTTTTAGAAGGGGAAGATATTTATGAAATTACTCATGGAAATTATGTAAAGTTATTAAAGGTTCTTGTTAAATTAGGAATAAAGATGATTGTTTAAATTGTTAAACAATATTTTTTTGTAAATCTCTTCTTCTAAATGAGCGATCTTTAGTTCTTTAGCTTATACCTTTTCATCAACAAAGAATTTGAAACAACAAAAACAGAGCTGAAAGCCATTGCTATGTTAGTAGTAATAATATTGAGTAATAATGATTTAAAGAAAGCTGCTTAATTGTTACGGCTAAAAAAGTAAAGATAATAAAAAGCTTGTAACAAATATGTGGTATTAAACTTATCCTAGTTAAAATCCTTTTTTTATCAACTTTCTTACAACATTTTGTTTCTCTTTTTGAATTATCTATAAAAAATGTTGAATTGAAACAACTTAATCATTATATGAAACTATAGCTCTTTTCTTTAGCTTCTTTAATCATCTCTTTTAATGGAATGGATATTTTTGCCTTTATAGATACTGCAGCCATCAGCTTTTTCATAAATTCTGTTGTATTTTTTGTGTGTTCAGAAAGCTTTTCATAAATTAAATCTATATAATTCTTTTTTGAATATATTTTTTCATTAATTCTAACAGTCGGTGAACCAAAATTATACTCCTTGTCTTTTATCTGAATTAATTAAAATATCTTCGATATTAGTATTTACTAAGCTCTTTCAAGCTTTTTCTAGTTAATTCTTTAGTCTTTACATACAAAGGGCAATCTAAAATGTATAAAAGCTTAATCATTATTAAATTTCATCGCCGCTTTAGAACATATTTTCATACCACTTTCTCTTTTCAACTACTTTCCTCTTCCAAGTTTATCAAGAATTCTTATAATCTTAACTTTTGAAAATTTGGTTTTATCAATTAAATCAGATTGAAAAAATAGTTCCTTCATCTTCGGTAAGATTGTCCATCATTTTTTGATATCTTTCTTTTATAATCCTTTCTTGACCTTGCTATTTTATTTTATTGTTTTCACCTGGTTTCTTCTTACCAAAAATATCAAATACAATCCTATAATTGTAACGAGGATCTAGTCTTTCTCAAGTATAGAATAAAATAATGTAAGTATACAAGGAATTTCTCAAAAAGCTTCATGATTTTTTATAAAAATTGAAGGGTAACTTGTAGTAGCCTACCTTTTGTTAAGATATTCCCTTCTCCGAAGAGAAGGTCATCAGATATCTATGAACAATCTGTCTAAGCGCTTTTAATGCTTGCACCCGGGTATAGATCAGGCCGTTTCATTCAGCCTCCCGACTTAACGGGAATTTCGGGTTTCATTTATATCAACCCTACAATAGCTGACACGTTACTGTTCCTGATCTACAGGCATCTCGCCTGTTATACCCTTAAATGGGTGGGTAGAGCTTCCTCCTGCATAGCAGGGAATGTTCTCTACAAGTTACCTTTCTTCTTTCAAGTAATGCACAGGTATTGGACTTTAAGATAGCGAGAAAAATTGAGGGCTGGCATTGGCGTAGAAAGTGGAGGGCTGAGTACCTCGCTTTCGCTTGGTACGTACACCCCCACTTCATAACCGCTCGTCTACCCGGTGCCAAGGGGTCTATTTTCGAGGGCCGCTTCGAGCTTAGATGCCTTCAGCTCTTATCGGCACATGGCGTAGCTACCCGGCGATGCCTTGTCAGACAACCGGTACACCAGAGGCCACGGGAGAATGTTCCTTTCGTACTTATTCTCCCTTCCTCTCAGACCCCAAACACCTCCGGCAGATATAGTCCAACCTGGCTCGCGCCGGTTTAAACTCAGCTAACGTACCCTTTTAATCAGTGGACTCCTGCACCCTTGGCTGCTTATGCACAGCCAGGAGAGGATGAGCCAACAACGACGCCGCAACGCGCGGGGTCGATATGAACTCTCGCCCGCCACGACACCATTTTAGGGGAGGAAACGTTTATAAAAAATATATCGGAATTTTCTGCTTTTCTTTCTTTAAATATGTTTTTTCCATTATTGGAATTCCTAAAAAATAAAAATCTTTTCTGTAAATTTCTATTTCTTCTCCTTCTCTAAAATCTTTATAGCAACAAATTCCTCTTTCTCCTGTTTCAAAAGTGACTTCATTAAACCAAGAATTTAAAAAAGGCCATGTTGCTCTGAAAGCTGGATAAAGCGCTAAAGCAAGGAGCATTTCTCGGTTTATTTCAGTCACTTCTCTAACTTCTTTTATTCTTTTTCTATTTTTTGATTCCTTTATTGTAATTATTCCCATAATATTCGAATTAAAAACAAAAACTTTAAACGTTTCCTCAGTCCCCGAGGTAGCTTTTCTCTTGCCACAGCCAGCTATCTATGCCTGACTGCGGATCGCTAGCTCAGGCTTTCGCCCTTGGATCTCTTGCTTTTCGAGATCCAATCAACCCAGCTTTTGCGCTTACACTCAACTCAGGATTTCTTTAGGGCAACAAATGCTGATTTCGAGATTCATAAGCTACCTTGATTTTTAATCATTATCTCCAGCATTTGTTGTGACCCTGATGAGCTGAGCTTTGAGGGCCCTTGATATCTTTTCAAGGGCGTACCGCCCCAGCCAAACTGCCCATCTGCTGCTGTCTCTCTTTCGAGATTAGCAATATAGTCAGGATAGGGTAGTGTTACATTGACGTCTCCACATTCCCTGACGAGAATGCTTCTCAGACTCCTACCTACACTATACAATCCTGACTATATTACAACAGCAGACTGCAGTAAAGCTCTACGGGGTCTCTTCTTCCCACCGGAGGTCTCTGGCCTAATCGCCAGAAAGCCGGTTTCGCTGGGTTCCAGCTCGGGACAGCAGAGGTCTCGTTGATCAATCATGCAGGCCGTCAATTAAACGGCAAGGGATTACGCTACCTAAGTCCCTAGATGGTTTTATCATCGCTAAGCTCAATTGACCATCTTAGTTAAGACGGTCAGAGTTACCGCCGGCCTATAGCGGGGCTTAGGCCTGTTGGACCAGGCTTTCACACACCGCCAGTGGCCACGATTCACCGACTATACAAAGCGTTTCCACTTTGCAGTCGGCTATGTTTTTATTAAACAGTCGGACCTCTCTTGTCACTGCGACCTGCTATCCTCCGAAGAGGCAGCAGGCATCCCTTCTCGCGAACTTACGGGACCAATTTGCCGAATTCCCTGAGCTGGATTATCCCAGACACCTTTGCCTACTCAGCAAAGGCACCTGTGTCGGTTCTCGGTACGATCACTTAGAAACCTTCTCATACATATTTTCATGGGATCCAGGAATCGCCCGAAGCCTGCTTACGCAGGCCTCATCGCATATTCTCTGAGTTCTCCTCATGACGAGACTCCCTCAGATTCTATGCTTAACCATAGCGACGGCTATGGTCGAGCTATCCTGAATCGTTTATGCATGATGCATTGGTTTCTAAGTGGCACCGGAATATTAACCGGTTTCCCTTTCCCACATCCAGGTTAAAGATGTGGTTAGGATCGGCTAACTTTCGCCTGATTAACATTGGCGAAAAACCCTTGCCGAGTAGGTGGTTGGGTTTTTCACCCAACTTTTGCTGCTACTCCCAGCAGGATTCTCATTCCCGAAAGGTCCACCCTTTCTCACGAAAAGGCTTCTACCCTTTCGGGACGCCTCCCTACCACCACTCTTGCTAATAGCAAGAGTGATCTAAGGCCTCGGTAGTTAGCTTAGCCCCGTCCATTTTGCTGGTTTAGATGAGGATGAAGAAAAACTAAAAAATAAAGATTTAAGAACAACAGCTCTTCTTTCCTTCTTTCTTTTTCTTTCCCATTTATTCACCTTCCTCATCTAAACTTTCAGCGCCTCCTCTCTAGACAGGTCCGCTGTTACGCGTTGTTTAAAGGATGGCTGCTTCTAAGCCTACCTCCCTGTTGTTTTAGAGAGGAGACTGCTTTCGATGCACTTAGCTAACATTTAGGGACCTTAGCCTTTAGTCTGGGTTGTTCCCCTCTCGAGCAACAAACTTACTCCAGATGCTCTCACTCCCACCCTCTACGCCTATTACAGATTCGGAGTTTGACAACATGGCCGAGGATTTCTCCCCTTAACCATGTAATCAGTAACTCTACCCTGCAATAGGCTCAGGTGAGGCTGAGCTGAGACTCATTTCGGGAGGAACCAGCTATCGCCGGGTTCGTTTGGCCTTTCACCCCTACTCCCAGGTCAGAGGAGCGGATGTGATACCAGCACCCCTTCAGGCCTCCATTCTCCTTTCGGAGAACTTCACCTTGCCCAGGAGTAGATCACCCGGCTTCTGGTCTTATGCCCATGACTAACCGCGCTTTCACACGGAACAGCCTCGTTCTTAAAGAACTGCGCTGTTTTCGCTTTCGCTACGGCTTTCGCCTCGCCATGAGCATAAACTCCCTGCCCCGTTTTTCGAAACGGACGGTGGCTTCACCTTCTCAAAGAGAAGGCTTATACCACCAGACTATAGCCATCTGGTTTCAGGATCTTTTCACAGGGTTTTACCCCTTTCTTTTCAGCTTTCCCTCACAGTACTAGTGCGCTATCGGACTCGGGTTATATTTAGGGTTGGAGGTAGATAACCCCCTTCTTCTGGCTGGAAATCCAACCAACCATACTCAGGAATTGGGAAATCCGCCTTCTCTTCTTTGCCTACGGGGCTATCACCCTCTATGGCGTTCCGTTCCAGGAAACTTCGGCTCAAAGAGTTAGGCGGTGCTCCCAACCCATACTCCACATCCGCCTTAACTTTTCGTTAAGGCGTTTGGTTTGCCCTCTGCGGCTTTCGGTCGCCCCTACTAACCGCATCTCATATTGATTTCTCTTCCTGCGGGTACTAAGATGTTTCAATTCCCCGCGTAAGCCTTCAGCTCAAAAGAGCTGAATGTAAGGCTTTCGGCCTTACAGGATGTCCCATTCGGCAATCCCAGGTTCTAAGGCTGCATGCGCCTCGCCTGGGCTTATCGCAGCTTGCCACGACCTTCTTCGCTACCCGAGCCAAGCCATCCACCAGATGGCCTGGGAGCCAGCTTTCCTCCTACTCTCGCTACTTACGGCTAAGTCCAATACCTGTGCTAAGTTTCATTGGGCTTTTAGCCCTAAACTTCAGCCCTATAAAATGTTATTTTATAAGGCATCATTCAAAATTGGACCGGCTGGGATTTTCTCAGAGATTCGAACCCAGAATCTCTTCCTTGCAAGGGAAGCGTCCTACCATTAGACTACCGGCCCAATCCCTTGCAAGACCTGTAATCCTATTGTGATTTATTGAATTGAGGTGATCCAGCCGCACGTTCCCGTACGGCTACCTTGTTTGTCGAGTAATGAGATCTCCTTGCATATTTCATTTTTGATGACTCGGGGTCAAGCCGTAAATATCTTCATCGTCATCAAATCAGATCGCCCATCTCATTACTTTACGACTTAGCCCCCCTTAACAAAGATCTGGTTCGAATCACACAAGCATTGCTTTCGAGTTTTGCTCAAAAACAATGCTTATGTGACTCTCACCAAACCTTCGATCGGTTGGCTTGACGGGCGGTGTGTGCAAGGAGCAGGGACGTATTCAGCGAGAGATGATGACCCCCGCTTACTAGGGATTCCGGCTTCATGAGGATGAGTTGCAATCCTCAATCCGAACTGGGCGTAGGTTTAAGGGATTAGCTCCTCCTTACGGAGTCGCAACCCGTTGTCCTACGCATTGTAGGCCACGTGTAACCCAGGGATTTCGGGCCGTACGGACCTGCCGTCGCCCACTCCTTCCTCCCACTAAGCGCGGGCAGTCCCCCTAGAGTGCCTTTCCTTAAAGGAAAGTAGCAACTAGGGGCGTGGGTCTCGCTCGTTTCCTGACTTAACAGGACACCTCACGGCACGAGCTGACGACGGCCATGCAGCACCTCTCAGCTTGTCAGGTAAGCCCTTCAGGCTGACCGTCATCCTGCTGTCTTCCCTGGTCAGGTTCCCGGCGTTGCATCCAATTGAACCGTAGCCTCCACCCCTTGTAGTGCTCCCCCGCCAATTCCTTTAAGTTTCAGCCTTGCGGCCGTACTCCCCAGGCGGCCCACTTAACGCCTTCGCTACGCCGCAGCAGAACTCCGAGAGTTCTGCCACAACAAGTGGGCATCGTTTACGGCTAGGACTACCGGGGTATCTAATCCCGATCGCTCCCCTAGCTTTCATCCATGACCGTCGGAATAGTTCTGGCCGAACGCCTTCGCCACAGGTGGTCCCCTCGAGATTAACGGATTTGACCCCTACCTCGAGAGTACCTTCGGCCTCTCCCTATCCCTAGCCTTGCAGTATCTTAAGCGAGCCCTCTTGTTTACAAGAGGATTTCACAAAAGACTTGCAAGGCCGGCTACGGATGCTTTAGGCCCAATAATCGTGACCACCACTCGGGGCGCGGTTATTACCGCGGCGGCTGGCAACCGTCTTGCCCACCCCTTATTCGCCAAGCTTTTTAAACTTGGCAAAAGCTCTCTACATTAGTAGAGAGCACTCGGAGTCCCCTCGTCACCCTTTCGGGCATTGCGAAGGTTTCGCGCCTGCTGCGCTCCATAGAGCCTGGATTCATGTCTCAGAATCCATCTGGGGGCTATCTCTCTCAAGACCCCTACGGATTATAGGCTTGTTTGGTTTTTACCCAAACAACAACCTAATCCGCCGCAGCCTCATCCTAAGGCGCTATGAAATATTCATAGCTTTCGGCGAGAACGCATTCCAGCAATCCTCGCCTATCAGGGATTATTCTCAGTTTCCCGAGGTTATCCCTGACCTTAGGGTAGATTAGCTACGTGTTACTCAGCAGTACGGCTTGCTTTGTTTAGTGCTCTTGCGAACACCAAACAAAGCAAACGCCTCGCATGGCTTAGTCGGACTCCGATAGCAGTGGTCTCCGGCAGGATCAACCGGAACCGGCGGGTTCATTAATTTTTAACGTCCCTGTTTAAATTTTCAACTCACAATAGGATTACATCAGATCTAAAATATTATTTTAGACCTTCATTTTCGAAGCTCCGAAGAGCTTCTTTCTCATCGTCTTTTAAGACTCAGAACATTTTATAAATATGCAATTATATTAAAATGCTTTACTATTTAAATACTTTTCGGTATGGTACTTAGAATGATTTTTTTAAAAAAGCTTGCTAAAGAGTATGAAAAAATTAAAGATAGAATAGAAGAAAAATTAAAGGAATTTGAAAATAATAGAAATTTGAAAAAAGAAGAAAAGTTTATTGAATTATGTTTCTGCATTCTTGTTGCAAATAATAGATTGGAAAAAACGAAAGATGTTTGGGAAAAGATTGGAAAAAAATTTTTAACAATTTCTAAAAAAGAGCTTAAAGAAGCTTTGAAATCTTATGGGTTAAGGTTTTATAATAAAAGGGCTGAATATATAATACAAGCAAGAAATTTTATCGATGAGATTGATAAAAATATTGAAAAATGCAATAGAGAGTGGTTTGTAAAAAATATTAAAGGGATTGGATATAAGGAAGCTTCTCATTTTTTAAGAAATATGGGATATAAAAATTTTGCAATTCTTGATAGGCATGTAATAAGATTTTTAATAAAAAATAAAATTATAGAAAAACAAAAACCTTTAACAAAAAAGAATTATCTTGAAATTGAGGAAAAATTAAAAGAGATTGCAAAAAGGCTTTCAACAATTGTTAAAAAAGAAATAAATTTGGCAGAACTTGATTTATTAATATTTTATTTACAAACAGGAAGAATTTGTGAAAAATGAAAATTTTTTAAATGAAATTTAAAACAGGCCGCGATCGGGATTCGAACCCGAACTAAGGGCTTTCTGCATTTTTTCGAATTTTTGAAATATTGCAAACTCAAAAATCCACAGGCCCTTGTGCTAAGCCGTTACACCATCGCGGCCGCAATTAAAACAATATTAAAATCTTTTTAAGATTTAAATTTCAAATTTTCTTTTTTCATTGTGAAAAATATAGTAGAAAAAGTTATCTAATTCTTCAGTTCTCTTAAAAAATTTTTCAAAAACACTTTTTTGTCAAATCTTTTAGCATTCTTAATACAATCTATTTTACTAAAATGATATTTATCAAAATTCTCTATCACTTCTTTTAAATTTGATTCATAGGGTGGATCTAAAATCAATCCTGTCTTAAATGGAATTATACCTTCTGTTAAACCTCCTTCATTTGCAACAATTGCTGGTTTTCCTGCAGAGTTTGCTTCCAATGGTACTAAACCGAAGTGTTCTTTTTCAGAAATATATATAACCGCATTACATCTAGCATAAAGTTCTATTAGCTTTTTTTCAGAAACTTTTCCAAGATACTTTATGTTTTTGTATCTTTGTGACAACCTTCTAATATAAGAAGCTAAAGGACCGGAACCAACTATCACTAATTTTTTTGATGGAATTTTTGTAAAAACTTTAGCAACTACATCAACCCTTTTGTAAGGATATAGCCTACTAACCAGCAAAAAATAATCTTCTGGCTCCCTATAATAAAATTTTGATGTATCTACAGGAGGATAAATTATCTTATTTACTTTTATTCCAAATTCTTCTTCATAAACTTTCTTTATGTAATTGGAATTTGCAATTGTTTTATCGAAAGAAAATATAGAATCTCTTTCTAACTTTTTAAGAAAAAGTTCATAAATATATTTATAAGTTATTAAAGATTTATAATTCTCTCTTTCAAAAATGTAGCTTAATGGTTCGGCTTGAATATAATAAATTTTATAAATTTCCAAGAATCTTGCAAAATAGATAGAGTAAAAACCTGAAAAAATAGCAGAATCGAAATTTTCATTAAAAAAATTTTTTAATTTTTTTAGTTTATGATTAAAAAAGTAAATTGTTCTTATTAATTTCAATTCTCTGATTGATTTTAATTTATTAAAAAAAGAATTATCATGAAATATTTTTGTATTTTGAATGGTTGAAAGATTTGACTTATCATAAAAGCAGGTAACAATCGGTGCTTTAAGATATTTACTTAAAATATTAACTACTTTCCCACCGCCTCCTATATCTATAAAAAAATCATGAAATATTACTGTTTTCATTTCTCATCTTTTTTCCAATTATCATAATTCTTGGATAGGCTAAATTCCCAAAAATTTTAGAAGCATTGAAAAGTTTACAAAATAAATCTAAAAATGGGCGAAATTTTCCAAGTTTTTCATCCTTAGGAAAAGCTAGATAACTTATTTTTTCTATCTTTAAACCAACACTTTTAAAATGATTAACCAAATGTTCTTTTGTAAAAAGAGAAAAGTGTGTATCTAAGGATCCTCTCCCTTTATAGAAATCCAATCTTTTAAGATTGATTTTTGGTTTTACATGAGTTCCAAAGACATGAAATTCCCAAAAGCCTGCATTATCCGTAATAAGAATGATTCTTCCACCTGGTTTACATACTCGCTTCATCTCTTCTAAAACAAATCCAGGGTTTCTTAAGTGTTCAAAAAGGTTTTTTGAATATACAATGTCAAATTTGTTACTCCATTCCTTAGGCAAACCTTTTTCTATATCCATTACATGAGTTGTTGCTTTGGTTTTGTAAATGTCTACCCTCACATCTCCAAACTTTTCATCTCCACATCCCAAATTCAAAATCATTTAAATAACACCATGCGAAATTATCTTAAGATTTTAATTTGTTTATATTTTTTTAAAAAAAGTTTAAATTTTGAAACATAAATAAAATATATGAGGACTTTTTTTATTCCTTTTATTGGTTGTTTTAACAGCTTGTTGTATAGAAAAATATGAGGTGAAAAATGAAATGCAAAAGAATGTTTTGATGATAATAGCAAACAAAAATTTTAGAGATGAAGAATTTGAAGAGCCTTATAAAATATTGAGTAAAATTGCAAATATTACGATAGCAAGCAGTTCTTTAAATGAAGC
>CAZSPP010000014.1:0-42259 GCA_964608845.1 uncultured archaeon | reverse complement strand
TCAGGAGAAGTGTTTAATAATGATGGCTGATTTAAAAGTAAATTTCTGCCAGATTCTCTATCCCTATAATCTTTCCTCAATAATCCAACATGATGTTGATAATTCCTTTTAATAGTTTCTGGATCTCTTGTGAGCAATTGAGGACATGAGGCTATATTTTCTGGATCTATGCCTAATTTACATAAAAATTGATAATGGGCTCTAATAGTTTCTGGATGAAGTCCAAGCAAACTAGGATATGATGCTATCTTTTCATCTTCTAATTCATAATTTTTCAATGTTTGATAAACATCTCTAACAGATTCTTCCGTAGCTCGATTACTTAAAATAAACTCTATTGAAAAATCTGAAATTTCATAAGGCTTTTCAAAGCTTTTTTGCCCGTAGTAAGTAAATTAAAAATTTAAATTTAAAATTTTTGCCATTTATAAGTAATAATATTTAATCGAGTTTCTCTTCTCTCTTGTTTCATCTATAAAATAGGATCAATTTTTTGATCATTAAGAATTTCAAAAATGAAGATTTTAAAAAATAAAGAGATTTTTTAATATATTAAAATGATTTAAACATTTGCAATTAAAAAAAGCCGGGATGGCGGAGCCAGCATCTCAAGGTATGATTTGATGATTAGATGCCTCCAAAGGTCCAACTTTTGGACCAAACGCGCTAGCCTTGAGAGCTAGTGAGCTTTAAGCTCGCGCAGGTTCGAAATCTTCGAAAATCCTGCTCCCGGCGCTTTATAATCTTGCAGAAATTGCTTCAAGATAAAATCAAAATTTAAAAGTGAAGCTTCTTTATAAAATAAAAGGGTGAGAAAATGCAGGAAATAAGAGAGGTAGCTGAATCGTTGAGAGAATGGGAAAGGGTTGCAGCACATTCACATATTCAGGGGTTAGGCCTAGATGGCTTAAAAGCAAAGCCAATATCAAGCGGAATGGTTGGCCAAGTAGAAGCAAGAGAGGCGGCTGGTTTAGTAGTAAGATTAATTAAAGAAGGAAAATTTGCAGGAAGAGCAATTTTGTTAGCTGGTCCTCCAGGAACAGGAAAGACAGCTATTGCAATGGCTATAGCAAGAGAACTTGGAAGAGATGTTCCTTTTGTTCCTTTAGCTGCTAGCGAAATTTTTTCAACTGATATAAGAAAAACTGAATTTTTGACTCAAACATTAAGAAAAGCTATTGCTGCTAGAATTCATGAAATGAGAAAAATTTATGAAGGTGTGGTGAAAGAAATTTCTATTGAAAAATCTCAGCATCCTTATAATCCTTATCAACAAATTCCTGTAGGAGCTACAATAAAGATTGCAACAAAAGATGAATCAAAAAAATTAACAATGGATCAAAGCTTTGCATTACAGCTAATTCAACAAGGTGTTGAAACAGGAGATATAATTCAGATAGATGTTGATGGAGGCAAATTAGTTAAAGTTGGTATAAGTGAAGAAGCTGCTAAAGAAAAAAAGCTTGACTTAACCACAGCTAAACCAATTCCTGTTCCAACAGGAAAGGTTTTGAAGGAAAGGGAGTTTATTTATCCAGTAACTTTGCATGCCTTAGATGTTGCAAGTAGTAGAAGCGGTACAGATATATTTAGCTTATTCTTTGGAGGAAGGGAATCGAAAGAAATTGAACCTGAAGTTAGAAGAGAAGTGGATGAATATATTAAAGCGCTTGTTCAAGAAGGTAGATGCGAATTATTGCCAGGAGTTGTTTTTATTGATGAGTGCAGCATGCTTGATATTGAAACATTCGCTTTTTTAAATAGGGCTTTAGAGCAAGAATTATCTCCTATAATCATTTTTGCAACAAACAGAGGATTTGCAACTATTAGAGGAACTGATATAAAAGCGCCTCATGGCATGCCTTTAGATTTGGTTGATAGACTTTTGATAATAAACACTAAGCCCTATAGCAGAGAAGAGATTAAGAAGATAATCGAAATAAGAGCAAAATATGAAAAAATTGAGATTGAAGAGGATGCATTAGAATATTTAACAGAAGCTGGAGTAAAAGCAAGTTTAAGATATGCTATCCAATTGCTTGCCCCTGCTTTTGAGGTTGCAAAAGCTAAAGAATCTGAAAAAATTAAGAAGGAGCACGTTGAATATGTGGAAAAATTATTTGCAGATGTGAAAAGATCAGCAGCATATTTAAAAGAATATGAAGATAAGTTCTTAACCTAGTTTTTCATATTTTTCACAATCCTACAAAAATCGCAAATATTTGTTGCTGAAGGATATCCGCACTGCTTACAAATTCCGAAGCTTTTTCCTTTATGCTTCTCAATAAACTTTCCAAAGCTTATAAAAGAAAACGCCAATCTTCTTAATATTCCAGGAGTTTCTTTTTCCAAAGACTTTAAATGCTTTTTAAGTATGTTTAGAGGGGATTTTAGTCCATATTCGCATTTCTCTTTAAAATAATTAATATTATTCAACCTTGCATAGAGTTTATTTTCTTCATCTGTAAGAAAGAATAGTGGCTTTAATCTTCCGCATATCTTAAATTCTTTTATTGGGTTTGTTACTGGTGAAAAGCTTCTAAAACCTATAAAATAATTGCTTAAAAGTGTATTTATACCTTGAGCTGTTATATCGCTCAAATTATGGCCCGTGGCAATATAATCAAATCCGTTCTCGAAAGCAAATTTATTAATAAGATATCTTCTTATTGTACCGCACATTTTGCATGTTGCTTTATTAAAATTTTTTTCAAAAAGCTCTGGTAAAGAAAAACCATAATCCTTTTTTAAATCTATTACATTTAATTTTACTTCAATACTTTCACAGAAATTTTTGCATACTTCTAATGATTTTTCTGAAATTTTTGAAAATCCTAAATTTATATGCAAAGCCTCTATATTAAATCCTAATCTTTTCATTGCATGTAAACATGATAAAGAATCTTTTCCTCCTGATATCGCGACGCAAATTTTAATATTCTTTTCGATCTTTCCATATTTTTTGTTTCTCAAGGCCTTTTTTACTTGACCTAAAAAATATTCAATAAAATGTTGTTTACAATAACTTCTTTTCTTCCATTTTATTTCTATTATTGCTTTTTTCTCACATTTGCTGCATATTTTTTTGTCTTTCATATCTAACAAAAGCTTTTTATATTGAAGAAATAAAAAACTAAAAAGTGATAGAAATGAAAACCATAGAAGTTTTGGTAGAAGGTGGAAAAGCTACTGCTCCTCTATTAGGTTCTCAACTAGCTCCTTTAGGAGTAAATATTCAAAAAATTATAGAAGAAATAAACAAAAAAACAGAGGCATTTAAAGGATTACAAGTTCCTGTTAAGATTAAGATTGATGAAAAAACAAAGGAATTTGAAATTGAAATTGGATCTCCGCCTGTTTCTCAATTAATAAAAAAGGAGCTAGGTTTAGAAAAGCTTGCTGGCCTTAAAAAAGATGAATCAGGAAGACCTGCTGATAAGGTTGGAAATCTTACTATTGATCAAGTAATAAAAATTGCAAAAAGCAAGGATAATATGCTCGGTGATTTAAAGCAAAAGGTAAAACAGGTCTTAGGTACATGCTTATCTTGCGGAGTTACTGTTGAAGGAAAGGATCCTAGAGAGGTAATTAAAGAGGTTGATGAAGGAAAATATGATGATAAAATGAAGTGATATAATGGAACTTCATATAATAAAAAAGTTTATAGAAGAAAAAAAGATAACTCCTAGGGAATGCGTTTATCATACAAACAGACCAATAAAAAATAAGAAAGGAAAATATAATGGAATTATAAGGGTTTTAGTTTTAAAGTCTGATAATATTGCAAGATGTGAGTATATTTGTCCTGAATGCAAGAAGCATGATTATAAAGAGGTTAAATGGAAAAGGCCTTTTTCTATAAATTGTTCTAATTGCGGATTTCTTATAAGAGTACCAAGGATGAGGGATGAAATAAAAAGGGATAAAGATATAAAAGATTAGAAAATAATTTATAAGTGATGTTGATGAAAACAATAGAAAAAATTAAAAACCTTTATTCCAAAAAACCTCTGTATTTTGTTGCATTAATATTAATTCTTGCTTTTGCTTCATATTTTGTTTATTCAATTTTTATCTCACAGCCTTTGTATTCTCCTTATTTTGAATATCCAGCTCTTCAAAAAGAAACTTTTTATAGAGGTGAAATATTGACTACAGAAAAAACAAAAGAAGAGATAAAATATGGTTATGTAGAAATAAGTTCAAAAGATGTTGAAAAAGATAGCGAAAAGATAAAAGATAAGGTTAAGGAGCTTAATGGATGGATAGAAAGAATGAATAGATGGGAAACAGAATCCTATATAACTTTGTCTTTATCTATAAAGGTTTCGAAAGAAAATTTTGAAAATCTTTCTAATTGGGTAATAGAAAATTTTGATGTAAAAAGTATAAACCTAGGATTTTATAAGGTTGAGTTAAAAAGACAGAAAGGTGAGATAGAGATATTGTTAAATGCACTAAAAATTTATGAAGAGCTTATGAAAAAAGCAGAATCTCTTGAGTTAAACCAAAGCGTAGATGTAATAATGAAAATTACTGAAAAGAAACTTGAAATTATGAGATTATTAAAACAATACGGATATTATGTTGAAGAGGTAGAGGAAATGGCGGATTATCCAACTATTAATATTAATCTAAAACAAGAGAAGGAGATTAAAATATTTCCTGAAGATTTGGGTAAAGAACTTATGAAAAAATTGAAAAATGGCTTAGCAGAAATAACAGATTCTTTATTGAATTTGATAATATTGCCGATTGTACTCTTGATTAAGATATTTACTTGGATTATATATGCCTTTATAGTAATAATTCCTATATTTATTGCATATAAGTTTATAAAAAAGGCATTAAAATGGATTGAAAAGAAATTTTAATTCTTCTAAGGAAATAAAAATCATGAAAAGATTTTTTATTATGTTTTTATTGACTTTTGTATTATTTTTTGAATATTCTTATGCTGAAACAAATATTGAAATTAATATAAACATCTCTGAAAATTATTCAACATATTTCATAATTTGGAGCATAACTCCGAATTATGGATATTATTATCCTTATGGAAGCGAATTTAAGATAAGGTTACCAAAAAATTTTGAGATAATAGATATTTCTGATAATGATGGAGAAATAAATTTTTTCATTGAAAATTCTACTTTGCATCTTTTTACTAGTAGGAATATTCATTATCCAAATGTTTACAAATTTTATATAAAATTTAAAGAGATTAATAATCCTGTCTCTTGTGATAATGAATTTTATTTTAGATCCTATTTTTCTCCAGTGGATTTTTCTTTATTAAGAATAAATCTTCCTGATTATGCACAAGATATTTTCGTCAAAGAAAATAATAATTATAAAAGAGTTTATAATAGATCATTAACATTTTATGGAAATTATTCTGATTATATTTCTTTAATATTCTCTAAGAAAGATGGAGCAGATGAAAAGGTTTTAATCAATTTTAAAAAATTTGATTTGGAAATTCCAAAAAAATATGAAAGTGAAATATACACTATTGCAAAAAATATTGATGAAAAGGCTATTCCATTATTAGAGGAAATATTTAACAAAAAAATAAATAAAACATTAATAAAGTTTGTCCCTCAAACAAAAGAAAATTGGATTTGCTATTTTAAAAATAATTCCATTTATTGCAGTATAGGAATTCTTTTGGATTATGAAGACGTTGCAAAAAATATTATTCATGAATTTGTTCATTATTTTATGTCTCAAACAATTGGCAATGGTTTAACTCCTTGGTTTGAGGAAGGTGTTGCAGAAAAGCTAGGATATGAAATATCAAATTTAATAGGTTATAAAAAAAGTCTTGACTTTTCTATTATAAATGAATGTAAGAAATATCTGAGCTATCAATTTTGGAAGTATTGGGAATGTGAAAGGTTTGGTTGTAATAACTCTTCATTTTTAAACTCAATATTTAATAATGAGTGTGTAAAAAAATATGGAATAGAAAGAATAAGATATATTTTCTCTTTATATGTAGTGAATAAAAGCATAGATAATAATTTTATAAAATCTGTGTCAAGCTTTATGCAAGAGAATAATGTAAAAATTGAAAGTAATGCAAAAAACAAAAATTCTGTTCTTGTTCTGTTGCTGGATTTATTCCAAGTAAAAAAGGATTTATTTGAGGAATTCAAAATGATTGAAAATGAAAGTAATTTTACTACATATTTTAGAAGATTTGAAGAGGCTAAAAATAAAATCGAAGAGATAAAAAATCTTTCTGATTTTGATTTTTATGAAAAGCCTAGAGAAATTTTGCATTATTCTTTATACCTTTTGTTTAATGGAGAATTAGAAGAATCAGAAAGATATATAAATAATTCTCTTAAGCTTGCTGAATCTATAATGAAAAATGCAATTCACATAAAAAATGAAATAGAAAAAATTAATAACTCTCTAGACTGCTTTCATGATTTTTCTTCATCATTGGTAGAAGAGGCATATAGAAGCTATGTATATGGAAATTTTGAAGAATCAAAAAAATATTTAGAAAAGGCTGCTTTAGAAAAATCGGCAACTGACAAAAGAATAAAAGATTTTAACAAAACCTTTGATAAAATAAAAGAAAATTTGTTTAGTAGTGTTTTTTCTAATGATTTAAAAGAGATTGAGAGTTACATTTCAGAATGTAATTTAGATGAAGCTGAAAAAATGCTTTATGAAATAGATAAAAGAATAAAAAAAGTGGAGATTAGTTTCTTTGCCGCTCTAATAACATTTTTAATTTTTATATTTATCAAATATTATTGATTTTTAATGAAACTTGAAGGTAAAAGTTTTATTGTAAGAATAGATATAAACTCTCCTTTAGAAAATAATGCACCAGTAATGAATGAAAGAATAGAAGCTCATGCAGAAACAATAAAATATCTTTCTAAAAATGGTGCTAAAGTTGTGCTATTGTCACATCAAGGCAGGCCAGGAGAAAAAGATTTTTTAGAAGATATGGATAAGCATGCCGAGCTATTAACAAAGGTTGTAAAAAGAAAAGTAGAATATGTTCCTGACATTTATGGTGATTTAGCAATACAAAAAATAAAAAGTATGAAAAAAGGTGAAATATTACTTTTAAAAAATGTTAGAACAATAAAGGAAGAAACCCTCGAATTATCTCCTAAAGAGCATGCAAACTCTAATTTTATAAAAAATCTTTCTCCTTTATTTGATTATTTTGTTCAAGATGCTTTTTCAATTTGTCATAGAAGTCATGCTAGTGTTGTTGGTTTTCCTTTTGTTTTACCAAGCTTTAAAGGAAAGAATCTTCAGAGAGAGCTAAAAGCTTTGAAAAAAATAAAGAATTTAAAGAAACTTACATGTGTTTTTGGCGGGGCAAAAATGGATGAAATAATAAACTTTCTGGATTTTCTAAGTAAAAAAGGAAAACATCAAATTCTTTCCGGTGGAGTATTCTCTATATATTGTTTAAAGGCTTTTGGTTATGAGTTAGGAGCTGAATATAATCTAAAAAAAGAATTTTTAGAAAAAATTAAGAGGTATATTAAAAAACTTAAAATTTATGTTCCGCAAGATTTTGTTTTTGAAGATGGAAGTAGAGGTAGTATAAAAGATTTGCCAGTAAACAAAAAGATCTGTGATATAGGTAAAGAAACTATAAAAATTTATAAAGATGTTTTGAAAAGTTCGAAAAATATTCTTGTTAAAGGGCCATTAGGAATTTATGAAGACAACAGATTTTCTAATGGAACAAAAGAAATATTTAGATTTATTTCTAATTTAGATGCTTTCTCCGTGATGTGTGGAGGAAATACAATTGACGCCATAAGAAAGTTCGATATTCCAAAAAACAGATTTTCACATCTTTCTTTGGGCGGAGGTGCAACCATTGAATATATTTCAGGAAAAAAGCTTCCTGGATTGGAGGTTTTAAAAAAGGCTAGAAACTTATGATAAATAAAAAGTTATTAGATATATTGGCTTGCCCAAAATGTAAAGGAGAGTTAGAATACAATAAAAAAGAAAATAAGCTTTTATGCAACAAATGCAGATTAAAATATAAAATAATTGATGATATTCCTGATATGCTTTTAGAGGATGCTGAAAAATTTTGAATTTTTTATTTCGTTTTTTGTTTTATTTCATTTTTCTAATCCATCTTAATTTTTTAGGATTTCTTCCCATTAAAAAGCTTTTTTCACATTTTCTAGAACAGAACCAAAATTGCTTTCCTACAGATTTTATAAAAACCTTTCCTGTGCCAATAGGTATATCTTTTGAACAAAAGCTACATTTTGGCATTTTAACATCACTTCTTTCTTCCAATACTTGATGGTGTTTCCATTTCAGTTTCTTTTAGCATTAATATATCTCCAATTCTTACAGGCCCAATAACATCTCTTATAAGCAATTTTCCTTTATTTTCTCCTTCTAATACTTTGCATCTAACCCTTTGTATACCCCTAAATCCCAATCTTTCAATTATTTCTATTACCTCTGCTGGAGTTTCATTCATTCTTCTCACTCATACTTTTTATAATCTCTTCAGCCAATTTCTCTCCCTGACCAAAATCTATTATTGCTACTGAACTACAATTTACTTTTATCCCAGCGCTTCTTCCCAAAGTCGCTTTACTTCCAACCTCAATATAAGGGATCTTTTTTTCTTCACAGAGAGGGCTCAGGTGCATTATTATTTCTTTTGGTTCAACATCCTTTGAAGCTATTACAAGCTTCGCCACTCCTCTTTCTATTGCTTTTGTGGTTTCATTTATTCCCTTCTTTATTTTTCCCGTCTGTCTCGCAATCTCTACAAGTTCATAAATTTTTGATTCATCCATCCATCATCACCCTTTTTAATTGATTTTTTGTCTAAAGTTTTATAAGCTTTACTTTAAACATCTCTAGTTAACCTAAACATTTTATTCTAAAAATTTTTAAATAGAAAAATTTGAATTAAAAAAGTTTAAAAGTATATATAAATAAAAAGTTATTCGAATAGAAGCAGTTTTTTGCTTATCTTTCATGCTCATCTCTCATCTTCATAGTAAGAAAAAGATAAGCAAGAGACTGTTTCTATTTCGATAAATTTATAAAATGTGGTGATATGACTAAGCTGGCTCAAAGCTTCGCAAAATATGTTATAAGAGCAAAATTGGAGGCTAGCGGAGTAGTAGAAAAACCTGACGTTATAGGGGCTATATTTGGACAGACAGAAGGATTATTAGGTTGGGATTTAGACTTAAGAGAATTGCAAAGAACTGGAAGAATAGGAAGAATAGAGGTCAAGCTTAAAATAAAAGATGGAAAAACGTACGGTGAAATTATTATACCATCAAGTTTGGATATGAGCGAAACAGCTCTGATAGCATCAAGCCTAGAAACAATAGATAAGATAGGACCTTGTGACGCCAATATTGAAATAAAGGTTGTGGAAGATATAAGAACCCAAAAAAGAAGGTATGTGATAGAGAGGGCCAAAGAAATTTTGAAGTATATGTTAGAATCTAATATAGAAGAGTATGAAAACTTATCTGAAAAAATAAAAGAAGCTGTAAGAACTCAAGAAATAACAAATTATCATGGCTTATCTGCTGGACCAAATATAGAAAGCTATGATGAAATAATAATGGTTGAAGGTAGAGCGGATGTGATAAATCTTCTTAAAAACGGAATAAAAAATGTTATAGCAATAGAAGGTTCTGTAATACCTCAACCAATAATAGAACTTTCTAAAGAGAAAACTGTTACAGTATTCTTAGACGGTGATAGAGGAGCTGATTTAATATTGAAAAGACTTCTTAGTATAGCAGATATAGATTATGTTGCGAGAGCACCAGAAGGCAAAGAAGTTGAAGAACTTACAAAAAAAGAAATATTTAAATGCTTACGAGAGAGACTACCTGCTGATCAAGTAAAAAAAGAGTTAGCAATAGGTAAACCTCAACCTCCCGTTGTCAAATTCATAAGCGAAGGAAAAGAGCCCATAGATGTAAAAAAGACATTTGCAAAAATGCTTGAAGATATTATTGGTACAAAAGCTGTTTTTCTTTTAGATGAAAATATGAAAATTATAGCAAAAGCTCCTCTATCTGATTTAGAGCACGTTATAAATGAATTTGGAAAAATAGAAGCTATTGTTATTGATAGTGCTATAACACAGAAGATAGTAGATATAGCAATATTGAAAAAAATAAAGTACGTAGTAGGTTTGAAAAAAGAGGAAGATCTGAAAACAAATAGCGTTAAAGTTTTTGAAGAAAAGGATTTGAAAGAAGATAAAAACAAACAAATTTAGTATGCTTTTGCAAAATAAGCAACCGCTTTAGCATCTTTTCCACAATAAACACATTTAGAGAAAATTCTCTCATTTTCAATTGGTATAAATCTTATTGTTGCTTCTGTCTCCTCTTTTATTTTTTCCTCACACTCTTCAGATAAGCACCAACAAGCCCTTAAAAATCCTTTTCCTAAATTTTTCTTGAATTCGTTTAAACTATTAACTGATATAACATTCTTTTCCAAAAATTCCTTTGCTTTTCTAAACATGTTTTCTTGTATTGCTGATAATATTTCGCCTGCCTTTATCAAAACATTTTTTTCTTCCACTACTATTTTTTCTCCATTATCTCTTCTACAGAAAATTATTTTTTTATTTTTAATATCTTCCGGACCAATCTCTATTCTTAAAGGAACTCCTTTTAATTCCCACTCATTAAACTTCCATCCAGGAGTATATTCTTTTCTTTCATCCAAGAGTACTTTAAAATCCTTTTCTAATATCGATTTAACTTCTCTGCATTTTTCTAAAACTATATCTTCTTTGCCTTTGAATAATATTGGAATAATTACTATTTGGATTGGGGAAATTTTTGGAGGTAAAATCAATCCTTTATCATCGCCATGAACCATAACCAAAGCTCCAATAAGTCTTGTACTTACTCCCCAACATGTCTGCCAAACATATTTTTTCTTTTCATCTTTATCTAAGAATTTTATTCCAAAAACCTTAGAAAAATTTTGAGCAAGATTGTGAACAGTTCCCATTTGCAATGCTTTTTTATCAGGCATCAAAGCTTCTAAAGTATATGTTTCCTTAGCTCCTGGAAATTTTTCTTTTTCACTCTTCTTCCCTATAAAAACAGGAATTGCTAGATATTCTTCAATAAGCTCTTTGTAAATTGAAAGAATTAATTCTATTTCTTTTTTTGCATCCTCTTCGGTTGCATGCGCAGTATGACCCTCTTGCCACAAAAATTCGCATGTTCTAATAAATAATTTTGTCATTTTTATTTCTGCCCTAAAAACAGAATTCCAGAAATTAAGAAGTAAAGGCAATTCCCTCCAACTCCTTATCCATTTTGCATATGAAGAATATATTATTGTTTCTGATGTTGGCCTTAAAGCAAGAGGCTCTCCTATTTCATTTTCACCAGATTTCAATACCCAAAAACATTCTGGAGCGAATCCTTCTATATGTTCTTTCTCTTTTTTTATCAGATGTTCTGGAATTAATGCAGGAGCGTAAGCATTTTTATGTCCGGTTTCTTTAAGCCTTTTATCTAAAATTTTTTGAATGTTTTCCCATATTTCATATCCATATGGTTTAATAAACATAAACCCTTTAATGAAAGAAAAGTCTGCTAAGCCGGAATTTATAACTACGCTATTATACCATTTTGAAAACTCTTTATCTTTTTTATATTTATTTTTCATTTAACACTTCCTCAATAAAATTATAATCTCTTTTTCTTTACAATTAAATAAAAATTCATCTAAAACTTTAAAATCATCGAACTCTTTTAATTTTTTTAATAATTCGTTATCATTCATTCTTAGAAATTGGCTTATTAAAATTATTCCTTTTTTCCTTATAACCCTTTTTAAATCACTAACATTATTTAAAAAATGAAAACTATCTATACAAAACACAATATCAAATGTTTCTGATTTGAATGGCAGATTATTAATATCTGCTATAACGAAATTTCTTTTCTTAGCCAATTCTTTATCCTTATCAAGAAGTATAAAGTTTTTTGTTTCTATTTTATTTTTTTCTAGAAATTCTTCAAAAAAGAATGGACCACAACCCAAATCTAGAATTAATTTATCGGAAATTTTTACATTGTTTTTATTTAAAAGTTCTAAAATTATTTCATATTTCTTTTCTTGAATTTTTTTCCAAGAATAGTAGATCTTTTGAAAATAAACACTGCCCATAAAAATTTATATAATGACAAATAATTAGAATTTATGAAAAAATTTGAAATTATAGATATAACAACTGCAGACATAGCATTCAAAGCTTATGGAAAAGATATAAATGAGCTATTTGAAAATTCTGCTTTTGCTCTATTCAGCATAATTGGAAATATTTCAAAAGTAGATAGAAAAATAAAAAAAGATGTAAAATGCGAAGCAAATGACTTAATATCATTAATGTTCAATTGGCTAAATGAGCTTTTGTTTTTATCTGATTCTGAATATGTTATTTTTTCTAATTTTAAAGTTGATATTAAAAAAATAAATGAAAGTAATTTTGTTTTAAATGCTATTTGCGAAGGTGAAAAGATTGATGAAAAGAAGCATGAAATAAAAACACATGTAAAAGCAGCGACTTATCATAATATGAAGATTGAAAAAAATGATGTTTGGGAAGCTCAAGTAATACTTGATGTGTGATTATTTTTTAAATATTGAAATTATTTCAAACCCGTTTGTTTTTTGCATTATTATTGATATTAAAAGAATAAAGATTGCTAAAACAACGACAAAAATTATTGCGCGATACAAAAGTTTTATATCCATTCTAATCACTTATGCATCTTCCAACACTCATATCACATTTTCCATCACAATGTGAATCTAAAAAGCATGTGCATTCGCCTGCAACACAAACTCCAATCTTTTTTTCATCTATTATACAATCGTTATCTTTTTCACAAAAATTTGAGTAACTTCCTATTTCTTTTTTCTTTACACCAAAAAATTCTTCAAAAATATTAAATTCTCCTGATATAACTTTTGTGGTTATTATAATACCTAAGATCAATGTTATCATTCCAACACTAAAACCGAGCATTGTATATAAATCTGCCATTTTATCACTCTACAAAATACCATTCAACCCAATCATTATCTTTCATCCCAAGATCATTCCACGTTCCATCTGCTATATCTATTCCTGACGGATTTTTTACTGGTCTTTGAGTACCTGGATTTCCTGTTATCGGATCATAAGGTATTCTTTTCCATAAATTCGTTTCTTTATCATAAGCTGATCTTGAAACGGTATATCCATAATGCCATCCTTCTGAATAAGCTGCTTGAGCCATTGGTATACATTGTTCCGGAAAGTTTTTTAATGATGCATCATCTACTCCCCATTTATTTCTTTTTTCTTTTGGTTCCCAATAATTATCAAGCTCGTTCCATGGTCCAATATCAAGAACTGGGACTATAACACTTTTTCCTTTATATGTAATATTTATTTTAACAGGATTTTCTAAATAATTTTGTCTTTCTTGTTTAAAGTTATAAGGAAGTGATGCAAATCTGTCATTTGGTTTTATAATATGACCATAAGCAGTGGTTTCTCCTACCATACCGAGCCTTGTAGCATATACTCTGCAAATTACTTTCTCCTTTTTATTTTTTTCAGATTGGAGCAAGCTTGCCGACTCTTCTATCCATAACCCAACATTATTCTTATAAATACAAACATATTTTTTATCTCCTGTGCTTATTTTTACTCCATCATTTTCACTTGTACAAGCAAACCAATATGCTTCTTTGCCACTTTCATTATAACCACAAATTATTCCATATTTTATTTTATATTCATAAACTCCCAATTCATTTTTGTTTAATAATTCGCAACAATTTTTATTTGGACAACATTCATTGCACTCAGAATATTCTTTACATTTATCAAATGCTTTTGATCCAAATTGTGCTTCTATTGTTGGAATAACATCGTTGCAAACTACAGTTCCTCTACAGCCATCAGAAAACTTAACTGTATACTCTCCTTTTTGTTCATCTTTTGTTATACACTCGCATTTGCCTTCATATTTCTCTAAAACCTCTTTTAAATTTTTTATTCCATCTTGTATAATTGTTCCTGGATCAACATAATAAATCATATTTCCTTTTTTATACCTTTCACCAAAAAATCCTCCTTGATATGCTAATCCAGTATTATCAGAAACGAATACTACACATTTATCCTTTTTCCATCCTGATAAGTATAATGTAGTTTTAGTATCTCCTTTTTTAACTATATGATTAGAAAATTCGTTAAACAAATGAAATTCATAGATATATATACCTCTTTTTCTTATATCAGAACTAGCATCATCTATTTCTAAATGTACATGAAGAGCCTTATTTCCTTCTTTTATATCTATAAAACTACTTTCTCCAAATAATTTATTCAAAAGCTCGGTAAAAGAACTAACAATCCCTCCTGGATTGAAAAGGATTAAAGAAATTGCTAAAACTCCTATAAATATAACTATTGATGCTAAGAGTGTTATAGATAAACCTTTCATTTTTGATCATCCTTATTTACAATCTTCTGGGCATGTAAATGAATCTTCACATCTACATTCATTATTTCCGCAATATGCTAGCTTAATTTTTGCTGAGTATGTAATTGGTAAGCTTACTATTCTTTCGGGTAATTTCATTTTTTGAGTTATTTCTGCTTCACAATTCAAATCTCTTTTAATACAAGCGTAATATGGCTCAACTAACCATTCGCACAAACTTAATTTACATTCTTTTTCATTTTTTATTCTTAATACATAACCAACATCCAAATCATTTCTAGCATTCTTTTTTATTGCTCTGATTATTATTATTATCTCATCTTCTTTTAATTCACTTGAAGACTTTGATGTTATCCATTGATATTCAAATTTCATATTTTTTTCACAATCTTTTGGATTATCACAAATCCAAGTAGTTCTAGAATTTCTAGAAACTTCATAATATCCGTACAAAACATCACTTTTATCTGTTTCATCAAATCCTATTGGACATATCTCAATCTTACATTTTCCTGTATCAAAATAATCACATGTTGGTTTATTCCACAATTTTCTTTTTACTTGTATTTTACCATCTTTCCAATCAAACTCTAAATCTTCAAGTGATTCTCTTGCTGTGATTATTCCTGCTTTCCAATCAATATTTTCTCCTCCGCCACAAAATTGGCTACAGCTCATTTCTTCAACATCTTCACAGCTATAATCTAACTCTTGTTTTCCAAAATCTTCTTTGCTACATATTTTTCCACAATTTTCATTTCCAAAATCCTTTTTTCCACATAAGCTATCACTACTCATCCTAATACCCCAAGCAGTAACAGTCCACTCATTCAGAATAGAATCAGAATAGCACGATTCTCTTAACCCATATTTCTCACAATCGGTAAAATCTAACTTTACTGGATTATAATAAAAGAATCTTGTAAGCTGAGGATTTATAGGTGAAGGTAAACCTTTATCACAACAATCGCATGCTAAGCAATTATTCCATATTGATGTTATTATCTTTCCTATTAAAACAGATGATTGAAAGGTGTCGCATACCCAATAATCTCCATCCTTTAAACAAAAATCATCTAAAAACTTTGTAAGCTCTTCTACATCTTTTTCTACTCTAGTTTTCATTGCTTCTCTTTTCAGTTCTTGAAGACCGCCATAAGCAACCCATATAAGTGAAAAAATACCACCAAAAACAATAAGTAAAGGTATCAATAACTTTACTATTATATTAAAGATTTGCTCATGACCTAATTGAGCTTTCATCCTAGCATACACCACATGAATTACAATTTATTGGATTAAATATTGGAATTAGTTTGTTTATAAAATTTGCAATTGGTTGACATATCCATCTGCATATCTTACAAACATTATCACTTAATTGCCCTAAAATAGATAAGATCACAAGAAGAAATATTATCCCTAAAATTATTGCTAAAAGTAAACTTAATCCTGAAATCCCTTGCATTTCAATTACCTATATGTGAAAATCAATTCAAACTTATTAAGTAACACAAATAAAACAATAGCAATCAAAATAACCATAATAACTGCAAAAAGGCTCCACCATTCTATCCCTTTCATTTTACCACTTTATATTGTCACTTCAAAAATCTTTCCTGCATAAAGATATAAAATTGCCAATAAAACTGATATTATCATTATTGCTACAAATAACCACATTATTGTTCTTATAGTTTCTTTTTCCATCAATAGATATTTTGCATTCTTATTTAAAATAATTTTTTCTTACTTATTCGCTTTCCATAGTTTCTTTTTCTGTTTCAAACAAGCTCGGAGAAATAGATTTTATTATAACTATCTCACCTACAGACTGAACGAGCTGAAAAGGAATCACAACCCCTTTCTTAGATCCCACCACATCAGAAAGAAATGAACCTTTAACAACATCAACAACAATTGCCCTTACTTTAAATCTCTCTAAATCTAGTTCTAAATCACTTATCTTTCCACAATAAGAACCTTTATCTGTAAATACATCCTTGCCAACCAAACTAGAAAATTCTTCTACTGTAGTCATTTCTTCACCCAGTTAATAACTATATTTTGTAAAAATATTTAAATACTTTTTTATTTTTCTAGTTTATTTACTTAAATATTTTGTAAAAATAATATTTTTGGGTTGATATGGTAAGAGTAATGAAAGAAAAATGTATAGGATGTGGAGCATGTGTGGCTGTTTGCCCAGAAGGTTTTGAACTAAAAGAAGGAAAATCTAATGTAAAAAATAAAAAAGCAAAATGCATAAAAGAAGCTATTGCAGCATGCCCAGTAGGAGCTATTGTAGAAGATTGAAAATTAAAGCTTTAGAATAAAAAATTTTTAAATCATAACCGAGGTCTATTAAGTATGGCTGAAGAAAAGAGCAAAGAAAAGAAAATTATTAGAATAGCTGCTACAGACTTAGATTCTTCACTTAGTGTTATTAATGGCTTGAGAAGGATAAAAGGAATAAGCTTTATGTTCGCGAATGCTATATGTCAAAAGCTAGGGATAGATAGAAAAACTAGATTAGGTGATCTTACAGAAGAAGATATAAATAAAATAGAAAAATTCATAAAAAATCCTGATTTACCAAAGTGGTTATTAAATAGAAGAAAAGATCCTGTAACAGGATTAGATACTCATGCTGTAGGTGGAGAGTTAGAATTAAAAGTTAAAAGTGATATAGAATTTCTTAAAAAGATAAGATGTTATAGAGGAATAAGGCATGAAATGGGCTTGCCTGTAAGAGGTCAGAGGACAGGAGGTAAAAGTTTTAGAAAAGGGAAAACGATTGGAGTAAGTAAGAAAAAATCAACTACTGGAAAAAAAGCTGAAAAGAAGTGAGAAAAATGGGCCACCCAAAAAAATTGAAAAAAAAGTATAAAAGACCCGTAAGGCCATTTGATAATCTAGAAGAAGAAAGAAAATTACTAAAGGAATATGGATTAAAGAAAAAACAAGAGCTTTGGAGGGCTGAAACAGAGCTTAAGAAAATAAGGAGAAGAGCTATGACTTTATTGGCAAAAAAAGATTTAAAGGAAGAAAATATACTAATTGAAAAATTAAAAAAGATGGGATTAAATGTAAATAATCTAGATGATGTTTTAAAACTTAATGTAAAAGATTTATTAGAAAGAAGGTTGCAAACAATTGTTTTTAGAAAGGGTTTGAGCAAAACTATAAAGCATGCAAGACAATTAATTGCTCATGGAAAAGTAAAAATAAATGGAAGAAAAGTACCTTTTCCGAGTTTTATTGTGCCAAAAGAATATGAAGATAAAATTGTGGTTGAAGTGAAAAATGAGGTAGATAAGAATGCCTAAGAAAATAAGATGGGGAATAGCAAATATTTATTCTTCTATAAACAATACTATAGTTCATATAACAGATATAACAGGTAGCGAAACAATAGCTAGGTTTAGCGGGGGTCAATTTACTGATAAGGATAGGCTAAAAGGAAAGGCATATCCTGCAATGAGAGCAGCAAGAAAAGCAGCAGAGCTTGCATTAGCAGCAGGGATAACTGGTGTGCATGTGAGAGTTAGAGGTCAGGGAGGAAATAAAAGTTTATTACCGGGTGAAGGAGCACAACCTGCAATAAGAACGCTTGCAAGAGCTGGGTTAAAGATTGGTAGAATTGAAGATGTTACTCCAATTCCAACTGATCATTGCAGAAAAAAGCATGGTAGAAGAGGTAGAAGGGTGTAAGTATGAAAATAGAAATATTAGATGAGAATGAAACAAAAATAAAATTTTTGCTATCAGAAGGAAATAATGCAATAGCTCATGCATTAAGAAGAGTTATGATTAGTGAAATACCAACAATGGCTATTGATGATGTTGAATTTTATAAAAATTCTTCTGGTATGTTTGACGAAGTTATAGCTCATAGATTAGGATTGATACCTTTACGTTTTAATCCTCAAATGTACAACCTAAAATCCGAATGTAAATGTAAAGGGAAAGGATGCTCAAGATGTGAAGTTATTTTTGAATTTGATTCTAAGGATTTAACAAAAGATTCTGATTACACTGTATTATCTAAAGACTTGAAATCAGATGATGAAGAAGTAATACCGCTATATAATGAAATTCCGATTGTAGAATTACTAAAAGGGCAGGAACTAAAGTTTAAAGCTATTGCAAGGCTTGGTTTTGGAAAAGAACACGCAAAATGGCAAGCAGCTTTTGTTAGTTTGAAAGAAAAAAAGAAGGGAGAATTTCTATTTGAAGTAGAATCTGTTTCTGGACTTACTGCGAGAGAAATATTGGAAATTGCCTTAAATGTTCTTGAAGATAAAATAAAAAATTTTAATATCTAAATTTTTTAATTGCAGAATCTTAAGTCGCAGGGGTAGCCAAGCGGTCAAAGGCGCAGGACTTAAGTTGATACAACTTAAGTTTTGATTTTAAGATGAGAAATCCTGTGGCTTAGTGCCTTCGTGGGTTCGAATAGTAAAGAAAATCCCACCCCCTGCATTTTTAGATTTTTATAATATTTTCCAAGCTAAAATTTTCTGAAAAATTAAATACCTTGAACTTAGGTGAAAATAATGAAGAAATTTAGGGAATGTATAAAAATTTAAGTTTCACTTTTTAAATTTTTCCCTTTAAAATTTATGGATATGGAAAAAGAAGTTAGAAAATTTTTGGAAAAGATAAAACAAAAGAAAAAAGCAGAGGTTAATGTTTATAAGCTAGAAAAGTTGTGTAATGATGGTGATAATGTAATTGTTTATGGGAAGGTCTTGGGTGATGGAGAAATAACTAAAAAAATTAATGTTTATGCCTTAGGTTTTTCAAAATCAGCTAAAGAAAAAATAATTAAGGCAGGTGGAAACGCTTTAAAAATAAAGGATCTAAAATCTATTCCAAAAGGTATCAAGATAATAAGGTGAAAAAATGATAATAGATGCTGAGCATGCTGTTGTTGGAAGATTAGCTTCTTTCGTAGCAAAAAAGCTTTTAGAAGGTGAAAATATAGAAATAATAAATGCAGAAAAGGCTATCATAACAGGAGATCCAAAAGTCATTTTAGAAAAATATCTTGAAAAAATAAATAGAGGTTCTCCTCATCATGGGCCTTTTTATCCTAGGCAACCACATAGAATTTTAAGAAGGGTTATAAGAGGTATGCTTCCTTATAAAACAGCAAGAGGAAGAAATGCTTTAAAAAGACTTAAGGTTTATATTGGCGTGCCAGAAAATTTAAAAGGAAAAGAAGCAAAAACAATGAAAGAAGAAAAGAGGTGTAAATATATTACCTTATTAGAATTATCTAAAAGAATTGGTGGATGGAAGGATTAAAATGGCGAAAAAAGAAATTATACATTGTGTTGGAAAAAGAAAAAGAGCTGTTGCAAGAGCTACTTTAAGGCCCGGAAAAGGAAAAATTAGAATAAATGATAAACCTTTAGAGTTATTTGAGCCTGAATATGCCAAATTAAGAATAGAAGAACCTTTAATATTAGCTGGAAATGTTGTAAAAAATGTTGATATAGATGTTAATGTAAAAGGTGGGGGAGTATTTGGACAAGCAGATGCAATAAGAGTTGCTATATGCAGAGCATTAGCAAAGTTTGATAGAAAATTGAGAAATATTTTTATGGAATATGATAGAAGACTATTAGTAAGTGATCCTAGAAGAACAGAGCCTCATAAACCAAGTAGATCTAGTGCCGGACCAAGAAGAAAGAAACAACAGAGCAAAAGGTGAAATTATGAATTTTTTTATGAAAAGTTTTTTGGCTTTTGTATTAATAATTATTGTTTTATTTATTGTTGGTTATTTCTTTGGTAAAAGATGTTATGAAATTGGCTCTTGCAAAGCTTGTTGGAATTTAGACAATGAAATTTCTCATTATAACGCAATTATTGATGTAATATCTTGTGCTTGTATAAAAGCCAAATCAGAAAATTATCAAAATTCTACCTTAAACACACTTATTGAAACAGCTTATAGGGGTATTACAGAAAAGGATTTGAACACCGAAGAAATATGTGAAAAAGAAGCGCTCATAAAGTACGAAACCTAACATTTTAATTTTTTCACATATTTTGTTTTTTATATAAAAATGCCTCGGTAGCTCAACGGTAGAGCGTCTGTCAATAGGACGAAACTTGTATCTGATATTTTGAATGCTTTGAAAAAAGCAGATGATAGAAAGATATCAGAAGGTTGAGGGTTCGAATCCCTCCCGAGGCTTTTCTACATATGATAAAAACTTTATATGACAAAAAAATAATATGAATTTATGGTAAATTTAGAAAAGCTTGTAGGAATTAGCCTTCTTCTGATAGGGGTTGTGTTTGTTTTAGAAGCAGCGATACTAATTTATACATTGATGATAGCAAGTAGTGCTTTAAGTGCAGCGGCTGGCTTAGCTGGAGCGATGGGTGGTGGTTTGAGTGGTAGTTTAGCTACTCTTACAACAATTATGAATTTTCTCTGGATTTATGCAATATTGCGATTTATAACAGGAATAATATCCATTATTTCAGGAGGTCTTGTTCTCTTTAGTAAAGAATAGAAAATTTTTTGGTTTTGATTTTTCTTCTTATTTTTATAATTTATACTCTAAGCCTTCTTTTATTTTGCATATTTTAGAATTTATTTTTAGCTTTTCAAAAGAATCTTGATCTTCTGTGTGAATTGGAAAAACCATTTTTGGAGATATTTCGTTTATTGTATATAGTATATCATTCAGATCAGCATGACCAGAGCAATGTATCTGATATTTTTTAAGACCAAAATGGTTTAACCAGTTATCCATTCTCTTTTCACTTATTTCCATCTCCTCATTAAAAGCTTCTGAAAGTGAATGGATATAAATGCTTTCTTTTTTCGGTTTTAAATCTATTAAAGTTGTAAAGTAATAGAAGTTTAAAACAATCATGTATTTTTCTTGTTTCTCTCTTATTTCTTCTGCTGTGATTATATTGTCATAATTTAATCTTTTTTTAATGAAGTTGTAATTTAAATAATCTTCTTCGCTATAAGTTCCTGTTCCAAGTTTTGGCTTAAGAATCATTATGTTTTCCTCTATATTCGGAATTTCTAAAGATTTCTCTTCTTTATATTTCTCAAGAAAGCAAACATGTCTAAATGATATAACCATATTCCTTCCAATCTCTTTTGCAATTTTGAAAAATGTCTTAAATCTGTCTACATCTTTAAAGTTGAAATCCACTATTAGAAGATTCTTACATTTTTTTGAAACATTTAAAGCATTTTCATAAACCTCTTTTTCGCTAGAAAGATTTTTTCTTTCTTCTTTTATTCTAGTTCCTTCTATTATTAATGCTATTGGCTTTTCTTCTTTTGCTTTTTCTATGAATTCTTTTGTATAATTAAAATTTGTTCCATGCATTCTGAAATCTCCTGTATAAGCTATAGCACCTTCTGATGTGTATATAATAAATCCGCAAGCTCCTGGTAAAGAGTGGTCAACATGAATTGGAATTATTTCTAATCCATCTATCTTTATTTTATCTCCGCTATTAAATGTTACAAATTTTCTTTCTATGGGAGGTTTTTTGTAATCCTTTCTAAATAAAGGCCTTTCTTTAAAATTTAATATCTCGTTTTCAATATCTCTTTGCGATTGCTCTTCAATAGCTTCTAAGACAAGCTTAGAAATATTACTGCAATATATTGGAATATCTTTATGCAAAAAACTAATATAATTTGCATGATCTGCATGAGCATGAGATAGAAAAACTGCTTGAATTTCTTTATTCTCTGACTCTCTTCCAAAATGTTTTAATAGATCTTCTCTATAAATTCCTTTTATATCTGGTAACAAATTCATTTCAATAAAATCTCCTATTCCATTTGCTGTTCTCGGTCTCAAAAATTCTTCAAAAAACATTGATCTTTTTGAAAAGCTTAATCCAAAGTCCAAGAATATTTTTGTATCTTTATCCTTAACTAAAATTTTATTTCCTCCTATTTCATTCACTCCTCCATAAAATGTTAAAGAAACCATAAAATTAATTTGAATAAAGAAATAAAAAATAAATTTAATTTTAATGATGAAATTTTAATTATTATTTCTTTTCTTTTGTTACAAAAGCTATTACTATGACTATTACAAATACCATGAATAGAAGTGCTATTACATCATTGCTAAGTCTTAGCCCAGATATTACTGAACCACCTACAACAAATAAAAGTATTACTCCTAAAATTATAACTCCTAAGATCCATTCAATCTTTGTAGCATCTGGTGAAATACCGAACATTGCTAGAAATAGAACAATAACTAAAGCTGCTGCAAAAATTATTGATGCTCCGCCAAAAAGTCCGATAAATACTGTACCTATGTTAGAATATGCTGTTACAAAAAATGCGATTGCTAACGCTATTAATCCATTAACCCTTCTGTCCATTTTTGTTTTATCTGAAACTATGCTCAAAAGCCCATAAACTAAAGCAAATACTAGAAGCCATGGCAATACAAATCCATAAAATCCCATCGCATTAAGATTTCTTACCAATGTTTCGAATATTCCTAATTCTCCTGGCATCTTAAAGCACCTTATTAGTTTATTACCAAACAATATTTAAATAGTTTTGTTTTTCGATTTTTTACTTTTATAATTTTTTGATAAAAGATAAAGTATGATAAATGAAGAAATAAAAGAAAAAATAGAATTTTATGCATTAAAGAATGCAATAAATCATGAAGGAAAAGCGAGAGTAGAACCAATTTTAAATAAGATAATTGCAGAAAATAAAGATTTATTGGAAAAAAGAGAAGAATTGAAAGAAATTATTGAAAGTGTTGTAAATGAAATAAATTCTCTTTCTATTGAGGAGCAAAGAAAAAAATTTGAAAGGTTTGGTATCGTTGAAGAGAGAAAAGAAGAAAGAAAAGGACTTAAAGAAATTGCTAAAGTTGGTGAAAAAGTTGTTGTAAGATTTGCACCAAATCCTGATGGTGCACTAACCTTAGGAAATGCGAGACCAGCTATACTTTGTGATGAGTATGCTAAGCTTTATAATGGAAAATTTATCTTAAGATTTGATGATACTGATCCAAAAATCAAAGTTCCTGAAAAAAGATTTTATGATTGGATTATTGAAGATTTGGAATGGCTTGGGATAAAGATAGATGAAATATATTACCAATCAAAAAGGCTTGAAATATACTATAATGTTGCTGAGGAATTGATTAAGTTAGAAGGGGCTTATGTTTGTACGTGTGAACCAGAAAAATGGAAAGAATTAAGAAATAAAGGCGAAGCATGCGAATGTAGAAATCTTTCACCAAAAGAAAATATGGAAAGATGGGAAAAGATGAAAGAAACTTATAAGGAAGGAGAAGCTGTTTTAAGAATAAAAACTGATTTGAAACATAAAAATTTTGCTGTAAGAGATTTTCCTGCTTTAAGAATTGTTGATTCTCCAAATCACCCAATAACAAAAGCAAAGATATGGCCATTATACAATTTTGCTTCTGCTGTTGATGATCATTATCTTGAAATAACACACATATTAAGAGGACAAGAACATGCAACAAATGCAGTAAAACAAGAATATATTTATAATCATTTAGGATGGAAATATCCGAAGGTTTTTCTCTTAGGAAGGCTTTTTATAAGTGATGTTGTGTTAAGTAAAAGTAAAATAAGAGCTGGAATAAAAAATAAAGAATTCTCTGATTGGGACGATGTAAGACTTGGAACATTACGCGCATTAAGAAGAAGGGGATTTTCACCAGAAGCAATAAGAAAATTGATTTTAGATATTGGATTAAAATCAAGCGATGCAAAAATAGCAAAAGAGAATTTAGAAGCATACAACAAAAAATTTATTGATCCTATTGCGAATAGATATTTCTTTGTAAAAGATCCTGTAAAAATAAAAGTAAAAGGAATAAAACCAGAAATTAAAAAAGTTAGATTACATCCATCTATTGAAAAAGGATATAGGGAAATTAAAGTTAGCGAATATTTATGGATTGATTCAGAAGATTTTGAAAAATTTAAAGGAAAGGAAATAAGATTAAAGGATTTAGGTAATGTAATTTTAGAAAAAGAATGTTTTTTAATTAAAAACGAAAATAAAAAGGTTCAAATAATTCAATGGGTTCCTGATGAATTTAAGATTGATGTCGATATTATTACTCCAGAAAAAATTGTAAGTGGTTATGGAGAACTAAATCTGAAAGATCTAAAAAAAGGGGAAATAATACAATTTGAGAGATTTGGTTTTGTTAGAATAGAAGAAATTGGAGAAAAAATAAGAGCAATATTTGCTCATAGATAGAAAAATTTACCAAAAATTTTAAATTGGGCTGTAACAATATTAATATTATTTTACTATCCATGTGGTGGATGTTATGAAAGAAAGTGATGAAAATGGAGAAGAAATTATTATCAAATTCAAAAATAGTTGGAAGACATATTATAGCAGATCTTTATGGAGTAAAAGAGAGCAAGATAGCAAAAAAACAAGATTTGGAAAAAATTGTAGAGGAAGCTATTGCTATTTCAGGAATAAAGAAGATAAAGAGTTTTTACAAGCAATTCAAGCCACATGGAGTAACTGGGGTTGTATTAATTTCTGAAAGTCATATCTCTATTCATACCTGGCCAGAATTAGGGTTAGTTAATCTTGATATATTTACATGCGGTGATTTAAAAAAAGTTGAGAGCGCTTTTAAAGTTTTTATTAAGAGATTAGAACCTAAGTATCATAGAAAGGTTATTTTAGACAGAGGTTAGTAAATGAAAGAAAGGATAGAAAAACAAATATTAAGTGCTTTAAGTAGCGGAAAGAAGAGTGTCTATGAATTAATTTACTATCAAGACTCTTCACTAAAAGAATTTCTAGATATTATCCAAAATCTTAGAAATAAAAAAATTATTAGGATGGAGAATGGCTTTCTAGAGCTCACGGGCAGAGGAAAAAAAATCGCAAAAAATGTAAAGTTTATTGAAACAAAATGTAAATATTGTAATGGAACTGGATTTATTGTTTCTGATTTTTTTAGAAAGATATTGAAAACTTATTCAAAAATATGTGAAAAAAGACCAGAAGCTATAGAGAAATATGATCAGGGATTTATAGATCCGGAAGGTGTAATAAAAAGGATTGAATTTATTTATGAGTGTGGAGATATCTATGGAAAAATTTTTGTCTTGGGTGATGATGATTTATTTAGTATAGCATGCTCTTTAACAAAATTTCCTAAATTTATTTTTGTGGCTGAAATTGATGAAAGGATAGTTGAATTCATAAACAAAATAGCAAAAAAATATAAATTAAATGTAAAAGCTATGATATATGATGCACAAAAAAATTTGCCAAAATTTTTAAGAAGAAAATTTGATGTTTTTGTCACAGATCCTGTAGAAACAATAGATGGATTAAAACTATTTTTTTCAAGATGCGTATCCTCTTTAAAAGGAGTTGGATCTTCTGGTTATTTTGGAATAACCCAAGCTGAAGCTTCGAGAAAAAAATGGTATAAAATACAAAAAATGATTTATGAAATGGGTTTTGTGATAACTGATATAAAAAAGAAGTTTAATATTTATCCTGATACTGAAGACAATTTCTTTAGGTTTCAAGAAAAACTTCCTATATTTAATTTACTAAAAACAAAAACAGATTTTAATTGGTATTCCTCAAGCTTATATAGAATTGAAGCGGTAAAGGAGCCGAAACCTTTAATAACACGGGAAATGAAAATAAATGAAAAAATGTATAAAGATGATGAAAGCCTAGCAACACCTTATTAATTATTTTGGCTAATTTTAATGCAAATAATCTTATTTTAATTTTTTACTGCTTTTTATCTGATTTATTATTCTTTCGAATATCTTTTGAAAATTCTTTATCTTTTAGATATTTTTTCAACTTTTGTTTTGAATTGTTGTACCTAGTTTTCATGGAATATTATTCTCTTCTTTCTTCGCGGCTTTCCTCTCTTGCCCCAATAAGTGAAAGTGCAACTGCCCAAACATATCCTGAAATAGGTATCATTATATCTCTATAACCACTAGCCTCTGCCGAAGCAGACATAATATCAGATTCACCAAGTCTTTCATATGCAATACCAGCAGCATATCCTATTCCTGGTCCGCTTAAAGCAACAAAAGGGTCTATTAATCCCATTGTGTCGTCTCCACATAAAGGGTTTGATTCCTTATCCCGATAAAGCCCAAGTAATCCTGGGGTCTCCACCTCTTTTTGACCATAAAAATATTTTCCTCCATATATATGAGAAGCTATATTTTCAGGATATCTTGAAACTTTCTCAATTGTATCGAGGCTTACTGAGGCTGTTAAACTCTCAAACAGTTTTTGAACTACAGAAGATATATCAAAAACAGGTTTTACTTGATTCATATGTTATAATTGTGCTTAATATTTTAAATACTTTTCGGTAGTGAAAAATATATAAAATATGATGTAGGTTAAATACTTTTCAGTAGTAAAAATATTATGGGAATTTTTTAAGCTCTTCTATTCTTAATCTTAATCTATCAATCTCTCTTTCTACCTCTGCGAGCATTAATTCCCATATCTGAATATCTCTTGTTCTTCCAGCTGCTCTTGCCTCATTTAAAAATCTTTGTATTCTTTCCCTTTCTCTTTCTTTCATTCTTAGCTCATCTTCCAATCTTTTAATATCCATGCTTTTTTCTCCGTATTTTGCTGTTATTTTAGTTGCTGCTCTCCAATACTTCATTGGAATAAACCTTGTAATTACAAAAAACCCAAAAGCAAGAATTATAAATAATATTGTATAATTTATTGCAAATATTGCAAATTGAGCATAAAGTCCTTGTGTAACAATAACTAAGTAAAAAACTAAAGCAATAAGAGCTTTCCACCTTTCTTTCATGCCTTTTGGTAAAAATGCATCTGCCGCAAGAGTTAAAAAAACTATTAGCAATGCACTAGGAACAAGAATAAAATTTACAATATCATTTATCATTATTCCACTTCTTAAATAAGAAGGTATCTTAAAGAATTGCCAAACGAATTCCTCAATCAAAACCATAAAATATTTTTATTTTTCAGTATTTAAATCTCAATCCCCAAAAATCTCCTCTTTTTTTCTTCTGGTTTTTTCGAAAGTTTTTTTATCTTTTCTTCTGCATCTTTTAAAGAATCTTTTGTATTTCCTATTCCACAAGAGTTTCCAACTCCTATTATTATGATATCACCTTTTCCTTTTGTTCTTTTTATAGAATCTTTTATAGCTTCTATTGCTTTTGGTATACTTTTGGCTATTTCTTCTGTCATTGGCATTATAGCCTCTTCTATTCCAACTTTTACAATTATTGAATCCAACTGTATTTTTTTAGGAAGTAATATATTTTCAATTATTTCTCTTTGAAAATCTCCCCCCATAGCAAATCCTACTCCTTCTGCAATGCTTCCTGTTTTTTCTCCTTCTAGCTTTGCCCCTGCATCTATGGTTATGACTTTTGCTATCTTTCTCTTTTTAATTATTTTCTTTAGTGCATCATCTATTCTACCTAAATGCGGGGCAGGACCATCTGCTTTAAGAATTATTACCCTTCTTCCTAACATTTCTTTTTCATCATATACAACATCTTCTGTTATATATCTTTGTTTTTCCATTAAAGAAGCTGCTATCATTGGGCCTATAGAATCACCAATAGGATAACCATTAGCAAAGGCTTGCGTACCTTCTAATTCACTTTTTGCTAATCTTTCAATCATTGGTAATTGCATCTGAAGGATTAACGCTATCTGTAAATTTCTATATTTTTTAACTGTTTCAACATAATGCCTAACAATCTTTGCTATCATGTTTATGCTTATCGATGCTCTTAATGCAAAGTTTATCATTTGTTTTTCTTCTTTTGATTTTTGTTTTCCGATACTATTCACAAAATCATCAAACCTTTTTTCAGCATATCTATAAAGCACGTCTATCTTCTTTACTACTCCGAAAGGATCTAAAGAAGAAGGTTCTATGGAAAAGAAATCTTGAAAATGTTTTATTCTCTCTTCCAAATCCTTAGAAAATACTCCTATTTTTTTCATTATAATTCTTCTAGATTTTGCTGACATTGCTTCTAAGTTTCTTGCAGACTCCTCGAGCTTTGTTATCATTTGTGCAAGCATTATTCTTGGGTAGAATATAGCAAACAATATAAAAACTATAAACCATAGCAAGCTTGATAAACCTTCACTTCCAAACATAAAATCACATCTATACTTATAAATATATTTATTTAAAATTTTTTCAATGATTTTTAATGCTTTCATCTTATGAAAGATTTCATAATTATTACAAATTTTATCTCAAATTCTTTTATCTAACTTTGTATCAAATTTTAACTTTTTAATTCTTCCATTTTTTTAACTTTTTATTCTCCATTTCATGGTTTATTGGTTTTCCTTCTACTATTCTTAAAATGATTTTTATCAGACACCTTACCAGAACACCAAAAATAACATCTGCTCTTGTAAAACATCATAAAAAACAAATTTTTCTTTTTGGAAAAGCCTGTTAAACAAAAATTTCAAAAGTTTTTGACATTAGTTTTTATATTCTTTTTCCCGTCCAAATTATTAATGAATTTTTTAAAATAAAATTACAAATAAATAATATGGCAAAAAAGGTTTATACTGTTATAATATTTTTATTTCTTTTGCTATTAATAGGATTTGCTTTATTTGGCTCTCAGATAATAAATTATTTAAATATTTCAATACCTGCTCCAAATATTACACAAAAGGAAAAGATAAACCTTTCTTCAGAGTTTATTATAAACTATTTAAAAGTTCAATTAAAAAATTCTACAATTTTATTAAATGCAACCAAATCTTATGAAATTAACATAAATGATTCTATATTAGGAATACCTTATGGTGACTTGAAGATATTAAACTTTTATGGAGAGTTGGTTATAGATGAGGGCTTTTTAAGCATGAACGGAAATTTTACAAAAATATCTTCTGGATCTTTTAATTTAACAAGGCCAAATAGCTCTATAATCATTAACAACACATCATTTTCTAACATAGAAATAGAGAATGCTTATTTTGATAAGTTAAACTTGAATAATGTTTCAGGATTTTTAGAGATACCGAAAATCAAAATAATGATAAAAAATGAAGATATAGAAATGAATTCATTGCAAGCAGATATTTCGTATCAAAAAAATATGAGCATAAAAGGCTTTTGCAAAGAGATTAAGATAGGAAATAGGTTATTAATATCAGGTAGTTAATTCAAATGGAATTTTGTTTTTATTTAAATAAATACATATAATTATTAGTGAGGTGAGTGGTTTGGGACAAGAAGATGTACTAAAGATACTTAGAAGATATCCAAATAAAGAGTTCACCTTAGAAGAGCTTGCAGAAAAGCTAAAGGTAAAAGTAAATAATGTAAATGTTTGGGTCAATAAATTAGATAAATGGGGAGCAGTGAAGTGCAGGAGAGAAGGAGGAAAAAAATACGTTAAATTAGTAAAAAGGCCCGAAAGATGATTTGGAAAGCTTTTACTAATAAACACCTTATTCTCTAATATTCATTTAAAGCTCGGAAACAAGATAATATTATACAAACAAAAAGAAGCTTAGCAATGATTTAAATCTAAATTCTAACATTGGGTATATATTCATCTAATGGTATGTAAAAACAAAGAATGAATTGAACGAAATGAGAGATACATACAGTATTGCTATGATAATACCTATTTAAAACATTTCTTGGCTCTAAAAATATGCAAAAGGTTTCGCAGAGAGGTAACTAAAAAAGAAAGTACAATATTGTGGTTTCTATTTTTCTTATTTGTTGGTATAGTAGGCATCATAGCACAAAGCGAATTAAATAAGTTTGCAAAATGATTTAATTTTCGTCTTTTTTCTTCTTTTTCTTAAAAAAGTTCATATACTTCAAAAAATTCTTAAAATGCGGGGGGTGAGATTCGAACTCACGAATCCACTAAGGAACAAGGCCTTTGCCTTTTTAAATAAAAAGACCTCAACCTTGCGCCGTTGACCACTTGGCTACCCCCGCTTACAATGTAATATTTAAAAGAAGTAAAAATAAATATAATTTTATGTTGAGCTTTAAAAAATTGTTTATTAGCATATTTCTTATATTCTTTGTCTCAAAAGCTCTTACTTTTAGCTTTAACATAAGTGAGGAAAAAATAACATTATTCACAGAAACAACGCATATTATAAATATATCTTTAACATCTGATATAGATGATAGAATTTTATTAAGACAAAAAGGATTAACAAATTGGATTATAACTGAAGATATTGGAAGAATAAAAGCTGGAGAAACAAAAAAAATAAAAATAATAATTTCACCAAAATACGACACTCTTCCGGGAACATACAAAATTAATATAGGTTTTGAATCTTTAGTTACAGGAGAAATAAAAGAAGCTACACTATTCATAACAATATTAAAGAGTATGAGTGCTAGAATAGAGGATATTGAAGTTTATGGTTCTCTTGTACCAGCCGGAGAAGCTAAAGTAAAAATAACAGTATCTAATCCAGGAATTAATCATTTTTCAAATGTTTTAATAAAATGTGATATAAGATCTTATTCGCAAAAGATTCTCGGTTATTTCTTTGAAATAATAGATTTAGCTTCTGGTGAAACAAAAACAATAGAAAAAATAATAGATATACCTATTAATACAGAGCCAGGAAATTATATCGGAACGGCAGAAATGTATTTTGAAGGTAAGTTGATAAGTAAAAAAGATTTTATATTTAATATATTAGCATCACCTGTGATTCAAAAACACACCTCTGCAAAACCGATTCTTTTTGGCAATAGATATGAAATAAAAATAGAAAATGTTGGAAATGCTGAAGCGAAAAATCTAAAAATAGTGGAAGAAATCCCTTTCATAACATTTCAAATTTATAAACAAATAAGTGGACCTAAAGCAGGGTTTGAAGAAAATAAAATATATTGGAATATAGAGAATTTGCCTCCTAATAAAAGCGTTATCATTGAGTTTGAAACATCTTATGTCCATTTAGTTTTTATATTCTTTTTATCTATCTTAGGATTTTTGTTTTATTTGTATAGATTAGTCGGTGTGACAATAAAAAAGGTTGTAATAAAAAAAGGTGAAAATGAAGAAATAACAATAGCTATCGAGGTAAAAAATAACACTGGAAGAGAAATAAGAAAGGTTGAAGTTAAGGATTATGTACCCTTCATCTTTAAATTAAAATATGGAGAAGGGCCTAAACCAATATTTAAGGTTCAAGAAAAACATACTGAAATAAAATGGAAGCTTGGATCTATGAAACCTCATGAAGAAGTGGTTGTGAGCTATAGAATAAAGCCTTTATTGATTGTAAAAGGTGGAGTATTATTACCTTCTGCTGAAGTGAAATATGAAATTGGAAAAAAGATTATTTCAAAAAAATCAAATACCTTGAGTATATAAATCAAAAATTTATAAAAATGTTTTTATTTATTTCTAGTTTGAGAATTCCATTATTAAAACTTTTCTCTATTTTATAATAATTTGGAATTGGAATGAGTTTAAAATAAAGCTTATCTTTTCCGAATGCTCTTATTTCTATGCTTTGTGGATATCTTTCTATTATAATATCTTTTTCGTTTTCAACCTCTGGTAAATAAACTAATATATTTCTTTTTTTCTCATCTTCTTTTATTTCTATTTTAGGTTCTTCTATATTTTTATTGGCTTGTTTGCAAAAAATTTTTCTTTCTTCTAATTTTTCTTGATAAAGGCTTTTCCTTATTTTTGGTTCTATTTTTTTATAAAAAATTTTTTGAGCTTTCGCTCTTTCCGAAAATGGTAAAAACTTGAGTGATATAGAAAAAATGTTTGGAATTCTTTTTTCTATTTTTTTGATACGAGACTCTTTAACATTAAAACCACAATTTGGACAAAAATTCCAATCTCTTTTTAATTTCTTTCCGCAAAATATGCAAAGCTTATTTCCAAACATATCAAAATTCTAATACATAAAATTATTTATAATTAAAGAAATATTCTGTAACTGCTACTCTTTAACAATTATTCTATTACCAACATCAACAAACTCTATTTTAACATAATTCTTATTAAATGTTGCCAAAAATGTGACATTTATATCTCTAGGCAATCTTGCTCTAATCTCATCTATATTAACAGAAAAACCATTTCTAGCGAGTAATATATAACATACAATATCCTTTTGCTTTTGCTCTGGTAAGGAAGACATTCGTGAATAGCAATCTTGAATATAGGTAGCTATCTCTCCTGAATTAAAAGAATCTCTTGTCACATCTTTTGGAAATTCTATTTTTTCTTCACCTCTAAACCAGCTTTTAACAATAGACTCAATATCTTCATAAAAGTTCATGATTGTTAGTATTATTATAATAGCAACAACGGAAAGAATCAATATTTTAAAGATATATTCCAAGGAAAGTGTCGCCATTTTTACTCCTCTCTTATAGATTTTTGTCTTATATCTTTTATATTAACAATATTTTTAAAAAATTAAGAATTCAGGATTAAAATCAGAAATATAAACTTATTTAACAAATAAATCCTCTTGTTTTAATTCTAAGCAATCTGTTTTTAAGATCACTTAGTTGATATGCTAAAGCTAATATCTTCAACTCCCTTCCCTCTGGGCATTCTGTTATAGGAGAAAGAAATGATATTTTATCTCCTACTGAATATTTTTCCATATTTAGATTTGAAAGATAGTATATAGTTCCTTTAGGTTCTTCTATCAGAAATATAAACAACACAACAGAATCATTTATAGTGTTTTCATAAACATTTAAACTGCAAAAACCTTTTTCTCTCTCGCATGACAAATTTGCTATTTTTAAATTTTCAGGTTGAACATCAACATCTAATAAAGCTAATGAATTCTCTCCTGGATCTTCTGTATCTCCATCATCATTTTTATCTATGCAAGCATAGTAAGTATATCTTCCTTTTTCAGAAGGAGCGAGAAATGTACAGCTATTATCTTGTGTTGTGTTGCAAACCTCGACTCCATTACAAGAGTATCTTCTTATAGATATTGTTTTGTTTTCGCAATCCCTTAACCCAGAAACATACGCTTCTACTGCCTTAGAAACATAGGTATAATTTGGTTTTAATGTTAATGATATCGAACCTGTACACGATTTTATAATTTTTATTTTTGTTTCTCTTATCAATTGATAAGGTTCAAAACAATCTAATCTTGCAGAAACTGATCCGACATTTTTTGGTGTGAAATTTATCATTGTATCTCCATAAATAAATTTGAAAATATCATTGTCTAGAGGATTTTGTTCTAAATTTTTTAATGTTACTAAACCCTTTGTGCAATTTTTTGTTTCGCATGTACAAATATTTTCTGTTTTGCATTCTTCGGCACAAGAGATATCAACACCTTTTTCTATTATTATATCTTTTTGATAATATCCTGATGGTTGATAACATATTAGATTTATAGTAACTATTCCTTCCTCTTTTGTTGGTCCTCTTATTAAATTTTTTGGAGGTATATCTATAACCAAAGAATCGTCCAAGGGTTTTCCTAATTTATTTGTAATAAACCAAGCCCCGTTTTCACAATCAGCAATACAATTAATATATTCTCCTACAAAATATTTTTCTTTAGTACAATTTATTTTGTTTTCTTGAGCTACAACTAAGGATATAACAATTAAAAAGAATATAAAAAAAATTTTTGCAAAAACTTTTACCATATAAATAGATATAACAACAGATTTTATAAATGTTGTTTATTTTATTAAATTTTCGAAAGTCTTTTTTCTAATATTTCTACTGCCTTTTTAACATCTCCTATTGATTTCGCTCCAGCACATACAACTCTTCCTGAAGAAAATAACAAAAACGCAACCTTCGGCTCGAAAAGTCTGTAAACTAGACCAGGAAATTGCTCTGGTTCATATTCGCTTGCTTCTAATGAAAATGCAAGCTCGTCTAAGTTTAACTCTCTATCTAAATTTACGGTAACCACAATATTCTCTATTTTTATTTTTATGTTTTTTTCATCTATTTTTATTCCAACCTTTTTTATTTTTTTTACTATTTCCATCAATGCAGTTTTAACTTCAGGTATCGACTTTGCTCCAACACATATTATTTTTCCTGAACGAAATATAAGAGATGCTGCTCTCGGCTCATTTAACCTATAAACCAAACCTGGAAATTGCTCTGGTTCATATTCACTTGCTTCGAGAATAGTTAAAAGCTTATCAAGTGGTATAGGCTTATTAATTGTTGTAGAAGCGACAACATTCTCTATAACAATTTTCTTTTTGTCACTCATATAAACACCTTTAAATCTTATACATATAAAAATATTTAAGTAGTTTGTTCTTTTTCTTCTGAGTCTTTTAATATTTTTGATGAGATAAGCGCTTCAACCTTTTCCTTCACTTCCTCTATCGGTTTGTTAGTAAGTTTACTTAATGATTCTATAACTTCTGGAGCATATCTATAAAACATTTCAATCTTTTTTCTCTGCTGATATTCTCTTCTTTTTCCGCTTAGATAAACAGAAAGTCTTCGAGCTACTTTTTGTATTCCAAGTTTTATTTCCCTGATTATTTCAGGATAAGATGCTATAGCATTCTTACTTTCTGAAATGAACGGAACCCATGCTGAACATACATGAACCACAAGCTTCATGGGAGCTTGAGGAACTCCTTGTGAAGAATCTATTCCATACCTTCTCCAATCAATTTCTTTCATAGCTTCTGTGATAGCACAGGCCCCTGCTTGATATAACAAAGGAACCCTATTCGCTAATCTTATTAATTCGAATTCTGTAAAGTTTTTAGAATCATATACTATGCCTGCTTCTATTATAAATGGAAAACCTCTATATACTTCTGGTTTTCTTGTAACTGCTGTAATAAATTCTGCATCTTTATAAATTCTTTTCAAGCTCTTTTTCAGTTCTTCCTCTCCGATAGGAGATAAGCAATCTAATGGTGGTCTTTGAACTTTAGCATTTTGCATTGCTTTAAGAAGTTTTTCTATCTGTTCTTTTGTAATTTTTGCTGGATTTAAATCTGGATCTAAACGAGCCATTTTACATATTTCTTTTGCGCTTTTTGTCCCTATAGAAGAAAACTCATTTATTAAAAAAGATTCTAAAGTTTTGGACTTTGTTTGTGAAAGCATTTTTAATAATGTCCAAAATTCAACTCCGTGTGGATGAGGCTTCATCTCCTTGGGTTTTTTAGGAAGTTGTTCAACGGCTCTTTTAAACTTTATCTTTTCTCCTTTTGGAGAATAAAATGTTATATCTGCAAATGAATTTGCAAGATATGTTTGTTCAAGATATTTTTCTATTTGTTTTCTATACTTTCCTACCAATGTAATTTCAACTATTGTCCCATGATCTTTTATAACATCTTCTTGTTTTTCTTCTTTTAAAATTATTGGCTCGTTTTTTTGGGTATCTATATGAATTTCAAAATAATATGTTGGTTTATTTTCTCCTGTTCTACTCCATATTCTTGCTGGCTTTCCTGTAGTAATTTGGGAATAAAGAACTGTTGTGGATATTCCTAAACCCTGTTGTCCTCTGTTTTGCTTTATTTTATGGAATTTTGAACCGTATAATAATTTTCCAAAAACTTTTGGAATTTGCTCTTTAACTATTCCTGGACCATTGTCTTCAACTCTTACGACATAAACATCTTCCTTTATTTCTTTTATTTTTACAACTATATCCGGTAATACTCCTGCTTCTTGACAAGCATCTAAAGAGTTATCAACAGCTTCTTTTACAGCCATTAATAATGCTTTAACCGGATTATCGAACCCTAACAAATGTTTATTTTTTTCAAAAAATTCACTAATTGAAATTTCTTTCTGTTCTTTTGCAAGTTCTTCTGCTGTTTTATTCATTGATATCCTCCTCAAATCTTTGATATCTTCTCTTCTTCAAAAAATTTATAATATATGAATGGCTTTTTCCTGATATAAGCATATTCAATACAAAAACTGCATCATTTAATCCTTCTCCCTTTCCTATCACAGATACTGTTTTCCCATATATAGATATTTTTGTGTTTGTTAACTCTTCTATTATTTTCTTTATCTTACCTTTTCTTCCAATTATTCTTCCTCTAATTCTGACGAGAGTGTTCTTATTTTTTGATATAGGTATTACATAAAGTATATAATCTTTAAAAAGTTTTGACGCTTCTTTAAAATCAAACCCCCTGCCAATTGCAATTACAACATTTTTTGCAAGATAGACATTCATACTATCTCCACTTAACACAACTTCACTATTTATTTCTAATTTAACCTTTCCAATTCTTTCTATTTCTTTTGAAAACTTTCTCAAAACCTCTATTCTTTCCTTAGGTATTTTTACTACAGCTCTAAAACATTCCATATGACTCATCTAAAAAATTTAATCTTTTTTTTATAATTTTAATTCGGTAATGTTTTATGTTTTTAGAGATTTTTGCATGTCTGCTTATAGCTTTAGGTATTTTTGGGATTTATAACTTAATAGATTCTAGAAAAGGGGATAAGGAAACGTTGAAGGTTCTTATAATTTCATTAATTTTAACTTTTTTCGGTATTTATCTTCTAATAAGAGGGGTTGATGTTTACTTATTAATCAAAAAAATTATAGGAATATTTTTGATTGTTTTTGGATCTTTTATGACATTCTATTTTCCTGGAACTGGGTATACTCATAGAGGATTTAAAAATACTGGAATATTTTTTGGATTATTTTTGATTGTTTTTGGAATATATTTATTATTATTTTAACTTATTCTTTTGGTTTGACTGTTGGAAATATTATAGGAGGCGGTAATTGAAGCTTTTCAGATATGTTTACTGCTTCTGTTAAACATTTTCGAAATAATGTATTCAATATAGGTATTGCTATCTCATCAGGCAATTTCTTGTTCTTCTTCCAATATTTTATTACTTCATCAATATCTTTTGGTTTATATAGAATTTCTCCTTCCATCGTTATTTCTCCTATATCTGGCTCATATTTTGTTGTGAATATAAATTCTATAAGAAGAAGCTTCCCCTCAATTCCTTCTAATTCTTTTTCTTTTACATTTTTTATTTGAGGTGTTGAACTTACTGATATTTCTTTAACATTTGTTTTTCTTTTATTTATACTATTAATTGAAAATATTGTTATTCCGAATATAATTTTTATCACCTTTTATTCCATTTGGTTATAAATTTTAAATACTTTAGATTTGCGTTATTTATATAAAGGTGATTTAATGAAGGTTTTGGTTCCTCTTGCAGAAGGTTTTGAGGAAATTGAAACAGCTGCTATTGTAGATATTTTGAGAAGAGCTGATATTGATGTAACATTAGCAGGCCTTGTTTCTTCTATAATAGAAGGTGCGCATGGAATAAAGATTATAGCTGACAAAAAGATTTCTGATATTGATCCAGAAAACTATGACGCGATTATTCTTCCTGGAGGAAATCCTGGATATATTAATCTTTCAAATAGCAGTACAATTTTAAAGATTGTAAAGGATTTTGACCAAAAGAAAAAGATAATTGGTGCTATATGTGGTGCGCCTCTTGTTTTGGTAAAAGCAGGAATATTAAATAATAGGATAGCTACATGTTATCCAGGACTTGAAAAAAAACTTCCAAAACCGAGAGATGGAAAGGTTGTGGTGGATAACAACATAATAACATCAAAATCTCCTGGAACTGCAATAGAATTTGCTTTAAAGATTGTAGAAATAATTTCAGGAAAAAAGAAAGCAGAAAAAATAAGAGAAGAATTGGTTGTGTGATAAAATGTTAGAAAAAGAAGAATACAAAGTTTTGAAAAAAATAAGTGAAAAGCATGTAGTAATGAGGAGTGAATTAGCTAAAAGTTTTAAAGATCTTAATCCAGATCTCATGAAAATAATAGAAAGATTGATAGAAAAGGGTTATATTTCTACATTAAGTTTTGGAACAACATACCTAGTTATTACAAACTCTGGATTAAAAGCAATTAGTGAATATGAAGAATAGCCCCGCTCGGATTTTCAAAAATTCGAACCGAGGTCTACGGCTTTCTTTATTTGCTCATTAAATCGCATCTTTGGAATTAAATTCCAAAGGCCGTCATGCTTGACCGCTACACCACGGGGCTATATGTAAAAATATAATCAAAAAAAGTTTTATAATATTTTTCTTGAATTAGTAAATTATGAAAATTTTAGCAATTCATTCAGATTTTATAGAGTTTGAACCAAAAGAAAAGGCAATTGAATTTGCTGAAGAATGTGAACCAGAAAAGAAGAGAATAGAAGAATGTTTAGTGGTTTTTGTTACTGTAGAAAAATCTGATGAAAAGGATTTGAAGAAAATAGCTGAAGCTCTTTACGAAGAAATTAAAAAAATAGCTGAAGAGGTGAAAACAAAAAGGATTGTCTTATATCCTTATGCTCATTTAAGTAAAGAATTATCTTCTCCTTCTACTGCTATAGAGATTTTAAAAGAAGCTGAAAATATTTTGAAAAATGAGTATGAAGTATATAGAGCTCCTTTCGGTTGGTATAAATCTTTTGAAATAAAATGTAAAGGTCACCCACTTTCAGAATTATCAAGAGAGATAAAAATAGGTGAAATTTCTGAAGCTCTGAAAAAAGAAAAACAGCTAATATCTGAATGGTTTATAATAGAGCCTAATGGAAGATTAAATAAAATAGAAATAGAGAATGGAAAAATTTTTGGTTTCGATTTCTCTGAGTTTAAAAATCTTGAAAAATTCGCGAAATACGAAATAGCAAAATCGAGAAAAGTTGAGAAAGAGCCTCCTCATATAAAATTAATGAAAAAACTAGAAATAGCTGATTATGAGCCTGCAAGTGATCCTGGAAACTTAAGATTTCTACCAAAAGGGAGATTAGTAAAATCTTTAATTGAAAGATTTGTAACAACGAAAATGAAAGAATATGGAGCAATGGAAGTTGAAACCCCGATAATGTATGATTTTGAATACCCTGCTCTTAAAGATTATTTGGATAGATTCCCTGCAAGACAATATGTTATTCAAACGCCAAACAAAAAGGTTTTTCTCAGGTTTGCTGCATGCTTCGGTCAATTTTTGTTAGCAAAGGATGCAACAATTTCATACAAAAATCTTCCAATCAGGCTTTATGAACTAACTAGATACAGTTTTAGGGTTGAACAACGAGGTGAATTAGCTGGTTTAAGAAGGTTAAGGGCCTTTACAATGCCTGATTGTCATGCTTTTTGTAAAGATATTGAACAGGCAAAAGATGAAATCATTAAAAGGTTTGAATTATCTTTGGATATACAAAAAGGCTTTGGTTTAACAAGAGATGATCTAGAACTTGCTATTAGAGTGACAAAAGATTTTTACGAAAAAAATAAAGATTTTATCAACGAATTAGTAAGAAGGTGGAACAAACCTGCACTTCTAGAGATGTGGGATAAACAATTCTTCTATTTTGTTTTTAAATATGAATTGAATTTTGTTGATGCATTAGATAAAGCTGCCGCATTAACAACAGACCAAATAGATGTTGAAAATGCAAAAAGATATGGAATTAAATTTATAGATTCTGATGGAGAAAAAAAATTTCCTATAATATTGCATTTATCTCCAAGTGGAGCTGTTGAAAGGGTTATTTATGCAATTCTTGAAAAAGAGGCTATGAATAAAGAAAGGGGATTAATTCCTATGCTACCTTTATGGCTATCTCCTACACAAGTAAGAATATGTCCTGTAAATAATAACTTTATAAATTATGCCGAAGAGATTGCTAAAGAGATTGAAAAAAATGAAATAAGAGTTGATATTGATGATAGAGAAGAAACTATACCTAAAAAAATAAGAGATGCGGAAATGGAGTGGATACCAATCATATTAGTTATAGGAGAAAAGGAGGCTGAAAATAAAGAAATTTCTGTAAGAATTAGATGCAGAGAAAGAAGCATTGTTAAAAAAATGGGTTTAAGTGAGATAATAGAATTCATAAAATCTGAAACAAAAGGATTTCCTTATGATATGTTGCCAATGAACAAATATCTTTCTAAAAGACCTATCTTTTATTCGTGAATCTTATGGAAAATATAAAAATAAGAAAGGTTGAAAAAAAAGATATAGAAGAAATTCTTGAGTTGGAAAGAAAATTCCCTCCAAAATCTAGAAGAATGATAACCTATGATGAAATAATAAAAATTATGGAAGAAAATCCTAATGCTTGTATTTTGGTGGAAGATGATTGGAAGATTCGCGGTGCAATATTCGGAAGGGTTTATAGAAATGGATGCAAAATTCTTTTTTTAATAGTTGATCTAGAAAAGATTGATGAAGGTATTGCAGAAATTTTGATGAAAGAATTGTTAAAATCTACAGGAGCTGAAAGATTTATAAAATAATCATTTCTTAAACTGATATCTGAATTTTTCTTCTCCCTCTTTTTTAAATATTCTTTTTATCTTTTCTTTAACTCTCTTTAGTTTCATCTTTAAAATAAAACTAATTGGCCAAGATCTCTTTCTAAATGAATACCTATAAACTTTTTTTCGAGAAAAGATTATATAAGCAAAAGTTACAAAAACTATCAAAAATATAATAGATAATACCAATATAAAAGCTTTTTCTTTGTCTTTTTTAAAATCTTCTGATATAATAAATATTTTAGATTCGTCCAAAACATTTTTATTTACTTCTCTCTCAACGGAGTATCTTATAAATATAGTGTCGTTTTGAGAAACATTTGAATATATAAATAGCAAGACCGGGTCTTCTTCTAAGACAATTGGTTGAGTATCAGAAAATATTTTTAAATCACTAGCATTTATTGCGAATTGTTTTGATATATTTTCATATATAATTAAATTCTTTAAAGTCTTGTTTCCAAGATATTTTACACTAGTTGTAAGAAATGATCTATTACCTATCACTAGCTCCCTTTTTATTATAACATCATCCAATATTTCAGATGTTGTTTTTTTCATTTTATTAATATCAATTTTTCCAATATGCTTTTCTAATAAGCTTGATAAATTTTCAATAATTTTAATTATTTCTTCATTTTTGATTGTTATATTTTCTGAATATATTTGTGGTAATGTTGTGGTTGTTGTGGTTAATGTTGTTGTGGTTGTTGTTAATGTTGTTGTGGTTGTTGTTAATGTTGTAGTTAGTGTTGTGGTTGTTGTTAATGTTGTAGTTTCTCTTATTGTTTGTCCATATAAGCCAGTAACTATATTTGTAGAGCTTGTTATCATATTTAATACTCCTGTATATTCTGCGCTTGAAATCGAGAATAAAAATAAGACTAATATTAAAATATAAGTCTTTTTCATAAAAGCACCTTAATTATACTGTTGATCTAAATAATATACTATAAGTAGTCCACCAATCGCTCGCTATTGGAGTATTCTTAGGAATAATCATTTTTAAGATTAGTGTATATATTTTATTTTCAGTAGCATTTAATAAAATGCCTGAGGAAGAATACTCTTCAGTAACATTAAATATGTTGCTCGTATTTGTACTTAACCACATACTAGCATAATATGTTTCGTTTCCTCCTGTTCCGCTTGTTAAAGGTATGGTTGTGTCTTTGGAATCTGATCTCCAAGGATCCATTTTAAATTGTATTAATCCAGAAACATTTGCTGTTATATTTATAGTGAAATTAAATAACCAATAATCTGTCCCGTTTACAATAGCAGTATTCTTCATTACTCCAATATTCGTT
>CAZSPP010000013.1:0-40041 GCA_964608845.1 uncultured archaeon | reverse complement strand
AAAAGAAAAAAATAAATTTCCAAAGTTTAGTATCTCAATTATTAAAAGACCAGTAATTCCTAATAAATTGCCTATAAGATATCCTTTAATATATCCTTATGCCTATGCTTTAATAAGAAAAGATCCAATAAAAAATGAAGTTATTTATAATGTTATAGAACCAATTTTAACAGAATATGAGAAAGAGATTTTGGATAGAATTAAAAGAGGTTTGATCCAAGTAATAGATATAAGCCTTTCTTCTGTTAAAGAAAGAAATTTGTTGATTGAAATCCTTGAAGATAAAGTTCATAAAATAATAGACCAATATGGAATAAAGATAACCCCGGAACAGTATCTCAAAATAATGTACTATATCTATAGAGATTTTGTTGGTTTAAATGAAATAGAGCCTCTAATGTACGATCCATTTATTGAAGATATTGGTGTTGATGGTGTAAATTTGCCTGTTTTTGTTGTTCATCAAAGGCTCGGAAGCATAAAAACAAACATAATATATAATAACATAGAAAAACTAAGAGATTTTGTTGTAAAGCTTGCTGAAAGATGTGATAGATATATAAGTTATGCAGAGCCTTTGCTTGATGGTACTCTTCCAGATGGCTCGAGAGTGCAAGCAACTCTTACAGGAGATGTAACAACAAGGGGTCCAACATTCTCAATAAGAAAGTTTAGAGAAGAGCCTCTTTCGCCAATAGATTTAATAGCATTAAAAACAGCATCCTCTGAATTAATGGCTTATTTATGGTATGCAATAGAGGCAAGAAAGAATATTTTGATATGTGGAGGTACTTCAACAGGAAAAACTTCTTTGCTAAATGCGATTTCTCTTTTCATCGCACCAGAAGCTAAAATAGTTTCAATCGAAGATACAAGAGAACTAATGTTACCGCATGAACATTGGATTCCAGGAGTAGCAAGACCAGCTTTTGGTGGTTCTGGTATTGGTGAAGTTTCTTTATATGATCTTCTAAAAGAAAGTTTTAGGCAGAATCCTGATTATCTTATAGTAGGAGAGATAAGAGGTAAGGAAGCCTATGTTATGTTCCAAGGCATGGCATCAGGTCATCCCTCATTCTCAACAATGCATGCCGCAAGCCTCGAAGATGTTATAAAAAGATTAGAATCACCACCAATAGAGCTTTCTCCTTTCTTAATAGAGGTTTTGGATATTGTTATCATTATGGTACATGCTAGAGAAAAAGGTAAAAGTGCAAGAAGAATAAAAGAGGTTATGGAAATCCAGAACATAGACAAAGCTACGGGGCGAGCAAATGCTGTTAGATCTTTTGCTTGGATACCATCAGAAGATAAGATAGAATTTAAAGGTTATTCTTGGGTATTAGAAAAAATCGCAATGGAAAAAGGAATATCATTTAGAGAGATTCATAAAGAAATAAGTCAAAGAAGAGAACTCTTAGAATGGCTTTTAAAGAATGGAATCAGGTCCGTAAAAGATGTTTCGAAATATATAGTGATGTACTATAAAGATAAGGATAAATTATTAAGAATGATAAAAGAAAACGAGCAAGAAAAATGAAGACGAAATTTTTTATTTCTTTGATAATAAAGATAAAAAAGATGCCGGAGTAGCTCAGCTGGTTGTTTTGAGCCAGTAAAGAGTGCTACGCTCATGTGCTTTTCATGAGCTCTGAAAGATGATGAAAGCTAAGAGACGTAGTGGTCGTGGGAGATTTTTAGCTTTCGGCTAAAAGTCCACGAATTCGAATCCCACCTCCGGCATCTCTACTTTTTAACCATTTTAAAAATGTTCTATTTTATAGAAACAAAAATAAAAAATCAAACCATAAATTGTGCAAGCAAGGATTCCAATTGGATTTGAGGATTACATCCTTCAGAAATTCTAAATTCACACTCTCCTGTTAATGTTAGCATCTTCGCCTTTTTTTCATCTTCTATATCCATTTTAAATATTTGGTTATGTATCTCCTTTATAATATCTTCTCCACTTAGACCTTCTTCTCTTAAAAGCTTTAAGAGAATTTTTCTAGCCTCGTCAAATTTTTTATTTAAAGCGAAAGCTATCATCTTTTTTATATCCTCTGGATTCGGGTTTGAAGTTACTGAATATATGATTTCTTTTGTTATCTTTTTTTCTAGAGATGCCGCTGTTTGCAATATGTTGATTGCTCGCCTCATATCACCTTCACTTATTTCGTATATTACCTTAAAAACCTCTTCTTTGACGTTAAGGTTTTCATTTTTTGCTATCTTTTCTAAGAATTTTTTCATAGCCTTTTCTTCTATAGGCTTAAACTTGAAAATTGCTGTTCTTGATTGTATCGGTAAAATTATTTTTGATACATAGTTGCATGCTAATATGAACCTGGTAATTTCAGCATATTTTTCCATTGTTCTGCGCAAAGCTTGTTGAGCATCTCTTGTGAGAGCATCGGCTTCATCTAAATATATTATTTTAAATCCCTTTTCCAAAGGCACTGTCCTAGCAAAATCTTTTACTTTAGTTCTTATTGTGTCTATTCCTCTTTCATCAGAAGCATTTAATTCTAAAAAGTTCTGATGCCATTTATCACCAAAAAGTTCCATCGCTATTACTAATGCAGTAGTAGTTTTTCCCACACCAGCTGGCCCAGCAAATAAGCAGTGCGGCAAAGACTTATTTTTAACAAAAGACTCTAATCTTTTTACTATTTCATCCTGACCAACAATCTCGCTAAATTTTTTTGGTCTATATTTTTCAGTCCATATCTCTTCAATATTCATATAACCACTATTTAGAAACCCCTCTTCTTTCCTTTGCTTTAGGTCTTAGTTTTTTAGATCCACACTTTCTGCACTTTGTTTTTTCAGGATTTTTTGTTCTTATTTTTGTTCCACATTTTCTGCATATATATACATTATCAAAAATTCTTGCCGATACTTCAGGAGGTAATCTTTTTTTCATAATATCTCCCCATTTTCTAATTCACTTAACCAATCAACATCATCACTCTTATATTTTTCTTCTTTTAACATATTTAAAATTCTTTTAATTATTGAATTTACTGATTTATTTGTTGTATCTATTTGTACAACATTCTTTGCTATTTTTTCCTTTTTGCATCTCAAAGCCTCTCCGTATATTATGTCGAGAGCTTCGGCTAAAACGTTTTCTTCTATCTTTTCCCTTTTCCATTTCTTTGCTTTTAGTCTTTCTCTTAATTTTTTTGGATGAAGTCTTAAAACGATTGTTAAATCATTTGGAATAAAATGAGAAAGATGACCATCAATTATAAAATTTCCATTAAGCTTAATCTTTTTTAGTTTCTTTTCATCCACAATAAAGGCATTTCTTTTTTTATCAAAACCTTCGATAAGATTGAGTTTTTTTATTAATCTATTTAAGCCAACAACCTTCATTCCAAGTTTTTTAGCTAATTCTTTTGAGATTGTAGTTTTTCCTACTCCAGGCGTTCCAGAAATACAGATTATCATTTTCTCACATTTAAAATTTTTATTAAATATAAATTAAATATGGCTTTTAGGGTTAAATCTTTTCATATTTTTATAATATTTATTTTGCTTTTTATATCCGGAATTTTCTTTTTTTATAAAGATCAGAAAAAAATTTTAAATAGCATAATAGTAGATGGAAACGAATATTTATTTAATACAAATCTGTATGAAGTTGTTAAGATACCTTCAGATAACAATGAAAAAATAAAAAATATTTTGGATAATAGCAGAAAGATATGCATAAATTTTGATAATTCAAGCGAAACAGATAATGCAATATTTGCAGTAGTTTCTTTCAATATAGTTTATAAATTAACAAGGTACTATTTGACAAAAGAAAATTATACAAAAACATTCGAGGTTTGCAATGAAACTCCTGTTATAGAGTTACGCGGCCCAAACACAGGAGCAAAAGAAAATTCTGTAAGGCTTAAAGATGAAAAGATAATTATACAGGGAATGAATAAGAAAGATATAGAAATGGCAGCAGATAAACTTATTTTAATTGTTTTTGATGTGAGGTTAAGCTAAATGAAAAACATAAATGAAATAAGTGTAAAAGAATTATCAAGAAGTGATATTCCTATATTTGATTTAAACGATTATGTAGCTACTATTCTCGGAAAAATAGAAAAAAGCCACTTCTTTCCTATTTTTGATGGAAAAAGGTTTGTAGGAATCGCTTTTATTAAAGATATTGTTATAAAGGATATCGAACCTGAAAAAACAAAAATAAAAAGTGTAGTTAAAACAAATATACCAAAAATAGAAGCTTCAACAAATTTATTGGATGCTATTCAAATAATCCTAGAGAATGGTGTTAAAGCTGTTCCAATATTTGAAAAAGAAAAATTTATTGGAATAATATCTGAAAACGATTTATTGCAAGCGATAAGAGAAAATAATAGTTTAGAAAATATTAAGGTAGAAGATGTAATGTCAAATATTATTTGCGCTTCTGAAGACTCTACAATAGGAAAAATAAAACATATAATGAGAGAGAACAATATCTCAAGAGTTCCTCTGATTAATAAAAAAGAAGATTTAATAGGAATAGTTAGAGTTTCTGATTTAGCGTCAATTCTTAAGCCAAAAGTAAAACAAAAAAGAAGCAAAGAAGGTTCAGGAAAAATAATACCAGTAAGAGAACTTTCTGCAAAGATTGTTATGAAAAATGCATATTATGTGGAAAAAGGATCTATGGTAAAAGACATAATAAATGAGATAATTAAAAATGGAGATGTAATAATAACAGAAAATAAAAAGCCAATAGGAATAATAACTCCAAAAGATATTTTGGAATTGTTTATGATAAAAGAAGAGAAAACAAACATTCAAATATCTAATGTAAGAGAGTTAACAGAAAAAGAAAGAGAAAAGATATATGAGGAACTTCGAAACTTAGCAAAAAGAAAGGGTTTAAAGATAAGCAGCATTTTCCTATACATAGAAAAGATAGATAAAGGAAGAAAAACTATATATATTCCAAGAATGAGAGTTTTTAGTGATTTTGGAATTTTTGTCGCTAGCGCTTCAGAAGAAAATCTAATTTTCTCAATCCAAGAAGCAATTAAAAAAATTAAACACGAGATGGAAAAGAAGATAGGAAAGATAAAAAGCAGAAAGATTTAAAACATTTTTAATTTTTTGTCCGATTATTATAAGTTATGAAGAGGTTTTTGATTTCGTTTACAATATTCATAATTTTAATTCTATCAACTGTAAAGCCACAAACAATTGATGAAAGGCATGTTAGGTTATATCTTCCAGCAATTGAAAAAATTAATGAAAAAGAAAGAGGAGTTTTAGCGATATTAGATATATATGTGAAAAAAGGTAATGGTCATATATTTATAGATACAATGCCTTTAACAGAAGTAGATACACAATCTAGTGCAAGAATAGCGAGAGAGGTTGTTTCTTCTTTGTTGGATATAGACCCAGAAGAGTATGATTTGTTTTTTGTAATAAAATCTAATGCTCCAATTGTTGGCGGACCATCAGCAGGAGCTTCTATGACTGTAGGATTATTAGCAGCTATGTTGAACTTAAGTTTAAGAAATGATGTGATTATGAGCGGAACAATAAATATAGATGGTACTATAGGTCAAGTAGGAGGAATTTTAGAAAAGGCTCATGCAGCAGCTCTACACAATTTTTCTTTATTTTTGATACCGAAAGGTCAAAGAAATTATAATGGTATAGATGTTATAAATTATGCCAAAGAAAAATGGAACATTACTATAATTGAAGTAGATAATGTTAAAGATGCCTTTAAATATTTCACGGGCTTTGAAATAAAAACAAAAAAATATGATTTTAAAGAAAATGAAGAAGTAAAAAAGGCAATGAAAGAGATTGCTGAAAAATATATAGAAGAAGTGGAAAAAAGGATAGAGAATGCAGAAAAAAGACTTAAAAAATTAGTTTTAGATTATTCTGAAGAAAACTCGATAAGATCTTTAATAAATATACAAAAAGAAAAGTTAAACGAAACAAAAAAACTTTTTGAGAAAGGTAGATACTATTCTTCTTCTAGCTATTCCTTTTCTATTGGAATTGAAACTGCTTATATAGAAAATCTTTTAGATTTTCTAGAAAGCAATAGAAAAAAGAGCGTGATAGAAAACAAACTAAAAAATATAGAGCTTTTGTTGATAAATTTAACAGATAAGATAGAGAAAGAAAAAGAAAAAATGGATAGCATCTCTGATATTGAAATAATATCTATATCTGAGGATAGACTATCGGATTGTGAAAATAATGTACAAGAAGCATGGAAACAATTTTATAATTCTAAATATGAAGATTCGATAAGATATTTAAGTTATGCTCAAGAAAGAGCTAAAACAGTGGAAAACTGGCTTTATTTAACAAACAGATTTAGCGAAGTAAAAATAGATTTCAATTTTTCTAAGTTAAAGACAATAATTGAAAAAGATATTTCAGAAATTGTATCTTATATGGGATATGCAGGTATAATGGGAATAGATGTAACTAATATAAAAGATTCTCTAGAGAAAGCGAAAGAATATTTAGAATATGGAAAATATTCTTCTAGTCTCTTTAAATTAGTTTCAACAAAATCAGAAATTGACGTAAATATGATCTTAGAAAGCAAAACTAATAAAACGAAAGATTTCTTGGATGAGGTTAAAAATGATGCATCTAAAAAAATATCTGAAGCTTTTAGAAAAGGAATAATTCCGATATTAGCTCTAAACTATTATGAATATGGTGAAACACTTGAAGAGAAAGATTTAAAAGCAGCTTTATCTTACTTTGTTAGTGCAAAGAACTTTGCTAAAAATTCTATTAAAGTATTTGAGATATATCGAGAAAAAGATTCAATCATAGAAGAAAAAAGTGTAGAGATAATACCATATGAAGTTGAAAGATGCAAAGAAGAATATATTGTTCTTAGCTTTGTTTGTGGAGCAGCAACTTCTTTCATAATTTTTATTTTTTTAAAAAGTCAGAAAAAGAGAAAAGGCATAAAAATTTTCTTATTTTAAATTTTATAATTTAGATCTGTGATGTTTTATGTTGGACTCCACATTTTATAATCCAGATAAAATAGAGGAAAAAATACTAAGATTTTGGGAAGAAAACAAAATATTTGAAAAGCTTAGAAAGAAAAATGAAGGAAAGAAAAGATTCTCTTTTTTAGATGGCCCAATTACAGCAAATAATCCTATGGGAGTACATCATGCGTGGGGAAGGACTTTAAAAGATTTATTCCAGAGATTTTGGGCATTAAGAGGCTACGACCAAAGATATCAAAATGGATTCGATTGTCATGGTTTATGGGTTGAAGTAGAAGTAGAAAAAGAACTAGGATTTAAAACAAAAAAAGATATAGAAAAATTTGGAATAGAAAATTTTGTGAATGAGTGTAAAAAGAGAGTTATTAAATATTCCAATATCCAAACTCAGCAGTCTATAAGACTAGGCCAATGGATGGATTGGGAAAATTCATATTATACAATGGATGATAAAAATATAGAAGCTATATGGTTCTTTTTGAAAAAATGTTTTGAGAAAGGTTGGCTTTATGAAAGTTATAAAGTAATGCCTTGGTGTCCAAGATGTGGCACTTCTTTATCGCAACATGAATTATTAGATAGTTATAAGGAAATTGTTCATCCAGGAATTTATGTAAAATTTAAGTTAAAAAATAAAGAAAATGAATATTTGCTTATTTGGACAACAACTCCATGGACTTTAAGCTCTAATGTTGCTGCTGCAGTAAATCCTTCTTTAATTTATGTTAAGGTAAAAGTAGATAATGAAGTACTTTATTTAGGAAAAAGCGCTGCCCAAAGGATTTTAAATAATTACGAAATATTGGAAGAGTTAGAAGGATATAGACTTAAAGATTTGGAATATGATTCTTTGTATCCAGAATTTTATGGTCAAGATTTTCCTCATAAAGTTATTTTATGGAAGGATGTTAAAGAAGACGAAGGAACAGGAATAGTTCATATTGCTCCAGGATGTGGAGAAGAGGATTATGAGCTTGGAAAAGAAAATAATTTACCTGCAATTTCACCTTTAGATGAATATGGTATTTTTAAAAACGGATTTTTGTGGCTTGAAGGAAAAACCGCCAAGGAAGCCAACGAGTTAATAATAGAAGATTTGAGAAAAAGGAACATGCTTTTTAAAATAGAGAATTATTTGCATAGATATCCTGTATGTTGGAGATGTAAGGAAGAATTGGTTTTCAGGTTGGTGAATGAATGGTTCATAAAAATGGATGAATTAAGACCAAGATTAATAAAAGCAGCAAAAAATATTAAGTGGAAACCAAGCTTTGGAGAAGATTTAATGATAGATTGGCTCAATAATATGAAAGATTGGTGTATTTCAAGAAAAAGATACTATGGATTACCTTTACCATTTTATAAATGCGAATGTGGAAATTTGGAGGTTATTGGATCAAGAGAAGAATTGGAAAAAAAAGCTATATGTGGAATAGATCAACTAAAAGAGCTTCATAGACCATGGATAGATAGAGTAAAAATAAGATGTTCAAAATGTGGTAAAGAGGTGGAAAGAATAAAGGATGTTGGAGATTGTTGGTTAGATGCTGGAATAGTTGCTTTGTCCACACTAAAATATTTTGATGATATAAACTATTGGAAAAAATGGTATCCTGCAGATTTTGTTTGTGAAATGAGAGAGCAAATAAAATTATGGTTCTATTTTGTACTTTTGATGAGCATTACAATAACAAATAAAATACCATATAAAAACGCAATATTTTATGAAAAGATATTAGACGAAATAGGAAGACCGATGCATAAAAGTTTAGGAAATGCTATTTGGCTCGATGAAGCAATAGAAAAGGTCGGTGCTGATACCTTAAGATGGCTATATGTGACTCATGACCCAAAAGATAATTTAAGATTTGGCTTTAGAGTTCTAGATGAAATAAAAAGAAAGTTGAATATATTTTATAATACTCATAGATATGTAAAAACCTATTTAACACTAAATAATTTTTCTCCTAAGAAGATAAAAAAGCATAATAATCTCAATTTGTGGTTGTTATCAAGATTAGAAAACGTAAAGAACGAAGTTACAAATCTTCTAGAAAACTATGATTTCTTCAAAGCGTCAAATATATTAGAGAATTTTATTCTAGAAGATTTTTCAAGGTGGTATATACATATCATAAGAGATAAAGTAAAAGAAGGATATGAAGGAAAAGACAAAGAAGAAATACTTCAAACACTCTATGAGACTCAGTTAACACTCATAAGACTTTTGTCACCATTTTTGCCATTTATAACAGAAGCTATGTATCAAGATTTCTTCAGAAGTTTTGAAGATGTTGAAAGCGTGCACTTATTTTTCTGGCCCAGAATAAACAAAAAATTTATAAACAAAGAAATAGAAGAAGAGATGAATATTATAAGAGAAATAGCTGAATCAATAAATTCATTAAAGAAAGAAAGAGGAATTAAGCTGCGTTGGATTATTGATAAATTGATAATACAAACAGATGATGAAAAGGTTAAGAAAGCATGCAAAGATTTTGAGGAAGAATTGAAAATAATTTCAAATGCAAAAACTATAGAATTTTCATCTATAGAAAAAGGAAAAGAATTTAGTAAAGGTAAAGTAGAAATAGGAAGCATTTTAGAAGAAGAATCTTTTGTAAAAGAATTAATAAGAATTATTCAAGACACTAGAAAAAATAAAGGACTCGAGGTTAAAGACAAAATTATTCTTTATCTGAATTCAAAAATTTTAGAAAAATTCGGAGAAGAGATAAAAAAAGGAGTGAATGCAAAAGAAATAATTTTTGAAAGTTTCGAAGACTTTTTTGGTTCAATAAGATTTAAAGAAGTTGAAATAAGGTTTAAGTTTGAGAAGATATGATTTAGAAAATTTCATATTAAAAATCTAAATTTTTAATATATTTTTTCTTTTTAGCCATTCCACTTGTGCTTTAGTATAACTCCAAATTATATCTCCTCTCTCATTTGACTGTGCTATCCAAGGCTCAACAATTACTACATCGCCCACAGAGATCCAAAGATCTCTACCTAATCTTCCAGGTATTCTGCATATTCTTACAAAGCCATCTTGACATTTAACAGAAAATCTTTTTCCACCTAGTTTTGCCTCCACTACACCCAAAACTTCCTTATCTTTCGGTAATCTTACTCTTTCTTCTTCTATTTTTGTTTCTTCCCTCTTCATAATCTTTCACCGAATAAAATGTTCTATATATTTTTTTCCCCTGCTTTTCTCCAATTAGTTTATAAGATTTCTTTATTTTAAATTGCTTTAATTTTTTAATCATTCTTTGAGCATCCTCTTTGTTTATAAAGTAAATATCATACCCCCTTTTTACCTTTTCTATTCTAGAAAAGTTTATGTTTCTAAAGTTTATTTTATTTTTTGTTCTTAATTGTATTACAGAATCATATTGCATTCCCAAGAATTTTTTACAATTTTCGCATAAAGAATTTTCAATCTTAACAAATATAGATTTGTTTTCAATTTTCGGTTTTTTGCACGGGGGTATATATCCTTTACAGCTTATTGTGACAGAAAACATATTTCCAATCTTTCTTGGAAATATATCTAATTCTAAAATTCTGTTTTTCGTTTTTATGTTATTTCTTACTACCTTTTCTATACTCTCTTCTAAACTTTTAGTTTTTACCCATCTATTCTTTTCAAAATATGCTCCACAATTTTTGCAAATCTTTATTTTAAGATCTTTAATTTCAAATAATGTTTTATTTTTTAACCAACAATCGCTACAAAAAACATCTATTTCTGCATCATTCCCACAAACTATACATTTTTTCATAATCATCTAATATATATAGAAAGCGATCAACCTTATTAAATAAGGCTCAGACTCAAAAACCCCAGAAACAATATAATATATTTCTATAAAATTTTTATTTATTTTTTGCTTTTGTGTTTCAAATCTTTCTTCTGAAGCCCATAATATAATAGATTTTAATAGTTGTCCAAAATCTTTTCTTTCTTCTCCAAAATCTTTTATCCAAACAGCTCTCCCGTTTCCATGTTGTGTAATAAAATAGTTACATTGAGCAAAAGAAAATCCATTCAAAGTTTTTAATATCGTTTTTTCATTTTCTTCTATACCGGGATATGGATTCGGTAAATAAAAATTATAATTTCTATCAATTATTGAAATATCAGAAAATACTCTTCCATCAGATTCATCAGCATCTATATCTTTTATTTTGATTCTTGTTTCATCAATTGTAATTGTATCACCAATATGATATTCTTCAGGTAGGTTATCAATTCTTATGCAAGGCAAACTATTGTTGTCTATGCAAACATATAACGAATGAGACATTTCTTTTACCCAAAAGTTACTATTATTATAAATTCTTATCGGAACGTCAATAAAATATTCTCCTATTCTAAAAGGTTCTAAAGAATTTGAGTTTATTTGGCTATAAGAAGAAACCAATCCATCTTTAAGAGTTATATTAAAAATTTTTTCTTCGCATATATCATTTCCTATCATTATAAATGCTTTTCCTTCATTCAAGTAATTTAAATATTTTGATAAATCTCTACAGCCAAAAAATATTATAACATCAGCATCTCCCATTTTTTCAATTTCGTTTGTATTTAAAAATTCAAACCTTACTATCTTCCCTCTTAGAGAAAAGGTATAATCTTCTGGAAAATATATTCCTAAAGACCTTTCTAATCTTATTTTTTCTTCTAAGGTGCAGTTACACCCTATCTTTATTACGTTTTTAGGTATTCCATTAACATATATTTCAATCATCACGTTTCCAGGCAGTAAAGAAGAGATATAATTTTTTAATCCTTCCAGGTTTCCTGAAACTATATAACTTTTCAATATTCCAGATTTATCTAATGATATTAAAATATCCCTGAGAGACAAGGAAAGTAAAGCATTATTCCATTCATCGTTGCTTTTAGAAAAAGAAGTAAAAAAAGGAAGAATTCCAAATATTAGTAAAAGAGAAAGTACAACTTCTAATATTTTTATAAAGCCTTTCATATTACCACCTAATATATGCCTAAATTAATCTTCACTATATTACCATCTAAAATTGCAAACCTTCTTATCCAAACAATTTCTCTCAACTTATGTTCCAATCCACATTTAGATATTGTTTCATCGTATTGATTTGTGATGATTAATAAAAAATCATTTTCTGTTGGAAGAGAAAGCAAATTTTTTATTTTGTTATAATTTTCATAAGAGCAGTTATTTATTGCATTTATTTTATTTCTTGATAAAATGTAAGGAGATAATGATAAACCAAACTTTTGTAAACTATCTAAGGAATTCCAATCTTCGGGATAGCCTTTATCAAATATTATGAGTTGAGAAATTGCGTAACCAATAAGCCTTTTTTGCTCTTTATCTATTTCTGATCTTAGTAAAAAAGCATTTTGCATTACTGTGTATGAAACAAATAGGATAGATATTATAAATAAAGTTACAGCTAATATAAAGTCTATGTTTAGTTGAGCTTTCATATACCACACACTTAAATTATTCCGAATTGACTTACTATCAAAAATATTATGAAACCAGAAATGCTCATTATTAAAGAATGCTTAACACCAGCTATTATTGAATTCGATCCTACTAATCCAGCAATCAATCCGGAAAAAATCCCTTGAATTATTATCATTAGCATGAACATAGCATTATAATAACATCTCGGGCTCGAAGCAATACCAAACTCAAAAGATCTACACAAATGGAAAAATATATTGCAAACAAAACAAATTCCTTGCTGGTTATTTATGCATATTTCGCAGGGGCTTCTTCCAATAGGCAAAGCTTCTAATTGTTCTGCTCCAGGAATTTCTGGAAATTTTAATAAAAAAGAAATTAATACTAAAGAGATACCTAAGAATATATAAAATATTGCATACATAGCTATAATGTGTTGACTCATTAATGTTTTTTTCTCCGCTTCTGCTTCCTTTATTCCTTCTATGTTTTCTGCTAAAGAATCTAAAATATCCTCAGTATTTCCTCCAGATTCTTCTATTTGCGAAATTGCCAAAATAGATTGTGATATTATGCTACTTTCTTTTAAAGAGTTTCTAAAATTTTCCAAAGCCTTTTGCAAAGGTATGTTCCAAGATAATTGATTATTAAGCTTTACAACATATGGAGTTAATGCTCCATATTGAGACCTTGCACAAGACCTTATTGCTTGAATCATTGTTAGTCCGCTTCTTTTAGCTGCTGCAACATCCCTTAAAAAATTTGGAAAATTATCTTCACAGTTTTTTATTAGCTGAAATCTGATAAATTTGTAGATAGTGTAAGGTAGTACAAGAACCATTGTCCCTAAAATTAAAAGATTAATGAAAAGCGCAATTTCTTTATACACAAACGCTGAAATAAAAAGTATTATCAAAAATAGTGAAAAAGATATTATAATTATATTCTTTTCATTTAATTTAACTCTTTTCATCCTAATTACCCTACTGGAGACCTACTTTTTATAAGTAGCATAAAGGCAATTGAAACAAAAGGCAATAATATAAAAATTATGAAAGATTGAACAGTTAAAACATCAAAACCTGCACCAGCCATAACAGATGTCAACACTATAAACATTATAGAGCCAGCTATTACAACAGTAAGATATATTTCTATATACATAGAAAGTTCTTGAGAAAATCTTCTTATCCTTCTTCTATATTCATTCATTAAATAATCAGTCTTTTCTCTTAGAAAAGATTTTATATCAGTTCCTGTGGTTATTGTTGTATGAATTCCCCACAATAAATCTCTAAAATCCTTTGAAGGTGTTTCGAGAGCTTCTTTTTTAATTGCTTCTGCAGATGTCATTCCAAACATGGTTATATTTCTTGCTATCTTTCCTGCAGTTTTTGCAACTTCTCCAAACTCTTTGAATCTTGAAATTGTATTAAAAAGATAAAGAGGAAGACTTTTTCCAGCAGCTAAGGCAGAAAGATAAGATGAAGCAAAAGGAAGCACTTTATCAATATCTTCGGCCTTCTTTTTGCTTAACAATCTTGGATATGAATAAAATATAAAGAAAACAATACCAGAAAGCATAAAAGCTAAAGTAGTTGCAAGAGAAAGTGATACAAAAGGGTTGAAAAAAAGTCCAAAAATAAAAGACATTACAAGGATTTCTAAAAGGAAGGTAAGTAAAGAGGTAAAGAAAGCCATTGAAAGATATTCATCTAATGTAAAATTTAGATCAGCTATCCTTAAATCAGCTTTTACATCTATAAAATATTTTCTAAAAGGTTTAACTAAGCTTCCGAAATATTTAAAACAAAATTTTGAATAAGATGTCATACAATAAAATTATATCACAAAATTAATTTATATTATTGTATTTTGAGTTTTTAGATTACAGCATTTATCTTTTCCATTATTACATCTCTATAACTGTAAAACATGTTAAGCATTTTCGTTATTTCTTTATAATCATTTATCCCCCTCTTAACCAAAAAGTAAAGGAACTTTGCCCTATCTTTTAAATCATTTTTTATTTCTTCTTCTTTCAGACCAGATTTTAAAGCTATTTTACCTATCAAATAGCTTTTGCTTGTTATAAATTTGTCTTGAAAAGGATCCCATCTTATAACCTCATTTATTTTCGGAGTATTTGTTTCTTTATCAAATCCAATTACTTCTGCTATTGAGATTATTCTTCTTGCATATTTTTCTTTCATTCTTACTCTACCAACAAATATAACTAAATCAAGATTTTGTATAAGTGTAGGAGGTAAACTTATTGGTGGAGTAGTTAGTCTATCAACAAGCTTTGAAAAAGATTCAGCATGTATTGTTGCTAAACCAGCATGTCCTAAAGCAATTTGCTGGAATAGTACATATGCTTCCTTTCCTCTCACTTCTCCTACTATTATATAGTCTGGTCTTTGTCTTAGCGATTCTCTCAAAAGCTCATATAAATCTATTTCCCTTTCCTCTTTTGCTATCGAAACTCTTGCAACATGAGGAACCCAATGAGGATGATAAAGTTGTAATTCAGCAGTATCTTCTATCGAAACAATCTTCATCTGAGGTTTAATAAAAAGAGATAATACATTTAATAAAGTAGTTTTTCCACTCGCTGTTCCCCCAGAAATTAAAATGGAAGATCCATGCTCTATTGCAAACCATAAATATGACAATGTATTTATATCACATGTCCCAAATCTTAATAAATCTATTGGAGTTAAAGGCTTTTCTGAGAATTTTCTTATTGTAAAATTAGAACCTCTTCTTGCAATATCACTTTCTAATGTTGCTTGCACTCTCGAGCCGTCCGGAAGCGAGCCATCTAAAAGAGGAGATGCTATAGAAATTATTTTTCCACACCTTTCAGCTAATCTCATCACAAAACTATTTAGGATTTCTCTAGTTTCAAACAAAATATTTGTTTTTATAGACCCTATTCTTGGATCTTTATGATAAACATAAATAGGTATTCCAACTCCATCACAGCTTATATCTTCTATATATGGATCTTTAAGAAGAGGTTCTATTCTTTCCATTCCTATAAAGTCCCTGAATATGTAATATTTAAGTATATCTTTAAGATTTTTATCCATTCTACCTTTCTTAAAATATTCAAGTGCTTCATCAAATAATTTTGTTAAATAATTTATTGCATCGCTTTTTCTTAATTTACTGAAATCAACATTGATTTTTTCCTGAATGAAAGTTTCAACCCTTTTTAGCAATTTTTTATTATCTTCGCTTATGCTTGGCTCTTTAACAAAATAAACTAATTCATGTGCGTTCGGATCCCAGAAGATATGAGCAGAGGCAAAAACCTTATTATCTATTGTTATTAGAGGATAGCTCATAGAAATCTTTTTCATCTCCTCTTCTTCAAGACTCTCTTCCTTTACTTCTTCTATAGATTTATCTTTTGTTGATATTTCAATAGGTTTCACAATTTCTATAATGGTTGATGGCATTACTTCTTCTTTAGGTTTATCTTCACCTTCTGTTTCCCTTGTTGCCACCTCTAGTATCTTTTCTAGTTTTTCTCTATGTATTTCTTGCTCTCTTTTTACAATCTTCTTAGGCTTTATTACAATGTAAACCTTCTGCTTTCCATCTTTTTCCATTTTATCTACCAATTTCTATATTCGTACTATTAAATTTTATTTTAGCATAACCATAACTGCTTGCAACTACCCCATTAATATTTTTATCTAAAGATATATAAAAAAGACCGCGAGAAACAATCTTTTGAGGAGAATACATCTCATATGCAATTATTCTATTACCAAAAGCTTCTATGATGTACGATTTGTCACCAATTTGTGAAGGTATATTTATCTCTATTATTCCGTCACCTTTTGTTTCATAAAACTTTAAAATAGAAGAAGATAAAAGAGTAGAAATTGTTTCAAGATTTTCTGTAACTGTTAACTCACTTAACCAATTATTAAAATATAAAAAGAAAAAAGATACGAAAACAGCCATAAGTAATCCAAAAGCAAACAAAAATATTTCATTTATGATAGTTTGCTGACCCTTCATATTTTATCACTTAAACAATATTAATTTCTATTACTGAAATAATTATGTTATCTTCTCTTCTATTTCCTTTATATTCTATCAAAATTTTACCTTTACCAACCTGTTTTTGTCCCTCCAAAGAAATCTTATATGATTGGTTTGGAGAGTTTAATTTTCTGTAAGTTAAGTAATATGTTGTATAATATTTTTCTTCTATTTTTCTACTTTCAACATAAAAAAGTTCTGGTTCATCCTCTCCTAGTACACAATTATCATATATTTGGCATGTAGGATTTTTTACAAAATATATTCTTTTTCCAGGTTCATAAATTGTTGATAAGGTTTCTATGCTAAACGTTATTATTCCATTTTCAAAAGTAAGGACGCCAAAATCTATACTAATGCTTTCTCTTCCACCACTATTAGCAATACTTTTTATTTTTTCATTCAGATTTTTCATAAATTCGTGTGCATTATTAAGAATTGCTATATCCCTATTTTTCTGTATCATCGGAGAAGCCCAGATATATGCTGTAGCAACTACAATAACAAGTATAGCTACCATTAGAATATAGCTTATTGTTTCCTGTTGAGATTTCATTTAATAGTCCCCTATCTTACCATTTGCTGCGGGACTTGTTGGCTTATAGGAATATTCGCTTTCCTTACAGGAATCTTTGATAATATTAATGCGTTAATCCTTTTTTCAAGCTTTGATATCTTGTCTAACAATTCTTCTTGAGCTTCTCTAAGCCTTTGGTTTTCTTCTTCAAGCTCTTTAACTCTTTTACTTTCCCCTCCTCCAACCTCAACTTCTATTTCAAATTTGCTTGAGAATTCGTCAATTCTTTTTACAAGCTCTTCTATTTTAGAAGCCAAATTTCCTAACTTATCTATTATTCCTGTATTTAATCTTATCAAATCAGCTACTACCTGTTGATTTGTTTTAACTAACTCTATATATTCACTTCCAATACTTTTCTCACGAATGCTTTCTTCTATTTTTTTAATCCTTTTTTCAAGTGCTCTTATTGGATCCAGAGGTATTACTTCATACTCTTCTTTTACCATTCAACCACTTCAATAAATATTGTTTTTTGATATTTATATCTTTTATTATTCATAATTAAAGCCTATAGAACGCCATAGTGTTTCTATTGTGCTATCTAAAGAATCAGCATAGAATAATATTAAAGCTTCTGTAGTTTGCGGTGCTGTTGGACCGTTTGGACCAAAATGGCTTGCTATTATGTGAATAATCTCTTCTGGAAATCCTCTTGCATATAATTCACAACACATCCATGTCCCATGATCTATTTTTACATTATTCATGCTACCATCTTTTTTAAAAGTAAAAATTTTCATAAGGTCATGGAGAAGACTTGCTGATATCAAGTAATCTTTGTTTATTTTTACTTTGTATACATTTTCAAGAATATTAGCTATCTCTATACAAATCTTTGTTACTGCGTATGTATGATCAACCAGCCCACCTTTGTATGGATGATGAAATTCATTCGACCCTCCAAAAGCTTCTTCAAATTTCGTTTTTTCTTTTTCATATTTTTCAAAGTCTTTATTTGTTATTTTTATTTTTTTCAACAATTCCACTGTTTTTTTTCTTAAATCATTATCCTCAATTAGATTTGCAAGCTCTATAAGGTTTTTCATTTTCATATCTCATCTTTAATTTTATATTTTCAAAACTTCTTTAATAACTTCGAAACTCGCATCAGTTTTTATTCCAGTTTGACAAAAGATTGTTCTTGATGCTTTATATCCTCTATCTATTAAAGTGTCAATAATTCTATTTAAAGGTGGCATTTTTCTTATTTTGATTTTTTTAGCTATCCAAGAAATATCAAAATAAAATAAAGTATCTAATTCTGTTGAGGCTAAGTTAGTTATTTTTATTCCCTCAGAATTCATTTCTTTAAGTTTTTTAGAAACATCTAATAAGAATTTTTTATCATGCAACTCTCCACAATAAATGCTTATGCCTTTTTCAAAATTTACTCCAAATCTCCTCATCTCTTCAGAAACATCTTTAAATTTTTCCAAACTCTTATTACAATCCTCTATAGAATTTTTAGAAATTGCATAAATTCTTACATAATGCAAAATAGAATATGAAAGTATTGGATACAAAGCCTTTCCAAATCTTGCAAACTCTCTAATCAAAAAGCTAAGAAGTATTCTTGTACCCAGCTCTCTATAAAAAGGACATTTATAAGAAATTATACCATATTTTCTTAAACATGTTTTCGGATATAAGCCAAAGAGTGTTGGTGAGTCTGTTGCAGTGATTCCGACTAATGAAAAATCTTTTAAGGATATAGCAACAGAATCCACAAAAATTGCTGGAGAACCAAAGGGATCGAGATCTATGAAATCAAAAAGATTTTTCGAGGATCTATATTTATGAAGAAGAAGTCTAGCATCTTCTGACTCTACCTTAATATCTAATGAGTTTAACAAAACATTCTTTTTTATCAGTTCAACAGAATTTTTATTTATATCATTTATTATAACATTTCCACCAACCTCTTTCTTATATCTTATTCCTCTTATCCCTGTACCACCCATCACATCACATATAGAGATTTCAGAAGATTTTCTAAACTTATCTTTAAAAACCGAAAGGATGGCAACAGATATATCTCTATCTATTTTCATTCTATGATTATAAAAACCATATTTTTTTCCTTCCTCAGGAATTTTTACATCAGGGACAAAAATCTCTGCTAGACCTTCTTTAATCTTTTTGAGCAAAGAAATCACCAAAATTATCTAAATCTTACCGTTTCAAGATTTCTTGGAGCTATAGCCTCTACCCTAAAAATCTTTCTTAAAGTTCTAGAGAGCTCTATACACTTAGAAGCTTCTCCATGATTTATAACTATCTTTTTAGGTTTTGTTTTAAGATGATCTATAAATTTTATTAGCTCGTTTTGCGGCGAATGACCGCTAAGGCCTTCAACTGTAACAACCTCTAAATTTAGTTCTAAGGTTTTTCCGTTAATTTGAATAATCTTCCAACCCTTTTGAATCCTTCTTCCCAGAGTTCCCTCTCCTTGATAACCTACAAAGATTAACATATTTCTTTCATCTCCTCCTAGCTTTTCTAAATAATTCAATATCGGCCCACCATTTAACATTCCTGATGTTGAAATTATTACACTAGGTTTAGCTTCATTTATAACATTTTCTCTTTCATTTTGAGAACCAATACCTTTTACTCTCGGATCCAAGAAAGGATTTTTCGATTCATTTAACATTTTCCTCTGCATATTTTTGCTTAAAAATTCAGGATAAGCAGTATGGATTGCTGTAGCATCCCATAGCATCCCATCTAAATAAAATGGTACATTAAGTTCATCTTCACTTACAGATGTTAAAATTGCAAGTACCTCTTGACCTCTTTCTGCTGCAAAGCTCGGGACAAGAACCTTTCCTCCCCTTTTCACAGCTTTTTTAACATTTTCAATGAGATTATTTTCAGCATCTTTTCTTAATGGCTGAATATCCTTTGCTGATCCATATGTAGATTCTATTATCAATCCCTCTACCCTTGTAAAATTAGTTTTTGCCGGAGAAAATAATTGAGTTGTTCCATATTTTATATCTCCTGTATATAAAAGATTATATAAACCATTACCTATGTTTAAATGAATTAAGGAAGAGCCTAGCATATGGCCAGCATTTTCTAACGTAAGTCTAACATCGGGAGCGATATCAGTAACTTCACCATAATTTAATGTTACGCTATATTTTATAGTCTCTTCAATACCTTTTATTCCATAAGGAGCTTCTTTACTTTCTTTTTGGCAAACCTCTAAATAATCTAATTGCAAAAGAGCCATTAAATCTCTTGTTGGCTCTGTGCAATATATTGGGCCCCTATAATTATATTTTTCATAAAGCATTGGAACTAAACCGCAATGATCTAAATGCGCATGAGAAATTATGATAGCATCAAGTTCCTGAATCACAAATTCTGGAATATTTAAGTACGGATAAGGTTGCTTTTGGTTTGATACAGAAATTCCACAATCAAGCAAAATATTCGTTTGTGGAGTTCTTAATAATATGCAAGATCTACCAACTTCTCTAAATCCGCCAAGCGAAGTAATTCTTATATAATCTACTTCTTTCATTGGAGAATAAATCTTCTTTCCAAGCTCATTCAAAAACTTTTTTCTCATCCCAGCTTCTTTATGTAACATTCTTCTTATTGCAACCACAATATCACTATTTATTATACAACTTCTTTTAACGCTCGGAGTCCAATTTGTCTTTTCTAATATCTTTTTTATTATTTCACCATTCTTTCCTATTATTGCTCCAGGCTTTTTAGCATGTATTATAACCTTTGAGAATTCCGGCTCAAAATAAATTTCAGTTATTTCACTTTCTTTTGGTGTTAATTCGCGAATTATCTCTTCTGTTTTTTCTTCGCTTTCTATTATGCTCGGATCAGCTCTAACCATTATTCTTTTTTTAAGCTTATCAACAACACTCCTTATTTTTTCAGAAGAATTTTTCAAGAAATCTTCATCTTTTGTATATATTATAATATTTGAACCCTCATAGCAAATTTCATGAATATATTTTTCGGGTATTTCTTCTCTTACTTTTTCTATTATTTCTTCCATTTTTTATCAACCCATAGAAAAAATATGAAATAATTAAAAACTCAAAAACTCCATTCCATCTTTTGTTATAGCTACAACATCTATTCTTTTTCCACCTGAATATACATCTCTTTCTCTTGCAGATTTTATTGCATCAACGGCTAATTTTATCGCTTCTTTTTTTTCCATATCTTCTCTGTAATCCTTTTCAAGTATTCCATAAACAATAGGAGATCCTGAACCAGAGGATATATACTTATCTTCTGTTATTCCTCCTATCGCATCTATTCCAAATAATCTTGGTCCAGTAGAATCAACACCACCGACAATCAATCCAACCAAATAAGGAAAATACCTTACTGATTGAAGAATGTTTGATATTAATGTTACAACTGAATTTACGGTTATATTACTTTCCATCTTATATAAACTTATCTCTGCTTTTACAATCCTTATAAGTTGTTGTAAATCGCCAACAGCACCAGAAGTGGTTATCGCTATTTTGTCATCTAGCTGATATATCTTTTTATCTTCCTTGCTTATTACAAGATTTCCCATTGTTGATTTTGTTTCAGCGGCTAATATTACACACTCCTTTGCTATTATTCCACAAGTTGTTGTACCTTTTATATTATTTTCCATACAAATTACCTAGAAAAATCTTCTACATAGATATTAACCATAAAGTATTTAAAATTATTGTAAATCTAACAGTTTTGTATTTTTTTAATATCTAACTCATCGTCAACCTTTGGACAATTTGTGGTTAATGAAATAAGCAATATTTCATCAACATTACCAACATTTATGTTAATATGTTTTTTATTTCCAGGGAACAATATATCATCTTCAAATCCAAGTTGTGTATAATTATATGAAAGAGAGCTTCCATTTGAATATAATATTTTTATTTTTATGTCTTTAAGCTCTATAGATCCAGTATTTTCTATAAATCCAGTAAGATTAGTATTATTTAAACAAACATTTCTTATTGATATAGCCCCAAAAGAGCAATCTATTTTTTGTGAGGTTTGGTTTTCAATTTTTGTTGTAGCGTTCCTTGCAAATGTGTTGAACCATGTAAGTGTTATAATTCCTATTGAAATTGTGAATGCTAAGAGTAAAACTGCAGCTATTAAGGGAGATATGCCTTTATTTTTCATAATAATTAATACCCTTTCAATTTTTCTATTTCCGCACGCATAGCATTTAATTGATTATATATTTGCATCAGAGAATCTTCCATTTCTTCAGCCTCTAGCATTCTCGGCTTAATCTCTTCCTTTACCTTTTCTATGCTTATATCAGAAGGCTTTGTAAAGCCTAAATCTAGCTTTGTAATGTTTCTTTCTAGTCTTTGCATTGTTATTCTTAATGTATTTATTCCCTCAAGTCTTAGTTGCTCAATCTCTTCCAATATCGATAAGATATTTTGAATTCCAGATAGAAGGGTTTTTATCTCGTTAATATTATTAAGAATATCCTTATACCTTTCAACCTTTACGAATAGCGGAGTTGAGCTCAAAATTTCTTCAGGTTTATGTTCAGGTTTTATTTGAGAAATATTTTCCTCATTTTTTATCTCTTCTCTCACTTCTTGTGATTTATTTTCTTCAGAGACTTCGTACTTTTTTTTAAAGAAAACCATTCTACTCACTTTAAAATAATTTTATTATAAAACCTTTAAATTGCTTATTTTTGGGATGCGCTGGGCGGGATTTTTTCTGTTTTTAATTAAAAACAGATTCGAACCCGCGTCTCTACCGATCTACTAAAAATTGGCAGGGTAGTGTCCTACCATTAGACTACCAGCGCTTTTAATAGAAATTTGTTTTAAATATTAAAAATAATTACGAATTATGCTATTTCCTTTTAAAAATATAAGAAAAGGGCAATATGAATTAATTAAAGATGTTGAAAAAGCATTAGAATTGAAAATAAATTTAATAGCAAATGCGCCGTCAGGAATAGGAAAAACAGCAGCAACTTTATGTCCATCTTTGGAATACGCTTTGTTAAATAATAAAACAATATTCTTTTTAACTCCCAAGCACTCTCAACATAAAATTGTGATCGATACCTTAAGAAGAATTAAAGAGAAATTTAGAATAGACTTCAATGCGGTAGATATTATTGGAAAGAAATGGCTCTGTCCTGTTTCAGGAATAGAGCTGCTTTCTAACCAAGACTTTAATGAATATTGTGCAACAATGAGAAAAAATGAAAGATGCATATTTTATAATAATACAAGAGAAAGAGGCGATCTAAGCGAAAGTGCATCAAAAGTTGTAGAAAGTATTCTATCAGAAAAGCCGTTACATGCAGAAGAGATAAAACATTTATGCAAAGGTTTTTGTCCTTATGAGATAGCTATAGAAGTAGCAAAAGAAAGTTGTGTTATAGTATGCGATTATTATCATATATTCTCTTTAATAAGAGAAAAGTTGCTAAGCAGAATAAATAAATATATAGAAGATTCTATAATAATTGTTGATGAGGCTCATAATCTTCCCGACAGAATAAGAAACATCCTTTCTTTTAGGTTAAGCAATATTACATTAAAAAATGCAGAAAAAGAGGCAAAGAGATTTGGCTTCGATGAATTGGTTGAAAAGGTTTCATTCATAAATGAAGCACTTGAAAATATAAGAAGAAAAAGAAACCTAAAAGAATTTTTTATAGAAAAAGAGGAGCTTATAAAAGAAATAGAAACAATAGATGAATACCATAAAATTATAGAAGAGCTTGAAATAGCTGCAGAGCAAGTTAGGGAAGAAAGAAAAAGGTCATTTTTAGGATCAATAGCAAGATTTTTATATTATTGGCAAGGTGAAGATGAAGGATATGCAAGAATTTTTAGGATAGAAAAAGATGAAAATAGGGAAAAATTATTTATTAACTACATATGCTTAGATCCAACAATTTTATCAAAAGATATACAAGATGCACATTCTATAATTCTTATATCAGGAACATTGAATCCAACAGAAATGTATAGAGACATTTTGGGTTTTAGTAAAGAAACTTTATGTAGATCTTATGTTTCTTCATTTCCACCAGAAAATAGATTAAACTTGTTTATTCCGGACATAACAACAGAATATAAAAATAGGAATGAAGAAAATTTTAGAAGGATTTCAAATTATTTGGTAAGGATTTGTTCTTCTCTTAAAGGAAATATCGCGATATTTTTTCCAAGCTATGATTTTAGGGATAAGATTTATTTGATGCTCAAAGATTCTTTTAAAGATAGGATAATCTTTTTAGAGATTCAGAATTCAAGTAAAGAAGAAAAGATGAAAATGCTAAATTCATTTATGAAAACAAAAAATGCATTACTTCTTGGTATCCAAGGAGGATCTTTTTCAGAAGGTATAGACTTTTTTGGTGGTATTTTGAAATGTGTTGTTATAGTAGGACTTTCTTTAAGCAAACCAGACTTAGAAACAAAATCTTTAATTAACTATTATGATAAAAAATTTGGTAAAGGGAGAGAATATGGTTATATTTATCCAGCAATTAGAAGGGCTTTACAAGCTGCGGGAAGATGCATAAGAAGCGAAGAAGATAGAGCTGTAGTTATTTTTATGGATAAAAGATTTTTATGGAAGAATTATAGAATTGCTTTGCCAATAGAGATGGAATTCAAGATTACAAAAGAACCTGAAATATACATAAAAAAATTTTTCAAAGATTTTGAAACTTCTAGTTAGCTGCTTATCTTCTTAATCTCAAAAATATAATTATTAGCTATTTTTTCAGCCTTTTTTGCAAGCTTAGGTTGCACATAATTTTTATAATATTCGTTGAAAATATTTTCATCATCTTTTAATTCAGTTTTTAAAGATATTCTCAGACTTATTCTTACATAATTTTCTTCTACATATATGTAAACAGAGAATATGATAGAAGATACGCCATCCAAATCATTTTTCACTTCTAGATAATGTTTTATTATATATCCTGTTTTTGAGCTATAGATCTCATCATCTTTTTTTAAAATTTTTCCAAATTTTGAAGAGATATTCAAAACCTTAGAAACAATTGTTAATGGTTCATTAGTTTTTATTCCAATCTCTTTTTCTTTTATTGATTCTTCTATAATTTCTGCCATAATAGAATTTTGGTTTTCAGTTTATATATTTTTCAATAAATTTTGTTAAGTACGACTTTTAAGTTTTCTCAAATCATTTTCCAAATGTCTTTCTAATTCATCTTTAAATTTTACAAAAGGGTTATCTTTGCTTTTTTGTCTCTCTTCAAACCATTTTGTAAATCTTTCAAATTCCTCTTCTGTTATATCTCTTATCGCGATTAGCCCATTTTCGCTTCTTCCATGAACTAAAACAAAATTATTTTTAAAACGCATACCAAAGTATTCAGTATCTACAGGATAATTATATATCATTCCATATGAGTATATTTTTTCAGTTTCTAGCTCAGCAGGTTTTACAGAACAATATTCAATATGTGATAAAACATTTAAGGTTTGAGGAAATTTCTTTCTATAAATTTTTTTAGCAAATAAATACATTCTCATATTATGAGATTTTTCATCAATACCTTCAAAATAACTTTGAATACTTCTTTCATCAAAAAAACCTTGTATATATAGCATCCCGATATGAGGAAAAGCTAATCCTAAATCATTTAAAGAAATTTCTAAGTTTTTATCATTTTTTGAACCTTCTCTTAAAATTCTTTTCCAATATTCTACTTTATCTAAGAATGGCCTATCCGGAAGAGGATAACATGTAGAAATATATCTCTGCTCTATTGGTGTCAATATTATTTTTTCTGATAAAGGCCTTTTCATAAAAATTAAAAAAGAATTATTTTTCTGATGCACACGATGGACAAAGATATTCTCCATCAATCTCTGTTAGGCTATCTGAATAATTTCCGCAGTTTTCGCAAACTCCATATGTAGGTTCATTTTCTTTTATTATTGGTCCTGATTGTTTTATTTTTTCTATCAATATCTCAAAAAGTGTAGGCTCAACCCTTAATATATCTGTCACAGATATTATTCCGACAGGCTTAGAACCATCAAAAACCAAAAGCTTTTCTATTTTATTTTCTGTCATCTTTCTAGCAGCCTCTTCTAATGTTGCTTCAGGAGATATTTTTATCAATCTTTTAGACATTATATCTCTAAGCTTTTTCTTTCCTTCAGCGACATGCTTGTAAACAATATCAGTTTTAGTAACAATTCCAACTATTTTATTTTTTCTGGTTATAATCACAGAACCTATTCTATGTTTCTTCATAATCTTAGCAGCATCTTTTATAGTCCCTTTTTCATCTATTGATTTTAATCTTTTTTGCATTACATCCTTAACCTTTGCTTGAAATTTCATGAAATAAAATAAACCTTAAAAATATTTATATTTATTTTTGTTTTTCAGAAGTTTAATATCATGAAAATAAAGACATATAGAAAAGGATATGTTGGAGAAAGAGAGCTTGTTTATAAATTATATGAAAAAGGATACATGGTTCTAAGAAGTCCTAGATCAGGAAGAATTTCATTGCCTACACCAGATATAATTGCAATAAAGAAGGGAAAAATATTTGTAATAGAATGTAAATCTAGAAAAAGCGGTTTTAAGATATATGACACACAAATAAATCAGTTAAAAGAATGGGTTGATAAAGCCGACGCAAAAGCATTTATAGCCTGGAAGATCCCCAGAGAGGGATGGAAATTTATTCCGTTAGAAGAAATAATAAAAAATGAAGGAAATGTAGGAAAAGAGATTTGTAATAGAGTAGGATTAGATTTTGATGTTGCTTTTGATTAATTATATTTTTGTAAACAATGGTTTTGGTTCATTTATTTCGTGTTTTGGATCTAATATTATTCCTGATTTCCATTCAATTTTTTTAATATTTATTTGTTTTGCCAAATTTTCACAAGAAGATGGTATAAAAGGATAAAGTAGATTGCATAGAGAAGCGACAGCATTTGCGCTTAAGAATAAGCATGTTTTAGATTCCTTTGACCAAGGTTCTTTTGTTTGAAAGTATCTATTACACTCATTTGAAAATTCAAGAATATTTTTTATTGCTTTGTCAAATTCTAATTTTTCCATCTCTCTCTCAATTTCTTTGCTTAAATTTTCAATTCTTTGTAAAAATTTGTAATCAATATCTTCATAAAATTCAGCTTCGGGTATTTTTCCTTCAAATTTATCCCATATCATTTTTAGAGTTCTATAAATAAAGTTTCCTATATTCGAAACTAATTCCGAGTTTATTTTTTCTTTAAATGTGGCAAATTCAAAATTAGCGTCATTCTGATTATATTGAATAATACTTGAAAGATAATATCTCAAATAATCTGCAGGATATTTTTCAAGAAAATCTCTAACACTTATATACCATCCCCTACTTTTAGAAATCTTTTTCCCTTCATACAGCAAATGACCTCTAACCGGAATAAATTCTGGAAGCTTGTACTCGCCTTGTGCAATTCTCATTGCAGGCAAAAATAAATAATGATGATATATTATATCCTTTCCTATAAAATGATAAATTATAGAAGAATTCCAAATATCCTTTCCATTTAATCCAATAGATTCACAATATTTTAAAACTGTTGTAATATAACATAAATGATTTTCAAACCAACCATATAAAACTTTACCATTTTCTACTGGCACTCCCCAATAAATATCTCTTGTTATGTCCCAGTCTTCTAATCCATCCTCAATCCATTTCAAAACATATTTTTTTACATCTTCTTGCAAATTTTTGTTTGATATTAACCAATTTTTTAACTTTTCAGAAAATTCAGAAAGCTTGAAAAAATAATGCTCTGTTTTTTTCTTTATTGGTTTTGAATTGCAGATTGCACATCTCGGATCTTTAATTTCCCCTAAAGGAATTGCCTTTCCACATTTTTCGCAGGAGTCTGAATATTGGTCTTCTGCATTACAAAACGGGCAAGTCCCTTTTATATATCTATCAGGCAAAAATTTTTTGCATTTTTCGCAATAATCTTGTTCTATTATTTTTTTGTAAATAAATCCTTTTTCTTTCAATATTTCAAAAAAATATTTTGCAAATTTTATATGATCTTCTGCACTTGTTTTGTAAAATAGATCAAAAACTATTCCACATCTTTTTAAATCTTCTTCATCTCTTTTATTCCAATATTCAACATATTCTTTTGGCGTTTTCCCTTCTTGCTCAGCTTTTATAAGAATCGGAGTACCAAAATCATCTGTTCCAGAAACAAAAATAACATTTTCTCCTTTTAATCTTAAATATCTAACAAACACATCTGCAGGTAAATATGTTGAGGCTACATGACCTAAATGAAGCTCCCCGTTTGCATAAGGTAATGCACAGGTTACAATTTTATTAAACATAAATCTTCTAAATCTTGGAAGATATTAAAATTTTTAGTTTTTATTTCATTTAGTGATTTAATGAATTCAGATATTTCTGGCTTTTATAATCTAAGCATAGAAGAAAGATTAAAAATAGTAAAAGAGTTTTCAGATCTTACAGACGAAGAAGTAGAAATTCTTAAAAAGGCATCTTTGGATATAGAAACAGCAAACAGAATGATTGAAAATGTTATTACATGCCAACAATTACCTTTAGGAATAGCAACTCATTTTTTGATTAATGGAAAAGATTATTTAATTCCTATGGCAATAGAGGAGCCTTCTGTTGTTGCAGCAGCAAGCTATGCAGCAAAATTGGCAAGACCAGCAGGAGGATTTATTGCAAAAGCGTCTGAACCATTAATGATAGGCCAGATTCAAATAATAAACTGCAAAAATATTGAAAATGCGAAAAAAGAGATAATTGAAAAAAAACAAGAGATAATAAAAATTGCAAACACCACAAATCCGAGATTAATAGAATTAGGAGGAGGAGCGAAGGATATTGAAATTAGAGAAATTGAAACACAAAGAGGAAAAATGTTGATTGTTCATTTAATTGTTGATGTAAGAGACGCGATGGGTGCAAACATAGTTAATACAATGTGCGAAGCAATAGCTCCAGAAATAGAAAAAATTTGTGAAGGAAAGGTAAGATTAAGAATTGTTTCTAATTTGGCAACAAAAAGAATAGCAAGAGCAAGAGCAGTTTGGAAAAAAGATATTATAGGAGAGGATGTCGTTGAAGGAATATTGGATGCATATGCTTTTGCTTCTGCTGATATTTTCAGATGTGCCACTCACAACAAAGGAATAATGAACGGAATAGATGCATTAGCAATAGCAACAGGAAATGATTTTAGAGCAATTGAAGCTGGAGCTCATGCTTATGCATCTATAACAGGAAGATATTCTCCACTAACAAAATATTGGAAAGATGAAGATGGAAATCTTGTCGGAGAAATAGAAATGCCGATGCAAATAGCAATTGTTGGGGGAGCGACAAGAACAAATAAAATAGCGCAAATAGCATTAAAAATATTAAGAGTAAAATCTGCTCAAGAATTAGCTCAGATTGCTGTTAGTTTAGGATTGGCACAAAATTTTGCTGCTTTAAGAGCATTAGCAACAGAAGGGATTCAGCGTGGCCATATGGAATTACATTCAAGAAACATTGCAATAATGGCTGGTGCAATTGGAAATGAAATAGATAAAGTTGCAAGGATTATGATTGAAAGTAAAGATATAAGTGTTAAAAAAGCAGAAGAAATATTAAAAGAGATAAGAAAAACTAAGGGATAAAAAGTTTTGTTTCATATTTAATTAACATGACAGAAGGAGAAACAAGGCAAGAAGAAATAAAAAAATGCAAGCCAGGATCTTTTGTTATAATAGATGATGAGCCTTCTATTGTTAAAGATCTTAAAATATCAAAAACAGGAAAACACGGAGATGCCAAAGCAAGATTGGAAGCTGTAGGAATATTTGATGGACAAAAAAGAGTAATAGTTAGCCCAGCAAGTCATCAAATAAAGGTTCCTATAATAGAAAAAAGAAATGCCCAAGTTTTATCAATCTCAAACGATTTTGCTCAGGTAATGGATCTAGAAGATTTTTCTACATATGAGGTAAAAATTCCAGAAGAATTGAAAGATAATATAAAAGAAGGAAGGGAAGTTTTGATATGGAAGTTTGGAAATAAGTTAATAATAAAAGCATTAAAATGAGATTAATTACAGAGCATTGAGATAATTTAGGGTTTTCATGAAGGTTATTGTCGGCATAGATCCTGGAATAATAACCGCAATTTCTATTATTGATATAAACGGAAATTTTGTTGCTTTGGAGAGTAGAAGACATTTTTCAAAAGATAATATTATAGAATACATTTCAAGATATGGCGAGCCTATAATAGTAGGTTGTGATGTTTCAAATCCACCAAGATTGGTAAAAAAGATCTCTTCAACATTTAATTCTAAGCTTATACTTCCCAGCAAAAACATGACAACAAAAAAGAAAATGAAATTAGTTAAAAAATTTGAAAAGTTTATAAAAAACAAACATGAAAGAGACGCACTAGCTAGTGCGATTTTTGCTTATCATAAGGTTTTACCTTTACTAAAAAGAGTTGATAAAGTTGTGAAAGATAATACTAAAAAAGAAGAAATAAAAGCTATGGTTATAAAAAAGAAAAAAATAGGAAACATAAAACAACTAATAGAGAGTTTTGAAGAATTAAAATAATGAAAAATTAATAGATTTTGTTTTAATCTTCTTATAAGGGCCGATGGTCTAATGGTAAGACGCTGCCTCGGCGAGGCAGAGATTGGGGGTTCGAATCTTTGAAAGAAAATCCCCCTCGGTCCATAATGTTCAGAGCAACTCTTTGTGAAATAATAAAGGGGAATAAAATATTGCTAAAAAAGGCAAGCAGAGGAGTAAGTAAAGGAAAATGGAATGGATTAGGAGGAAAAATAGAAGATGGAGAAAATATTTTAGAAAATGTTTTAAGAGAGGTGAGAGAAGAAGCCGGAATAAAATTAAAAGAATTAAAAAATCATGGAAAAATAATTTTTTTCCAGGGCTCGCGAGATAACATTTTCGGAATAGTTTATCTTTTTTCTTCTAAGGACTATGAAGGTGAAATTAGGGAAAGTGAAGAAGGAGAATTAAAATGGTTTTATTTGAATGAAATTCCTTTTGATGAAATGTGGGAAGATGATAAAATATGGCTACCTTTATTGCTTAATGATAAGAAGTTTGATGCAGAGTTTTTGTTTGATGATAAAATGGAAAAAATTTTGTGGTATAGGATATTTTTAAAAGATTAATATGCTTAGTTTTTCAATATGAGCGATTTTTCGAATGTTTTAATGATTATTTTTTTGAGTATTTTTCCGATAAGTGAATTGAGAGGAGCTATACCATTAGGAATATCTCTTGGTTTTTCTCCTCTATTTGTCTTTTTAATATCAATATTCTTTAATAGCATCATATTTTTTCCTATATATTTTGGTTTAGAATTACTTTATGAAAGATTTTTTTGTAGATTTAGTTTTGTAAGAAAAATACTAAAAAGAATTGAGAAGAAAAGAGATGCAATAGATAAATATGGATTTTTAGGTCTTGTTTTATTTGTTGCAATTCCAGCACCATTTACAGGAGCATATACAGCTTCAGCATTAGCATGGCTTTTAGGATTGGATTGGAAAAAAAGTTTTTTGGTAATAGCTTTTGGTGTTGTTATAGCTGGGATTATTGTTAGTGCTTTTACTTTAGGTATTTTAAAATTATTTTAATTTTATCCATTTAGATCCAGCTATTGGTATTTTATGTCCGCAATTAGGACAATAAAAGTTTTTGTTTTTTCTTTCAAGATTTATTTTTTCAACAAAGAATCCAAATCTTTTTATCAAAAGCTCTTTACAATTTGGACAAAACGTATTTTCTTTTTCGTGTCTAACATTTCCTATATAGACATAATCTAAGTAATCTTCAGCTATCTTAGCAGCCATTTCTAATGTTTTTATTTCGGTTGGAGGAGCAGTCATTTTGTAAGCAGGATAATACGCAGAAAAATGTAGAGGAACTTCTTTTCCAAGATTTTCTCTTATCCATCTAACCATTTCTAAAATTATGTCTTTGGTATCATTATATCCTGGAATAACAAGATTTGTTATTTCTATCCATACCCCAAGCCTTTTGTATAGTTTTAGGCTTTTTTGTACAAATTCAAGTTTTGCATCACAAACATTTTTGTAAAACTTTTCATCACCTTTGTAATCTATGTTTATCGCATCCAAAAATTTTGCCATTTTCTTTATAGGTTCAGGATTTGTATAACCATTAGAAACCCATACATTATAAAAATTCTTTTTTTTAACAAGCTTCATTGTTTCAAAAGCAAATTCATACATTATTGTAGGTTCTGTATAAGTGTAAGCAACTCCAGGCTCTTTTAATAAAGCTATTATATCATTCGGGGTAAATTCTTCACCAATAATATCTGAGGAAATTTCCCAGAAATGAGAGATTTCCCAATTCTGACAAAATTTACAATCTAAGTTACAACCAACTGTAGCTATTGATAAACATTTTGTTCCAGGAGCAAACATAAAAAGAGGTTTTTTCTCTATTGGATCAACATTTATGCTGCAAAGTCTTCCATAAACTAGGGAATATAGTTTTCCATTAATATTTTTTCTTACTCTACAATAACCTGTGCTTTCATTATTTATTACACAAAATCTCGGACAAAGCCTGCATTGAACTTTATTGTTTTTTAAAACATTCCAAAACAAAGCCTTTTTCATAATTTAATTTAAGAATTTTTCTATTTTAAAAAGGATGTTGCTTTCTCAGATGATAAACTCGGATTAATAAGAAATTATACAATGAGAAAACTTCTAAGTTTTTCAACTTTCTCAAATTTGATACATAAATAAAAAATAAAATTTAAAAACTAGCATTGGCCACTAGAAGAAGAACCAGCCTCTCCAATCGGTCCGAATCCAGGAGATTCTGTTATATTGCTTAATGTTGTTTTACATTCCGAAGGAATTTCTTTAAATGCCGAGCATATTGCTTCTTTTATTGCGTTTGCAGACCTTGTTATCCTAATTTCTTTTCCATTTAAAATAAATGTCGGAGATCCTCCAACATTGTATTTTGTTGCTAATGCATCATCTACAGGAAATCTTGGATAATATCCGTTTAACCATGTGCTCTTATCTTCATAAAGCTTTGTTATATTGAATTTTTCATCAGTTTCTTTTATACATTGATTTAAAGAGCTTGTATTTATACCTACTGAATTTATGCATGCGCTAGAATTTCCGCTTTCAACAAAACATCTTAAGAATTTTGTTAGTTTGGTTTTTTCGCTTTTTTGTATGCAATAAATAATCATGTTGTCATCCAATTCTTGCTTTCCATGCATTATATAATTTACAAAGTTTATATTTAGCTCTGCTTTATTACCAAGAAGCTCTATCACTGGAATATAAGCCTTTAAGAATTGTATCCCGAATGGACAGTGACTCATTATGAATACGTTTGCAACAGGTTTATCGGTTTTTTCTATTTGTTGCTCTGTTTCATTTTCTTGACTTCCAGAAACTTCAAACAATTTTTCAGTTTCAAATGCTTGTGGCAAGAATAATTTTCCATCTTTTGTTACATAATAAGTTTCTGTTGTAGTACCGACGTCACTTTTTAGCTCTACAGTAAATTTATAAATTCCGCTTTCAGATTCGCTATAATTTATTAATTTTACTTCAACATTCAAACCATTCGCCGCAAAATAGCTTTTAATCCATTCTACTGCTTTTTTGCTCGCTTCTTCTGGATCTATTGCATTAAATGATTTTCCACCAACTAAAACAAAAGCCAAAGCTATTGCTAATATTACTGTTGTTATCATCCAAAAGTTTATTGTTATTGTTTTTTCTTTTGTCATAAAATCACTATATTTTTAAAATACTTTTAAAACTTAATTATTTAAAATAAATGCGACTGTGGTCTAGAGCTTTTTGCGGATAATGGCAAGACACGAGCCCCCCAAGAAAGGAGAAAGCTCGTGACCCGGGTTCGAATTTTCTAAATAGAAAAGAAAATCCCGGCAGTCGCATTAAAGTTTTGAATATTTATGATTTATAATTAATTATTAACAAGGTGGTAAGCATAGCAGAAGAAAAAAAGATAGGAGTACCTGAAATAAATATAGGTACTTTTGGCCATGTAGATCATGGAAAAACCACTCTTGTAGAGGCATTAACAGGTAAAAGAACAGATACACATTCAGAAGAAAGAAAAAGAGGAATAACAATAAGATTAGGTTATGCAACAACAACGTTTTTTTATTGCGAGACATGTGGATATTTTTCATCTTCACAAAAAATAAATAAGTGTATGAAATGCGGAAACGAATGTAAAAAATTTAGAACAGTCTCTTTTGTAGATGCTCCTGGTCATGAAACATTAACAGCAACTGTTTTGGCAGCAACTTCTTTAGTTGATGGTGCGTTATTAGTAATAGACGCAAAAGAAGGGATAATGGAACAAACTAAAGAGCATTTGATGGCATTAAACATAGCAGGAATAAAAAATATAATCATAATTCAAAATAAAATAGATTTGGTTTCTGAAGAGGATGCAAAAAAGAATTATGAAGAAATAAAGAAATTTGTTAAAGGTACTGTTGCTGAAAATGCTCCTATAATTCCTATATCAGCACAAAGAAGAATAAATATAGATTTTGTGATACAAGCAATAGAAGAAAATATTCCTACTCCAGAAAGAAAAGAAGGTGACCCAAGATTTCTTATTGGAAGAAGCTTTGATATAAATAAACCAGGAACAGAAGTAAAAGATTTGAAAGGTGGTGTTATAGGAGGGTCTTTAACACAAGGAAAAATAAGATTAGGAGATATAATACAGATAAAACCTGGAGTTTATCTTAATGATAAATGGAAAACATTAGAAACTAAAGTTATAGGAATAAGGCACGGTGAAGTTGATGTGGAAGAATGTAAACCAGGGGGTTTAGTTGGAATATTAACCCAATTAGATCCTTCATTAACAAAGTCAGATTTTCTTGTAGGTAATGTAGCAGGAAATAATCTTCCTGAAATAATGTTCGAATTCGAGAGCGAAATAACACTATTAAAAAATGTTGTTTTTGAAAGAGGAGAGAAGATATTAGTAACACACGGAATTACAAGAACTGTTGGAATAATAAATGATTTAAAAAAGGACAATAAAATTTCTGTAACATTAAAAATACCTATATGTGGAGAAAAAAATGATAAGATTGTTGTATCAAAACAAATAGCAGGATCTTGGAGATTGGTTGGATATGGAAAGATATTATAAATTTATTTCAATTCTCTTCCTATTAATTCATTTGCATTAACACAAAAAAATTCAGATTTTGTTTGAAGAATAAATACATTTCCTTTTACAGAAATTATTTTTCCACTGATAGTTAAGCCATTTCTTATTTTTATCATTTTTGGTTTTGTTTCCTTAAAAGAAATAAGATTATAATATTTTCTCAAATCATAGATTTCAATATTATCTAGAAATATCTCTTTAAAACTTGATTTTTTAAGATTTTCAATAGCAATTTGAATATCTTTTATATGCAGAGAAGAATCAAAAAACATGTTTTGAAATTTTTTATATCCTATTACTCTATCTTCAATTCCCAAAAATCTTTTTATCTTTTGCTCATACAACCTAGCAATTCGCCCATCTTTTATATGAGCTATCTTTGCTCCAAAATCAGCTCCTTGCTCAATAAGCCTATGCTTTAATCTAGAATCCCTCGAAATTCCAACCTTAAGCAAATTCCCAAAAATAGCTATATAGATGTAATAATTTGTATTCATACATTCACTTCTTTTTGAAATATTTCTACAATATCCTATGCAAGATGTGCATGGCAATATTTCATCCAATTCTTTACATATTTCACATTGATAACCACTTTCAATCTTTTTATTTTGCGGACAAGGATATTTTACTCCATTTTTAAAATATCCTACACAAAATTTATCTCCTAAGGAAAAGTTTATCTCATTATACATTAAAGGAAGAATAAATTCTTTGTTTTCATTTTTTATTACAAATTCAGGTTCATAATTATCCTTTTCAATTCTTCTCCATCTAAATTCTGTGATAATCATAAACATCAAGGTAGAAAATCTTTTTTACTTATTTTTTCCGGTAGATAATTTTCTGAGACGAATCTAAATCCTTTTGATGTTAAAGCCTCTAATTCAGCTTTATAGCCTTTGCTTATCATTAATTTTAATTCTCTTTGCCATAAAGGATGTTGAAACCACTTATAATTCAAAAGCTCTGTTGCCCTTTTTATATCTTGTTGAGTTGCCTTTATTGTATATTTTTTAAGATCATAGGTTATTATATCACTCATTGTTAATCCAATAAATTTTGCATCTGGCGTTGCAAGCTTTTCTGACGTATGTGCTAAATTCATAGAACCAGCTTTTATTACCGAATATATATACCACCCATACGCATCACAATCAGAGAAAACATAAACTGGCAAATTAAATTCTGTATTCAATCTTTTTATCAATCTTCTTATCCCTCTTGCTGCTTGACCTTGGGCACCAATTATTATGCAATTATGCTTTTTCCAGAATTTATCTTCATTCAATCTTTCCCACGCAGCATTTTTTTCAACAACCAAACAAAAATCTGCATCAACCCTTTTAAATTTTATATCTTCTACATTGCTCGGTATCGCCCAACCTCCACTACCTAATTTATCCCAATGAATAATATCTCCAGAATCTTCTATTGTAACATTTCCTACCACTCTTCCCCTAATATCAGCATTTAAATGAAGCTCTTCTCTTAATAAATCTAGCATTACCTCCAAATCCTCTATTATAGGATCACTTTCTTTGTGCTGGTCATCAAAAGTATTTTCATCACTATTAGGCAAAGTTCTTTTTACCGCATAAAACATATCTCTTAAAGAAGTATGAATATTTTCTTCTAACAACTCTTTACATTTACTTGCTATTATTAATGTTTGCATGAATTTTTTTGCATGTGCTACATTCAAGAAATATCTTTTAGATGTCTTTTCTCCTAAAACAAGCTTCTTTGATTTCTCATCATATATTATATTTGAAAGTGATCTTATCGGTATTTCTAAGTAAGGGTTCATCTTCTTTTCTATTTGTTCAAGCACCCGAAAGCCAAGTTGTTCCAATTTATTTTTAGGTGTTTTCTCCATATAACTCACCTAAACAACATATATAGCAGGTTTATAAGGTATTGCTATTTTTTCTTTTTCTGAAACTCCTTCAGCGCTTTCTATAATCTCTATATTTGCTCCTATCTCTTTTTCTATAAAACTTTTATTTCTTTCTATAACATTTTTTTCGTCTAATATTATTAAGTTTTTGTTTTCATCGAAGAAATAATTATTATTTTTCATAAATTTTATCATAATTTCAACTATTTTTTTATCTTTGGAAATTTTAAGAGCTTCTTCTTTGTTTTTGTTTAACATTTCAAAAATATTATATTTTTCTTTTTCTGCAACTTGAATATAAATTTTTTCCACTTTTTCTTTCTTAGATAATTTTATAACATTCTTTATATCTTCTATTAAATTCATGATATATCTTTCTTCAGTTTCAGCTTCAATATCTCTTTCCATTTTTTCAGGCCATCTTTCTTTTGATATAAAACCTTTATTCCCAAGCATTTCCCAGATTTCTTCTGAAGTATAAGGAATAAAGGGAGATAACATTTTTATCCAATTTTCAAAAACGAATCTGCTTATTTTTTTATTCTTTTTGATATGCCATTTAACTTCATCGCCAAAAATAAATAATAGATAATTAGAAGCATCTCTAAATCTTAATTCTTTCATTGCATTTGTTACATAGTCTCTACAATAAGCAAGCCTGCTTCTTATCCACTTATCATCACAATTTTCAACATTATTAACCATTTCAAAAATTTCTTTTATTTTGTTTTCAATAGATTTAGCTATATTTTCTGTAAAGTTTGTGTCTTGATCTAAATTAGCACCAAACAAAAGCAAGAATCTTATGACATCCGCACCATATTTATCTAATGCTTCTTTTAATGGTACAATATTCCCTAAAGATTTTGACATCTTTTTTCCTTCATTTAAAACAAATCCGTTTGTGACAATTTGTTTTGGCCAAAACTCTTTTGGGAATATGGCTATATGATTCATTATAAAGAATATTAAATGATTTGTTATAAGATCAGTACCAGAATGTCTGCTATCAAGAGGATACCAATACAAAAAGCTTTCTCTCATTTCTTTTATTATATTTTCATTTAATCCAGAAATCTTGCTAATTTCTTTCAAGTCACCTTTTCCCAAAAAAACAAAATCAAATACTTCAGGTAATAATTTTTCTGCATCTATATTATTTTCATTTATAATTTTTGCTATTGTATAATATGCCATATATATTGTGGAATCACTCAAGCTCTCTATTATCCAGTTTTTATCAAAAGGTAATCTTGTTCCAAACCCTCTCTTTCTTGCACAAGCCCTTTCGTGAAGCCATTCTATAGCATTATGATACTCTTCTTTTAAACTTTCAGGAATTATTTTCATTTCATTTAACCAATCTTTTGAAATCTTTTTCCATTCTTCATTTGCATAATCAATAAACCACTGATCCTTTATTACTTTTACAACACATTCAGTGTTGCATCTACATATTATTGGTTTGTTCATAATTTCAAAAAATACATCAGCATAATTTTTTTCGATCAATTCTTTCTTAACAGCATCTCTTGCTTCGCTAACCTTCATTCCAGAATATTTTCCAGTCTTTTCATTTGTTATTCCGTATTTAAATTCATTTAGATATAATTCTTGAGTTATTTTTTCTAATCTTTCATCATTTTGGTTTTTTATTTTATATTTTTCACAAATTTCTATAGCAGGGAATTCTCCATAATTTTTGCTTTTTATTATAGATATTGGTTTTATTTCATTTGCATTAAACATATTGCCTAAATCTTTTAGTGCAATCCAATCATATGGTGCATGAGCAGGGCAAGAATAAACAACCCCAGTAGCATTATTCGCATCAACAAAGCTTGCTGGAAGTATTTTTATCTTCTTTTCTATTATAGGAACAAAAACTTCTTTTCCAATTAGCTCTTCTCCTTTAATCTTTTTTATTTCTTCTACATTTTCTTTTTGTAGTTTTAATTTTTTTGCAGCTTTTTCGCTAACAATCCAATTTTCATTATCAATTTTTAATTCAACATAATATTCATTAGGATTTACCCAAAGGTTTGTTACTCCAAAAATTGTTTCTGGTCTTAGAGTTGCTGCAGGAAGAATTTTATCATCAAGATAAAATTTTATTATAGTAAATTCTTCTATTTTAGCTTTTTTATCTTCTAATACATCATGCTCTCCAACAGGATTTTCGCAATTAGGACACCATAAAACAGGATGCTTACCTTTTTTTAGAAGACCTTTTTCATAAAGTTTTAGAAACTGCCACTCAATAAATTTGTTATATCTTTTATCACCAGTATTAAATTCTCTACCCCAATCTATAGAAAATCCCATTCTTTTCATTCCATATTTTATTTCCTGAATAAAATAATTGATGAGATTTTCTGGATTCTCAAATGTTTTTATAACATCTTCGGGAACATTAAAAACATTTTTGTAAAGTTTTATGAGAGATTCATCATTTTCTTTAATTCTTTTTGAAATTGCTATTATTGGTGTGCCGGTAATATGCCAACCCATCGGAAACAAAACATTATAACCTAACATTCTCATAAATCTTGCATAAACATCTGCTGTGGAATAAGTTCTTGCATGACCTATATGTTGTGGAGCCTGAACATAAGGGTATGCTGCTGTAATAAAAAACTTCTCTTTTTCTTTTTCAATTTTCGGTTCAAATATTTTTTCTTCTTCCCATCTTTTCATCCATTTTTCTTCCAT
>CAZSPP010000012.1:0-11225 GCA_964608845.1 uncultured archaeon | reverse complement strand
ATCCGAGCAGCCCCATTTAAATTAAAGATAAAAAGATAAGAAAAGGCTTAAAACAAGGAGAATTACTCCGGCAGCAATGAGACTTACTCCGGTAATTATTCCTCCCAACTTAACAAATCCTTTTATACTTTCTTCTTTTGTCTTTAGAGTATTCAAACCTATAATAGGATACATGCCTCTTAAAAACCATCCTGTTATCTCTGCATCTTTTTCATTTTTGTAACACTTAGTTATTTTTGAAAAAAACAATTAAGAAGTGGTGTGTGCCTCATTATATCAATCATGTGTTTTGCTTAGGTTTGATAATTATCTAAAATTTTAATTTTAGATATGTTATTCAGAAGTTACATCAACTCCATCTGAAGTTCTAACAAACCTTATTTGATACTCATAATAATTTCTATTTCCAAATATTCTATCAACTATACTCATTAATCCTTCTTTTTTTCTTACCACATAAAATTTAGTTAAACAATCTAGCTTTACACATTCTAATCTAGTATAATTAATGCAAAGGTGATTTCCATAGGTTATATTATCTCCTCTATATGTTGAGCTTCTGCTTGAATATATCTTTTCAACAATATCAGGAAATTTAAAAATTGCTTCATAGCTTTGACCTTCATTAGAGTCGCAAAGAGAATTTATTATTCCAACCATTTTATAAAATTCATCCATAGCTTTTCTTTTATGATTCTCCATTGCTACATTTCCTATAATGTTTGTTGCTATTCCTAACAAAAGCATTGCTACAATAAAACTTCCAATAACCCAAATCCATGTAGATATTGATTTTTTCATTTTGATCTTGATAAAAATTATGGATAGATTATTTAAAAAATGTATGATAAAAAATAATTATGCATAAAATAAATCCTCTAATCATCAGAGAATATGACATAAGGGGAATTGTAGGAAAGGATTTAAATCCAGAGATTTGCAAATTAATAGGGAAAGGTTTTGGATCATATTTAAGAGAAAGAGGAACAAAAGATGTTTTGGTTGGCTCTGATACAAGAGAAAGTTCTTTGGATTATAAAAATGCGTTTATGCAAGGATTAAAGGAATCTGGATGTATTGCAATAGATATTGGTTATACCTTATCTTCAATCATATACTTTGCAAGAAAATATTATAATATAGATGGTGCTGCTAATGTTACTGCATCACATAATCCTCCTGAATACAATGGTTTTAAGCTTTGTCATGGATTAAATGCAATAACAGGAGAGGAAATACAAAAGATTAAGGAAAAGATTTTAAACCAAAATTTCGTAAAAGGAAATGGAAAAATAATAGATATCTCAAAAAAGATTAAAAGAAATGGAAAAATTGTTAATCCTGCTTTTCATTATTTTAAAGAATTGAAAAAAAGAACAAAACTTGAAAGAAAATTGAAAATTGTAGTAGACTGCGGAAATTCTACCCCATCTCTTTTCATTCCAAAGTTTCTTGAAGAATTAGGTTGTGATGTAATAAAATTGTTTTGTGATATAGATCCAAAACTTCCTAACCATATTCCTGATCCTGCGCATCCTGAAAATTATAAGGAGCTTGTAAAAACTGTAATAAAGGAAAATGCTGACTTAGGATTAATGTTTGATGGGGATGGTGATAGAGTAGGATTTGTTGATTCTGAAGGAAATATATTGCTAGGAGATGTTATACTAACAATACTAATAAGAGAGCTTTTACCAAAACATAAAGGAGCAAAGGTAATAATTGAATTAAAAGATTCTGAGATGGTTTATGAAGAAACAAAGAGATTAGGAGGAATTCCAATATTTTGGAAAACAGGTCATGCATTATTAGACAAAAAGGTTTATGAAGAGAAAGCATTATTATGTGGAGAGATGAGTTGTCATTATTGGATAACAGACAATTGGTATTGTTTTGATGATGCGGTTTATGCAATGTGTAAGGTTTTAGAAATTGCTTCTAAGCATGATTTAAGCAAGATATATAAATCTCTTCCAAAATATGAAAACACTCCGGAATACAGAATTGAATGCAGCGAAGAAAAAAAATTTGACATTGTGAAAAATTTGGTTAATAAATTAAAACCAAAATGCAATAAATATATTGATATAGATGGAATAAGAGGCTATATTTATGATGGTTGGTTTTTGATCAGAGCTTCAAATACTCAACCTGTTGTTGTAATAAGATGTGAAGCAAAAAATAAAGAAAACCTTGAAAAGATAAAGAGATTCTTAGAGCCTTATATTTTAGAAGAAGGATTAAAAATACCTTGGAAATGATTAAAAATGAAAAATAATAAATGAATAAAAAGTGACCGAAATGAAAAAAGTAAAAAGAAGAGCAAAGAAAAGAAAATCAATAAAGAAAAAAACAGAGAAATGCCCTAATTGTGGAAGTGAATTAAAAAGAATATTGAAAGAATGGGTTTGTTTTGAATGTGAATATCATTCTGTTTTTAGCCCTAAAAAGAAAATAGAAAAGCATAGCTTTAGATGATTAAAATGAATATTGTAGTTATAGGAGGTGGAAACGGAAGCAAAAATGTTTTGAAAGCTTTGAAAAAAATAAAAAACATTCAAATTACAGCAATAACAGCATGCTTTGATTCTGGTGGCTCCACAGGAAGAATAAGAAAGCAATATGGAGGAATTGGTTTAGGAGATATAAGAAGAAGCATTGGCGCTTTATGTGAAAATGATATAGAAAAAATTTTAGAATATAGATTCGAAAAAGGAGATTTTAAAGATCACGCATTCGGAAACATTCTTTTATTGAGTTTAAAAAATGTTTTTGGAAATGAATTGAAGGCAATAAAAAAGGTTTGTGAAATATTTAATGCAAAAGGTAAGGTATTGCCTCCTTCTTTGGATAATTCAAATCTTTGCGCAAAGCTTGAAAATGGAAAAATCATTAAAGGTGAAGGAATTATAGATTTGGCAAACAAGAAATGTAAACCATATAAAATAAAAGATGTTTGGCTTGAGCCAAAAGCAAAAGCATTGGAAGAAGCAAAAAATGAAATAAAAAAAGCTGATGTTATAATATTTTCTCCTGGAGATATTTTTACCTCACTAATTCAAATATTACTTGTTAATGGAATTTCAGAAAATATTTCAAAATCAAAGGCAAAAAAGATATATATTTGCAATCTTGTTGCAAGAAGTGAATGCAGTTATAAAAAAGCCTCTGAATTAATAAAAATAATTGAAAAGTATGGAAAAACTAAAATAGATCTTTTAATAGCAGATTCTTCAAAGGTAAAATTAAAAAATAAAATAATTATTGATAAATGCGATTGTAAAATAATTAAGTGCAATGTGGCATCGAATAAAATAAAAGGGCATCATGATCCTGAAAAATTAAGAAAGGTTTTTGAAAAAATTTTTAGGTCTATTAAACTTAAACAGGTTTAAAACTATATCTCTCTTCTTGCTCTTTGCCTTTTTCCTTTAATTTTTCTACAAGATTTGAAAGCATTCTTATATTTTCTGTTAAGCTTGGTAAAAACTGCTTAAATGCCTTTTCCAAACCATTTACCTTTGGTTCTATTTCATTGAGTTTTTCCTCAATTTCTTGAACCTTAATAAAAATATTGCTTTTTGTTTCTTCTCCAGGAATTTTTGATACTAAAGCTTTTAATTCTGCAATCTCTTTTTTTATTTTTTCTTGTTCATTTATTATTGCTTCCAATTCCTTATGCATTGGTTGCCATTTTTCTTCCATTATTCCCTCAACAATCTCTTCAATTGTAACCTCTGGGGATACTGTTTCTTCTTGTATAGGCTGTTCTCCGAAATTTAAAAGATCCTCTTCTCTAAATTCCTTCACAGGAGAGGTAGGAAAAGAGGGTTTTAAAAAATCATCGAATGTTGGAAGCTCTTCTTGTACAGATATATTAGAAAATGGTTCTGGGGTTTTTTCTTCTTCTATTGGTTTAGATGATTGAGAAACCTGAGTTTTCAAGCTTTGAAGCATTGCCCTTTCGATCTCTTTATAATCATATCCTTTTTCTTTTAATCTTTTTATTATGTCTTTATCAGAAAGTCCAGCATTTCTTAAATTTTGAATTTCTGATAATGGTACTGGACCTAATATTTTTGGTTTCTTTTTAAATAGTCCCATTTTATCATCCTTAATAAATATTTATTTTCTCCTATATATTAATTTTTATTTTTGAAGCATTTCAATAAGCTCCTTCCTTGTTACAAATTCATTTTTTATTGGATTGAGCAATGAAAACATCTCTTCTATCTCTTTTAAATCATTCTTTTTCGCAAAATCTTTCATACTATTTGTTATCTTTTCAGTTAAATTTTCAAGCTTTTCTATTCTGTCTGAAATTATTTTTAGGTTTGTTTCTAATGTTATAAGCTTATCCTTTATTTCTTTGTTTTGCTTAATTGTTGTTTCCTCTATTCCGGAGATATTAGAGTCTAAGGTTTTTACCCTCTGTTCCAACAATCTAAGCCTGTCATCTGTTCTATTTATTCTTCTTACTATTTCTTGAAGTATAAGCTCTGTTCTTTTATCTGGCATAACAATATAATTATCTTTTTATTTATATTTAAGTAATTGATAGAATTTTAGGTAGTGTCTATGAAATTGATAAAAGATTATGAACCAGATAAAAAATCTAAGTATTTTATGATTTTGTTTGATGAGGTATTTTCTTCGTTTTATTTTCCTTGGAGATTGGAAACTCTAGAAGTAATATTATGCGAAGAAGACAAAGTTGTCTTAGAGGGCAAACATGCAAAGATTTATTTCGATAGGGATAATGACTTTATAAGATCTATGGATGAGAAAGGCATAAAGATAACAATCCTTCATGGATTATACAAATTAATACTAAAAATAAATGGGTTAAATTATGAGAATTTTTATATTAAAAATGAAGATGAAAGAAAAATAATAAGAATTATCGAAGATTTTATTGTTGATAGAGAGCTTGCAAAAAATTATACTGACCTAGTTTTTTATAAGAAATGTTATGAAGCAATGAAGATTGAAGCAAAAGATTTTATTGGCTGGATAGAAGCAAATCTATGTTGGTTAACATTTCATGGAATAGATGATTGGAATGCAGAATTTATTAAAAATATTGTTGAAAAAAGGGTTGAATACCTTGATTATGAATTTTTGGAAAGGCTTTGCGAAATAATAGAATTTTTTAGTGAAGATATAAAAACAAAAGAGGGAATAGAAAAGATTTTAACAGAAATCATAAACTGGAAGAAATAAAATTAAAAAGATTGATGTTGATAATGATAAAATATTGAAGCTTAGAAATTGGACAAAATAGATAATAAAGCCCTTGTAGCTCAGGGGTAGAGCGTCTGGCTGTTAACCAGAAGGTCGCAGGTTCGAATTTTTTGGAATTCCTGCCAAGGGCGCTTTTTATCTTTTCCTTGGGGTGAAAAGATGCATGGAATTTATTATGGATTATGTATAAATTGTAATGGTCCTATATCAGACGAGAGGCTTTTAGGTATAGGGATTTGTGAAAGATGTATTGAAAATGTAGAAAAAATAAAAAATTGGAAAAAAATTATCAAAACTTTAAAAGATAAGAATAAGCTATATCTTGCAGAAGAATTCTTTTCATTTAGAAAAAAGCTAAAAGAATTTTCTCTTTTATTCAAAAAGGCTGTCGGCCAAAGAATGTGGTCTCTTCAAGAAACGTGGGCTAAAAGAATTCTCTTGAATCATAATTTTTCAATTGTTGCACCAACCGGAGTAGGAAAAACTGTCCTGGGAGCTTTTTCGTCTTTATATTTATCAACTAAAGGTAAAAAAAGTTACATTATCGTACCAACAGCTCTTCTTGTTCAACAAGTAGAAGAAAGAATAAGAAAATTTTCTGGAAATTTGGGTATCAAAATAAAGATAGTTTTTTATCATTCTGCTATGAGTAATTCGGAAAGAAAAGAAGCATTAGAAAAGATTGTAAAAAATGATTTTGATATCTTGATTACCACAGAAAAATTTTTGATTAATCGTTTCAGCATTATTGAAAAGATAAAATTTGATTTTGTTTTTGTGGATGATATCGATTCTTTTCTTAAATCACCGAAAAACATAGATAAAATAATAAAACTTTTAGGATTTAGTGATGAAATAATCTCTTCTGCATTTAAAATAATAGAGCTAAAAAGAGAGGCCAATCGCTTAAAAAGAATGGACATGAATAATGCTAAAATTTTAACAGAAATAGAAAATCTTAGAAAAAGAATTGAAGAATATAAAAATAAAAATAGTATTGGATTGCTTGTGGTTTCTGGTGCAACACTAAAAGCAAGAAGAACTAAAAGAATAAAGCTCTTTGAAGAAATATTAAATTTCCAACTAGGATATAAACCAGAATTTCTCAGAAATGTTAGAGATTATTATTTAACAGCAGAAAAAATAGAAGAAGAAATACTTTCTATAATAAAAAATTTTGGTAGTGGGTGCCTTATTTTTGTTCCTTCTGTTATTGGAAAGGAAGGAGTAATTAAAATTAGTAGTTTTTTGAATAATAATGGAATTAAAGCCTATGCTTATATGAGACCTGAAGAGGATGTTATTAAAAAATTTTATAATGGTGAATATGATGCCCTTATAGGAATTGCTAGCTTCAGAAGTCCACTAGCAAGAGGGATTGATCTTCCTGAAAGGATAAGATATGTAATATTTGCAGGTGTCCCGAGGATTGAGATAAGACTTAGTTGGGATGAATACAATCCTACGAAACTTCTTATGCTTATTAAAAACCTCAGAGAATTTTTAGAGCCAGAGCTACAGGAAAAGGCTAGCAATTTAATATCTATTCTTAGAAAGGTAGTGCCTATTAAGAAAGAGGTTGAAGAAAGAATCAAAAACGCAATAGAAAATAAAACAAAATTAGAAGGTTTTGAAGAATATGTAAAAAACATAGTAATTGAAACTAGAAACTTTCTTAAAGAAGCTATAACCCCAAGCGTTATGGAAAGTATATCTAAAAGTAAGGAGATATCTTTAAGAGAAAGGAACAAAGAATTCTTTTTAATTGTTGCTGATCCTATAGCTTATGTTCAAGCCTCTGGAAGGGCTTCTAGATTATTTGCTGGTGGCATAACAAGAGGTGCAAGTTTTTTAATAGTAGATGATGAAAAGGCTTTCTATTCTCTTAAAAAGCAATTGGAATTTATGCTTTCCGATTTTTCACCGATAAAATTTAGCTTAAAATCTGCTAAAAGATGGTTTGAATGTATAGACAAAGACAGAAAAATAATTAAAGAAATAAATGAAGGGAAAGTTTCAAAAAGAATTAAAGATTTTATTAAAACCGCTTTGCTTATTGTTGAATCGCCTACAAAAGCAAGAACAATATCAAAATTTTTTGGAAAGCCTTATAAAAGAAAGATTGAAAATATAACAATCTTTGAAGTTAGTATAGGGGAGTATCTTCTAAATATTGTAGCGAGTATGGGACACTTATATGATCTTGTGTTAGATGAAGGTTTTCATGGTATTAAAGTTGAAAATGGGAAATTCATACCTATCTACGATTTTATAAAAAAATGTAAAAAATGTGGAGAGCAGTTCACTGGCCTAGATTTCTGTCCTAAGTGCAAAAGTAGAGAATATTATTCAAAAGAAGATTTCATCAAAGCAATTAGAAGAATTGCATTAGAAGTTAACTGCATCTTCATTGCTACAGATCCTGATACAGAAGGTGAGAAAATAGGTTATGATCTCTATTGCTCACTTTATCCAATAAATAAGAAGATAGAGAGATTGGAATTTCATGAAATAACAAAAAAGGCATTTATCCAAGCGATTAAAGAAAGGAGAAAAATTAATTTAAAGATGGTAGAAGCCCAACTTGTTAGAAGAATAGAAGACAGATGGATAGGTTTTGAGCTAAGTCGAAAGCTTTGGTATCATTTTAAAGATTATAGACTTTCTGCAGGTAGAGTACAAACACCTGTTCTTGGGTGGATAATAGATAGAGTGAGAGAATCTAGAAAAAAGAAAAGGATATTGATTGCTAAGCTTTCAAATGGTTTGAGGGTTTATATTGAAAATCCTAATCTATCTCATTCATTTAAAGAAAAATTAAAAGGAAGGGTAGTAGAACTAAAAAATGAAGAGCGTGAAATAGCTCCTTTACCGCCATACACAACAGATACATTAATTAAGGATGCTTCCTCGAAACTTAAATTCTCTGCATCAAAAACGATGATGCTAGCTCAAGATTTGTTTGAAGTGGGTTTATGTACATATCATAGAACTGATTCAACCACGGTTTCAACATTTGGTATAAACATTGCAAAAGAATACATAAAAGAAAAATATCCATCACTATTTATACCGAGAAGATATTTTGCAAAAGGGGCTCACGAATGCATAAGGCCTACAAAACCAATAGATCTTGAAAGATTGAAAAAATTGGTTTCCTTGGGAATTCTACGATTCTCAAAAAGGTTAAGTCAAGAGCATTTTCAGCTATATGATTTGATATTTAAGAGATTTATTGCAAGTCAAATGAAGAATATAAAAGCCCTTTATCAAAAGTTTAAGGTTGTTTTGAATGGAAATGAAGTAAATATGGAGATTGTGGTTGACATAATTTCAGAAGGTTTCAATGTAATATTGCCAATAAAAACCTTTAATAAAATTGAAGAAGGTGAGTATGAAGTAGTTTTTAAAAAGATTTTATTAGTTCCTGCTGCAATACCTTTTACTCAAGGAGAGATAATTGCGTTAATGAGAGAAAAAGGAATTGGAAGACCAAGCACGTATGCAAGGATCGTTTCTACAATTTTAGAAAGAAGATATGCTATAGAAAAAAATAATAGATTGATCAACACGAAATTGGGTTTCAAGGTTTATAATTATTTGAGCAAGAATTTTAAGGATTATATCTCTGAAGAAACAACAAGAAGATTAGAATCTTTAATGGATTTAATAGAAGAGGGAAAGGCTAATTATAGTGAAATTTTGAAAGATCTTTATAAAGAAATTATAGAGATAAGAAAAATATTTTGAAGTGGAAAAATAAATTTTTAAAAAACAAAATCTAAAATTGCAAATATTGAAAAGGGACGGTAGCTCAGCCTGGGAGAGCACACGGCTGAAGACCGTGGTGTCGTGGGTTCAAATCCCACCCGTCCCATTATGAATGCTTTAAGTTCTGAGAAAGTAAAAATGAAAGAAAGTAAAAAAAAGAAGCCAATAGCTTGCTATCTTTCGGATGGAAAGGTATTTTGCTTTAAAGATTTTGAAAATGTTTACTTACCAGGATATTATGGAAAGATTTTGGATAACAGATTAGAGCTTTCTTTGGTTGAAGCCCTTTATCTTATAAAGAAAGGGAGAATAAAGGTTTATCTTAAAGAAAAGGGGAAAAAACCTTTAGACTTTGAAAATTTTTATAAGATTGCTTGCGAAAAGGATGAAAGATTTCCTTATAGATATAGGGTATATGAAGATTTAAGAGAGAGAGGATTGCTTGTAAAAACTGGATTTAAGTTTGGCTGTGACTTTAGATGTTATGAAAGAGGGGTAGAATTAAAGAAAGGTCCAAAAACGCAAAGAGAGCATACAAAATGGGTTGTCTTTTGTGTTCCTGAAGATTATAAATGCTCTTTTCAAGAATTATCTAGAGCTGTAAGACTTGCACATAATATAAGAGCAAGAATGCTTTGGGCTATTGTTGATGGAGAATCTGACATAACATATTATGAAGTTTGCAGAATATTACCATAATTTCCAATATGAAAACTTTCTAATTAAAAATCAGAATTATAATGAAAAAAGAAAAATAAAAAAATTGAAAATTAGCCCAAATTTATATTATTTTTATATTGTTTCTATTGTGTTTGGGCTTGTTATCTTAACCGCGGTGCCTGCTAAGTTATATTGATCAAAGTTTTGTAATATTGATGTTGCCCATCTTGTTTGTTCGGCTCTTGAACCTGCAACAACCAATGCTACTTTACCTGTAGCAAATGCATCGTTTATTAAGCTTAATAAGCCGAAAACATCTCCAGCATAAGTTCTAGCATCCCATGCCTCACATGTTAATGGAGAACCTTCATACATAAGTTTTCCTCCTGCTGCAAGTTCTGCTACTAAACTATTAACACAAGGTCCTCCTACTAGTATCAAATGCTTCTCTGCTCTGTGGGCACTTGTGACTTCAGAATCTAATACTGCTAATGGAACTGTTACAGGTACAGATTTTTTATAAGTTATTTCTGGTGTTCCTGGTGCAGCTTCTGTTGTGGACCATACTGGATTTGGTCCAAGACCAACAAGTGCATATGCTGGCCTATTACCTGGGTAGTATATCTTTACTGAATCTGCTTCTCTATCTTCTTCAACATATGTACCATAGTCTGTTACTCCTCCATATCTGTTTTCAGAGCCGAATTGATGTGTTGTTACTCCATCTAAACTAAAGCTTATATCATTGCTAGAATAAGATGCTATTATTGATATATCGCCTCCTTGTGGTTCATTCTCTGAAATACTATATATTGGAGATTCTGTTATAGTGATAGTTTGATTTTCATTATTAGGCGTTATTGTAACATTTATTATTGCTCCTGTTTTTGTGGATATGTTTACTGCATCATCAAAAGTGTCATCTCCATCTCCATTAAGGTCTACTTTTATCTTTTCACAACTGTCTGTTGGCTCACCTGAACTCTCATCTGTTAAATTGATTTTAAACTGGTTTTCTCCTATTCTTATATATTCATCTGCGTCATAGTAAACTTTTATTGAAGTTCCTGTACTTATATCTGTGAATGTTACATATTTGCTTGTTGTAGAACATGCGGATATTCTATATACATATGTTGCTTTTGTGGTTGGGTTTGATAATATTACATAGTCTCCTACCTTTCCTTCCTCGCTTTCATCTGCTATTACCTTACGACTTCCATCATATGACCTCTCCCATGAATCTCCATCATAGTAGAACATATTAAATGAATATGTTGTTCCTTCCTTGTTTGTAAATGTGAGCCTTACTTTATCTCTTCCGCTCTTTTCAACCTTTACCAAATCTCTTGTTGTGCTTTTCAATCCTGGTGTTAGGCCATTTAAACTAAACTTAAATGTGCCAAACACAGGATCAGTAAATGTTTCCCCATCGTCATGCCGAGTGTTGGAGCGGGGGTGGTTGTTTCCGGTGTAGTTAGAGGGTTGGGTGCGAGGGGTCGTGTGGGGGGGTTGGGGTGGGAGGGCTGGCGGCGGGGTGGAGGCGGGGG
>CAZSPP010000011.1:0-14213 GCA_964608845.1 uncultured archaeon | reverse complement strand
AGTCAAATTAAAAACAACGTCAAATTAAAAAACGGCCTTATAATCCAATTTGCTGAAAAATACTTTAAAGCCTTTTACTCCTTTGGATAATTTCTTGACTTTAAAATATTTTAACTAAAATATATCCTATAAAATATCTTTTAAGAATATTAAAAAACAAAACAGAACAATAAAATCTATAACTTGAGTTAAAAAATTCTAAAACTCTATATTAACTAACGAAAAATCAATGAAAAATATCTAGAAATAAGGTTTTAAATAGCTTTGAAACTATAATAAAAATATGGCGTATGCAATGAATATGGAAAAGATAGGTGAGTGGCTTTTTCTGATAGGAGTGATTATAGCGATTTTAGGAGGAGTAGCGAGTCCAGGAAGTGAAACATTAGCAATAGTACTAGTGATTCTAGGGCTTGTTGTTGGTTTCTTGAACATTACTGAAAAAGAAACGACAAACTTCTTAATTGCTGCGATTGCACTTATTCTAACAGGTTCTGTTAGCTTTGTTGTATTAGGCGAGATAGGAAGAGTGTTAAGCAATATAATGGGATACATTTCAATATTTGTAGCGCCAGCAGCACTAATAGTTTCACTAAAAGCAATCTATCAACTGGCAAGCAAGAAATAAACCCAAAAGTTGCGATTTTCTTTTATTTTTTAATATTCTTTATAGAATTTCTAGTTTTTATTGGAGATTTGATAATAAGCAAGCAGTTTAATAAAATCTTTGAGCCTTTTTAAGACCTTTCCTTATTTATTTCCTCCTTTATTATTTTTTCTCACCATATCAACTACTTTAAACAGATTTTAAACTAAATTTTATTACCAAAAATCAGAAGACGTAAATTTCAACTGTTTTTAAGATAAAAAAACTTCATCATCCACTAAAAAGCCAAACATCTTATTATCTTTGAGAACGAATAAATCTAAAATGGAGTATTGAGTAAATAGGTTTAACATCCGAATCCTAAATATTAATAAGATGGCAGCTCCTCTAATTCAGAACCTCTTGAAATGCCTCTTGAAATTAGTAAGACGAATATAATAACAAATAAAATAAATGCAAGCACATAAAGCAGGATATCTGGAGATAGAATTAGTCCAATTGTTCCAAACATTCCTGTTTCTGGTCCGATTGGATATAGTCTCATGTTTATGTTTATCGTTTCATTTTGTTTGCAATATACACCTCTTGCATCAGGATAAAATCCTGGTTTATAAGCCTTTATTATGTGTTCTCCTTGTGAAACATCTTCAAATATTGCAATTCCTTTTATATCAGTAGTTAGAGTTATATTATTAAGAGATACATTCACATTTTCTAATGTTTTGTTAGTATAATCTTCTAATACAGTAGCTATAACAATACATTTTTGTTTTTCTTGGTTTTGGGTTACATTTTGGTTTGTTTGCTGAGGAGGTATTTGAATTGGATAAAGCTTCATAGTTATATAATGCGTTTGTGATTTAATGCATTTTATAGATTTTGATTCTGAATAGTAACCATATCTTTTTGCTGTAATTGTCTTCCATCCCTCAGGAAGGTTATATAATATAACCTTTCCATCTATTGTCGTGGATAAATTATCTACTATAATTTGAACATTAGAAAGAGGGTTGTTGGTTCGGTAATCTAAAACATTAACTTCTATGTTACAATATCCGATAGGAATTGTTGTGGTTGTTGAAGTAATAGGCAAAAGCCTTATCGTAATAATTCTTGTTTGAGAAGCAGAACAATAAACATCTTTGCTTTCAGATCTATAACCTTCTTTTGTTACATAAATTTCATGCCAACCTTCAGGAACATCATAAAATATTACCCTTCCTGAGATTGATGTGAATTTATAGTTTGAATTATCAATATAAACACGAGCACCTTCAATAGGATTAGATGTCAAATTATCGTAAACAAAAACCTCTATGTTGCATATTCTAGAGCTTAAACATGTTTGACATTGTGGTATGGTTGTTGTAGATGTTGTAGAGCTTGTGGTTATATAAGAGTACATTCTTATGGTTATGTTTCTTTCTTCCCCTTCAATACATTCTTCAAAAACAGTTGCTGGTAGATATCCAGATTTGCTTGCTGTAATGCTATGTCTCCCTTTTGTTACACCATAATATGTTACTTTTCCATCAGATGAGCTAATTGTTGCTCTTGCCCCATCTATATTTACAAATGCATAGGCAACAGGATTTTGCGTATTACCTTCAAGCAATTTTATATTAAAAATACAATAAGATTCATTTCCTCCGCATTGAGGTAATCCAGGACATCCTTGACATATATCATCACAACAATCTCCCTTTTCAGCACATTTTGCATCACACCAGCATCCATAAGGAGATATCCAACCACAATACCCAGCACATTTTCCTGTTGGTATTGTGGTCGTGGTAGTTGTAATCAGGGGATATAATTTTATAATTACTGTATGAGTTTGTCCGCATACACAATCAACAATTCTACTTTCTGTTTTATATCCTTCTTTTGAAGCTGTAATATTATGACTTCCTATAGGTACATCATAGTAGAATACAGTTCCGTTAGATGGAGTAATTTGTGGATTAGAAGAGTCAAGAGTAACGAGTACTCCTGCTAAAGGATTTGTTGTACAATCTTCTTGGACAACAACTTTTATATTGCATGTTTGTGGAATTGTTGTTGTGGTTGTGGTTATTGGACATATTTTCAAGTCAATATAAACATCTGAAGAACATGAGCAATAGAAGCTTTTTGTATCTGTTGTATAATTAGGTTTGCTTGCAGATATTGTTTTCCAGCCTACAGGAACATTGGAGAACGTAACATATCCTGTAGAAGAGCTATATTGAGTTCTTCCATCAAGGTTTATTAAGGCTCCACTAATTTGCTGATTTGTGTAACAATCAAAAACTCTTGAATGAACAGTGCAATATTGTGGAATTGTTGTTGTGGTAGAAGTTGTGGTTATTATCGGATACAATCTTAGTATTACAACCTTATGTTCATTACAAGAACAATAAACCCTTTGACTATCCATTGGGTATCCATCCTTATTTGTGTACCCATCCTTGCTTGCAGCAACCTGATGCCATCCTACAGGAACATTATAATAATAAACCCTTCCATCACTTCCTGTAATTCTTGCATTAGTTCCATCCAAAGTTACTATTGCTCTTGGTAAAGGATTTTGTGTTGAATCTTCATATACTATTACTTCAATGGTACAATATTGTGGTACTGTTGTTGGTATGGTTGTGGGTATAGTGGTTGGGATAGTAGTAGGGATGGTTGTTGGTATTGTTGTTGGTATGGTTGTTGGACAAGTTGTTGGTATGGTAGTAGGGATTGTGGTAGTTATTAGACATATTCTTAAATCAACATAAACATCAGCAGAACATGAACAATAAAAGCTTTTTGTATCTGTTGTATAGCCGAATTTGCTAGCAGAAATAGTTTTCCAACCTACAGGAACATTATAAAAGGTTACATAACCAGTAGAATAACTATATTGAGTTCTTCCATCAAGGTTTATTAAGGCTCCACCAATTTGCTGATTTGTGTAACAATCAAAAACTCTTGAATGAACAGTGCAATATTGTGGAATTGTTGTAGGAACTGTTGTAGGTATAGTTGTAGGATAAGATCTACATGCACCATCAAAGCATCCATAAGGGCACCTATAAATTGTATATGTAACATCTCCAGAAGGTAAACAATAATGTTCTATAACCTCCTCTCCACTATGAGTGCAAAGGTCCTCTAAATAAGATACCTTTCCTTGAAATATGATATAACCTTTTGTATAGTAGTTTAATCCATCAGAATCATAACATCTTTGTGTAGGCTCAGGTACTAAACCAGAAAACCCAATTTCTATTATGAAAGCTAATAAAAATAAGGAAAATACGAGTATTTTAAAGGTTTTGTGCTCTTTCATTTTAATATTTCTATATTTCGAAAAGTTTTTAAAACTAATTAGTGGTAAAATTTTAGAATTTCTAAATGATATTTAAATATACTTAACAAAAAATTTTAAATGAAAGACTCTTCTAAAGAAAAGGTTCTTAAAGAAAAGCTTAAGAAAGATTACAAAATCAAAGAAATAGAGAAAGATCTTCTAAAAAAAGGATTTACTAAAAAGGAAATAGACGATGCAATAAACAAAACATTAGATTTGTTTGTTAAAATATATGAGCAAAAAAGGAAAAAAGCAAATAAAATTATCTGAACCTTTCAAGCCTTGAAATAGCTAACTTTGTTTCTATTGCTTTATCTGGAATAACAGATATGTAATCTATTCCGCATTCTACTAAAAATTTCAAATAATCTTTATAAGTAGAAGGAGCATCTCCACAAATACCAACCTTCTTTTTCATCCTCTTTGCCTTTTTTATAAGCTCTTTTATCATAATCTTTACAGCTTCGTTTCTTTCATCAAAAATATTTTCAAGCTTTTCATTATCTCTATCAATTCCTAAAATAAGTTGAGTTAAATCATTTGAACCAATTGAAAAACCATTAAAAATCTTTCCAAACTCTTCTGCAAGTATTATGTTGCTAGGAATTTCTGCCATCACATAAACTTCTGTATTCAATCTCTCTTCCTTAATTATTTTCATAACCTTTTTTGCTTCCTCAATAGTTCTGCAAAAAGGTATCATTACTTTTATATTATCTAATCCAAAATCTTTCATAGCCTTTTTTATTGCTCTAATTTCTATTCTAAATGCTTTTTCATATTCTTTTGAAATATATCTAGAAGCACCTCTCCATCCAATCATTGGATTCTCTTCTATTTCTTCATATTTTTCTCCGCCTTCTAATGTTCTGTATTCATTTGTTTTGAAGTCAGAGAATCTTACAATTACCTCTCTTGGATAAAATGATGCCGCAATTTTAGCAACACCTTTAGAAAGCTTTTCGAGAAATATGTTTTCTTTCCTATTTTTTATTAAAAGAAGAGGATGTGTTTTTACATAAGAACTTATTATAAATTCCTCTCTCACTAAACCAACTCCATCAACAGGAAGCATTGAAACAGAAATTGCCTCATCAGGTATTCCAATATTTACATAAACCTTTGTTTTTGTTTTGGGTATTTTATTTAATCTATGAGTTATTACTTTATAAGCCAATTCGCCTTTCCAAATCCTTCCTTCTCCAGAAGAATTGTCAATTGTTATTTTTTCTCCATTTTTAATCAATTTTGTTGCATTTTTTACTCCTATAACAGCAGGTATTCCTATTTCTCTACTAACTATAGCACAATGTGAGGTTCTTCCGCCTTCTTCAGTAACAATTCCAGAAGCTATTTTCATTATTGGCTCCCATGCTGGATCTGTGTGTTTAGTTACTAATATAAAACCTCTTCTAAACTTATGAATATCTTTTACATCCTCTATAACCATTGCTTTTCCTGATACTATTTTATTTCCTATTGCTATACCTTTTAGAAATTCTTTTCCTTTTTCTAAAAGTCTATATTCATAATAAACATCTCCTCTTATTGAATGCACAGTCTCTGGTCTTGCTTGTAATATGTAAAGCCTTCCTTTTTCCTTTGCCCATTCTATATCCATTGCAACTCCATAATGTTTTTCTATTAATATTCCATATCTCGCAAGCTTTTCAGCATCTTCATCAGAAATTGAAAATTTATTTCTCATTTTTTTAGGAACATTAACTTTTATTACTCCTCCTTTTAATGACCATTTTTCCATCACAAACTTTTTTCCTAAGACCTTTTCTAAAACTTTGCAATTTTTCTTGAAAACCAGAAATTCATCAGGGGTTACTCTTCCTTGAACAATAAAATCTCCTAATCCAAAAGAAGAGTTTATTACAATAAAGTTTTTATGTCCTGTATCTGGGTGTATAGTGAACATAACTCCACTTGCATCAGAAAATATTTGTTTCTGAACAGCAACAGATAGTGAAACTTTCATATGATCAAACTTCATATCCTCTCTATATGAAATTGCTCTATCTGTAAACAAAGATGCGAAACAATGCTTAATCTTATTAATCAAATCCTTTTTTGTAACATTAAGGAAAGTTTCTTGTTGACCCGCAAAAGAAGCACTAGGAAGATCTTCAGCAGTTGCAGAGCTTCTTACAGCAACATATTTCATCTTCATTTTTACATATTGCTTTATTATCTCCTTTTCTAAATTTTCGGGAAACTTTGAATTTATTATTAAACTTCTTATTTTTCTTCCAGCAAACGAAAGCTCTTTTACATCTTTAAGGTTTTTTGATTTTAATATACCTTCAATCTTTTTTTCCAAAGCATTCTTTTTCAAAAAATATCTATATGCTTCTGCAGTTACTGCGAAACCATTTGGAACCGGTACTCCAATAGACATAAGCTCTCCGAGAGATGCTGTTTTCCCACCAACAAGAAAAACATGCCCCTTTCTTATATTTTCAAAAGGAATTACATACATATAAATAAATTAATTTTGGGTATTTATAAAATTGAGGTTTGTGTAATGAAAACAAAAAATTATGAAATAAAAGAAGTGGAAAAAATTGTGAAAAAACTCATGAATAAAGATTTTACTGGACACGACTTTTTTCATGTTGAAAGAGTTAAAAAAATTGCATTTTTAATAGCAAAAATAGAAAATGTTAAAGTGGATAAAGAGCTCCTCGAACTAATTGCACTTCTTCACGACTTAGATGATTGGAAAATTAAAAAAAGAAATCCTAAAAAGATATTAGAAAAATTTGGAATAGAAAAAGAAAAAATATCTTTAATAATCAATGAAATTAAAAGAATTTCTTTTAAAGGTGCATATGTAAATTCAAAACCAAAAACCATAGAAGGAAAGATTGTTCAAGATGCAGATAGATTAGATGCATTAGGAGCAATAGGAATAGCAAGATGTTTCGCAACAGGATCAAAGCTTAAAAAACAAATATATAACCCAAGTATAAAACCAAAAATGCATAAAAGCTTTTCAGAATATAAAAACTCAAAATCTACAAGCATAAATCATTTTTATGAAAAACTACTTTTATTAAAAGATAAGATGAATACAAAAACTGCAAAAAGAATAGCTTCTAAAAGACAAAATTTTATGGAAAAATTTCTTAAAGAATTTTTCGATGAATGGGAAATGAAAGACTTAAAGAGCTTAACTTAAAAAATCTAATAAACATATGCAAGAATTCTACCCCCAATATTTTTTTCTTTAGCTTTTCTATGACTCATAACCCCTTGGGATGTTGTAACAACTAATATGCCAAAGTCTGCTGCAGGTAGGTATCTAGCTTCATATTTTTCATATTCTGTCTTTTTTACAGGAAGTCTAGGCTTTATTGTTTTACAGTCATTTATTTTTCCAGATAACTTTACTTCTATTTTTCTTTCTTCAGGTAATACTTTAAAATCTTCTATATATTTTTCCTCTTTTAGTACGCTTAAAACATTCTCTATTAATTTTGACTTAGGAACTTTACAAGATCTTTTTCCCACAGATTCAGCATTTCTTATTATTGTTATTGCATCTGTTAACAAATCCTTACTCATTTCATCCACCATATTTTTTGAAACCAAGCTTTTCAGCAACCTCTCTAAAACATCTTCTGCAATAATTTAAACCATATCTTCTTATTATTCCATCCAAGCTTCCACATCTTATACATTTTCTAGCCCCTTTTCCAAACTTTCTTTTTATTACTTTTCTTCTCATTTTTCTTCACCTTCTATAATTTCAACATTAAATCTTTCCTTAACCCATTTTATAGCCTCTTCTTTAGTTATCATATGAGATTTTTTAATCCTTTTTCTTAGTCTTTTTCTTTTTACTCTATATCCAGGCCTTTCTAGGGTTACACAAACATCCATTCCTAACATTTGTAGATTAGGATCATACTTTACACCAGGAATTAAGATATATTCAGGAATTCCAAAAGCGAAATTTCCATGTTCATCAAAATTAGAAGCTTTAATTTTGTTATCAATAGCAGCAAAAAGCTTTTTTAATAAATCTTCAGCATTTTTTCTAATAGTAACCATAGCTCCTATCGGTCTATTTTTTGCTACCCCAAAAGTTGTTCTTTTATGAGTTTTTGTGATTACTGGTTTTCTTCCAGTAATTCTTTTTAAAATCTCTGCTGCATGCTCAGGATTTTTTTCTTTTCCACAACCTATATTAAGTACCACTTTTTCAATCCTTATTTCTTTCATTGGGTTTTTGTTTTTTTGTTTCATGCTCAATTCTTCCATACTAATCACTTAAATTTCAATTATTGGAGAATCCCTTCCTATAACAAAACAATATTCTTTCGGTATTTCTATTACGTTACCGTCAATATTTATTTTTACTCTAGTTTTTGTGGTCAAACTTTTAGAAGGTATTATTTCTTCTATTTTTCCAATATTTCCAGCATTTTTTCCATCAATTATTATAGCAAGCGTTCCTTTCTCAAGTTTTAGTGTATCTAAAATCTTTTTTTGGTTTATATCAAAAAGTATTACATCACCTGTTTTATAAATGTCTTGATCTTTTTTTACAAGAATATTTCTTCCGTCATGAAAATGTAGTTGAACTTTATTTCCTTTTACATAAGTTTTATCTTCTAATCTTAAAGGTTTAAGGTTTCCGTCTTTTACTTCTTTTATTTCTAAAATATTTTTACTCGGAACAATTCTATAAGACTTTCCTCCAATCTCCAAAACATCAAAAAGGCCGACAGGAAATTTATAATTTCTTACTTTTCCATCAACTTTTGCTTTAACCTTTTTTACCTCTTTTAATGTTTCTGCTAATTTCAAATAATCTCTTATTATAACACCTAAGGGAATGCATCTCTCCTTCTTATGAGGTCCTGGAATAGGAGATATTATAAACTTTTTCTTTTCTCCTCTTCTTGCAATTTTCCAAAACTTTGGTGCTGCAAGTCTTTTTAATATTGCCATACTATTTCACTCGATTTTCATAGCATTATTTAAGATTAGTTAAAGGTTTTTCTTATCTTTTAAAATACTTTCATATATTCCTAATAGTTCAGCTCCAAACTTTGCATCTTCATATATTTTGCATGTTGCTATAAGCTTTTCTCCTTCTTCAGATTTACTTAAAGTTTCATCACATGCTGAATAATATATCTTAAATTCTTCCCCTTTTTTATAAATTCCCCAAGGCATTTTATTTCACCTTCTCTGATTTAATTGATTTCAATCTTTTTAATCTTTTAGGATCATCTTTATTTAACTCAATTATTTCAACATTACTAGGATCTATAGGAACAAGAACCTCTTTTCCAGAAACCTTCTTTCTTTTTACAGAGTCTATATATATCTTTAATTTTTTTAGATCAACCTTTGTTACAGTACCTTCAACCTTTTTGTACTTTCCTCTCATTACCCTAACCCTATCACCTTTTCTTATAGGTATAGATCTAATTTTTAATTCTTCTCTTAATTTTTTACATAAATGTGCAGAAATAAGTTTATGTCTTATATGCAAAGGAGCATTATATCTATATTTTCTTTGTTTTCTAGGTTGCTTGCTTGATATCCATTTTTTTGAAAACTTTTTTCTCATTTTTCATCAATTCATAAAATAATACTTGCTATTTTTCCTATTGAACTAAACCTTTCCACAGCCTCTTTTGCAATTACTGACCTTATTTCTGTCCCCTGTGGCTCAAAAGTTTTTGGATTAATAATTACTGCTGCATTATCTTCAAATTTTACTCTTTCGCCAGTTAATCTTCTATATTCTTTTTTCTGTCTCACTATAACCGCATATACAACTTGCTTCTTTATTTTTTCATCCCCCTTTTTTACAGAGCATATCACCACATCACCAACACCTGCTTTAGGCATCCTTCTTAGTACACTTCTATATCCTTTTACTGCAATTACTTGAAGTTTTTTTGCTCCTGTGTTGTCAATGCAGTTTATTATTGCACCAACATTTATCCCTCTTGTAACTCTAGCAGATACTCCTTTCATATTCTTTCGACCTTTTCAACAACAACAAATTTTTTTATTTTTGAAAGAGGCCTACATTCACATATTTTAACTTTATCACCATTTTTTATATCTAAGCATTTTGGAACATGAGCATAAACTCGAGTTCTTCTTCTCTCATATCTTTCATATTTCGGTATTCTAACCAAATATTCCCATTCTACTTTTGCAGTACTTTCTTTTACAGATTTTACAAAACCTTCGAATATCCTTCCTCTAACACTTAATTTTCCATGAAATGGGCATTTCGGGTCATTACATTCTTTTTCTGGAATTTTAACAGGTATCCCTATATCTTTTACCATTTAAACACCTTTATCAATCTTATTTTAAAAAAATTTAAATACACTTACCATTTTTTATATTTTTTCTTTATCCTGTTTTCAGGTCTTCCTATAATCTCGTCTCCGAGAATTTCTACTATCTTATCATCAAGCTTTAGTCTAAAAATCCTACCTTTTTTTTCAATTTTTTTAAATTCATTTTTTTCATTTTCGAGAACTAAAAGATTTTTTGTTTCATCTATTATTTTTCCACATAAACCAATTTGATATTTATTTGGAGAAAAAACAACTTTACATTCAAGACCTATTAGTTCATGTAATAATATGTCTTCTGGTTTTCTCTTTATTTTTTTCATATTACCATTATTTCTTTTCAATCGCTTCTTTTGGAAAACCATACTTTATTAGGATGTTTACTACTTTATCTCGGTGATCTCCTTGAAGCTCTATTTCTCCATTTTTATAGGTTCCACCACAAGCTAATTGTGTTTTTAAATCTTTAAGGAGCTTTTTTATGTCAATGCTTTTAGGGTCTATGCCCTTTATTATCGTCATCACTTTTTTATATCTTTTTTGTTGAAGTTCTACTAATATTTTTTGCTGTTCTTTAGCTATTGATTCACATACACAAAGATCTTTCGGCAACCCACATTTAGGACAAACTTCCATCATTTCAACTTTCCTTTTATTATTTTTTCATTTTGAAATGTATATATTCTTGCTATTGTTTTTTTAAGCTCTCTTATTTTTCCATGATTTTTAGCAACTCCAGCATAAGCAGAAGCTCTCTCCTTCATTAACTCTAATTTTAGCTCCTCTAATTTTTTATTAAGCTCCTCTTTTGTCATATTTTTTAATTCTTTCTTTTTTATTATAGCCATTTAACCACTAAATTAAATAATGTAATAGAAAAATCGGCAAAACCATCATAAAATCTATAAAAATAAAAATTTAAAAACATTTTCATACGAAATCTATTTCTAATATTTTCTCAATCTCTTTCTTTTTCTTCGCTGTCAAAGATTTTTCTGCTGTGAAAAATTCAGAAGGTTTTATTCCTGTAACAACAACCAAAACCCTTACTGTATCTCCCAGACTTTTATCTATTTGAGCTCCCCATATCACTTTTGCATTTGAATTTAATTTAGATGACACTGCTTGTACTATTTCTTGACATTCTTTTATTGTTATGTCTTGTCCTCCAAATATATTTATTAAAGCACCTTTTGCATCATCTATCTCAACATCTAAAAGAGGATTATTTAAAGCTCTTTCGATGCATTCTTTAGCCCTTTCTTCACTATCAGATTCTCCCATTCCTATCATTGCCATTCCTCCGTTTGACATCACTGCTCTCACATCAGCAAAATCAAGGTTTACTAACCCAGGCTTTGTAACAAGCTCTGTTATTCCTTTTACAGAGTTTACTAGTATTTCATCAGCAACCCTAAATGCAGTTGGAAGAGAAACATCTGGAACAACCTCTAAAAGCTTATCATTCGGTATAACTATTAAAGTATCTACAATCGGCATAAGTTTTTCTAATCCATTTTTGGCGTTAGACATTCTATGATTACCTTCCATTGAAAAAGGCATTGTCACAATTCCTACTGTTAATATACCCATTTTTTTAGCTATGTCAGCAATTACTGGAGATGCTCCCGTTCCTGTTCCTCCACCTAAACCACAAGTAACAAAAACCATATCTGTATTTTGCAAAACTTTCTTTATCTCTTCTCTATTTTCTTTTGCTGCTTCTTCTCCAATTTTTGGATCAGAGCCAGCACCCAAACCTCCTGTTATTTCTTTTCCTATTAGAATTTTTATGTCAGCATCTGTATATAGCAAGTCTTGTGCATCTGTATTTACTGCTATAGTTTCTACACCAACAATACCCGTTTGCATTAATCTTGTTACAGTATTATTCCCAGCTCCTCCTACTCCTATTACCTTAATTTGTGCTTTTCTAGCTTCAAAAACCTTTTTTAAATTTTCATCTTCCTTTTCTATTTTCGAATATTTTACAGCCATATAATGCACCTCTCTTATTAGTTACTTAATAGTAAGATTTAAATATTTAATTTTTTGTTCTTTACTCTTAAAAAAGATAGTAGTAATAATAATAGTATAAAAATTTTCTGATAACTTTGAAAAGTAAATAAAAAAATTTTAAAAATCTTGATAATAGTAATAATAATAGCGATTATCATGCAGAAAATGAGATGTAGATTTTGCGATTATATATGGATGCCTAGAAAAGAATCTCCGAAATCATGTCCAAGATGCAAAAGAAGGTTTGATTATCCAGGAAAAGTAAAGCTATGAAGAACAAAAATTATTTAAAACAGAAATTAGAAAATCTCTATAAACTTTACAGACTCCTTTTTAATATATTTTTTTATTAATTCCGCAATCCTTTTCTTTATAGATCTTGGCAATTCTTTACATTCTATTTCAACGCTATTCTCTTTTATGTTTATATCTCCTTTAACTCCAAAATATTCTAATATCATTTCTATTTTCTTTTGATCATCCTCAACAACTTCTTTAATTTCAATTTCGTAAATAATATCTTTGCCGGCTAAAGGATTATTAAAATCTACTCTTACACGTCCAGAATCGCATGATTGTATTCTTCCGTATATTCCAGAAATATTTACAATCATTCCTTGCTCCGGCTTTACATTTTGTTTTTCAAAAAAAGATAATGGAAAAATTTTTATTAACTCGGCTTTTCTTTCTCCGAATGCTTCTTCTGGCTTTAATTCAATAATCTTTCTTTCACCAACATTCATTGAAAGCAAAGCCTTATCTAAACCCTTTATAACAAATCCTTCTCCAACTATTATAGGTACTGGTTTATATTCTCTTCTTTCATCGTATACACCTTCTTTTTTTGCAACTTCTTCTATTGTCAAATCAAAGATCTCCCCAGTATCCTTTATCCTTCCAACATAATCTATCCTTATAAAATCCCCTTCTTTCATTAAAATCACTTTAAAAGTATATTGAATGAAAATTTATAAACTCTGCTATTTTTAAGAAGAATTAGAAAAACTTTTTAAATCTTTATAACCTAATAGTAATAAAGAAATGGTGATAAAATGTTTGTAAAGACAGAAAAAAATTGGAAAAAGTATTTAAGTATTGAAGACGAGCAGCTAATCAACAAAATAATTCAAGAGACAGCAAAATACAGAGCAGCTTACAAAAACGCAGACGAAGTAAAAATAGCTCAGTTATGGTGTGCTTTAATTGATTTCGAGAAGAAACTCCAAAAAATTGATGCTAGATTAAAAAGAATTGAATTTATTTTTGAAGGTCTAGCAAAAAGAATAGAAGAAGATAAAGATGCTTTGCTCAAGAGCTTAAGAGGATTTTAATTTCACAGAAATGAAATAATCAAATTTTGAAAATCAAATAGTTTTATTAATAGGGATGAAATGAGAACTGCTGTTATTGGAATGCAGTGGGGAGATGAAGGAAAAGGAAAGGTTGTTGATTATTTATTAGATAGAGATTATTATGAATATGTTGTAAGATATAATGGAGGACCAAATGCTGGCCATACAATAAATATTAATGATAAAACTTATGTTTTTCATCATCTTCCTTCAGGAGTTCTTCACAAAAAAGTTGAAAACATTATAGCTGCCGGTGTTGTTATAGATCCTGAAATTTTATATAATGAGCTTGCTGAATTATATAGAAATAACATAAAACCAAAATTAAAAATAGATTATAGAGCAAACTTAATACTTCCCTATCATAAGATCTTAGATGCTGAAAAAAACAAAAGAATAGGAACTACAAAGCGTGGAATAGGGCCAGCGTATCAAAGTAAAATCGGAAGAGAAGGATTAAGAATAGGTGAAGTTATTAGTGAAAATGAAGAAGTTGATGAAGAGCTTTTACACTTTTATTTAGAAAATTTTTTAAAGGAGTATCTTGAGCC
>CAZSPP010000010.1:0-2967 GCA_964608845.1 uncultured archaeon | reverse complement strand
TACAACCAACAGCTTTATGTTTTTTGTTTCAATCATCTCTTTTGCCTTTTCCACAAGAAGCATTTGATGATCTGAATTAAATGCCTTTCCTACATAAATATTTTTTAAAACATTTTTTCCATCCAAACCTAAAGCCTCTGCAATTTGCAAAATTCTTTCTGGCCTAAATGTTGATTCTGTATCTATAAAAATGCATCCACCATTTAATCCTCCTCTGCTTTCAGGTAATTGAACATTAACAGCAAGCTGCATTGCTAATTGTGATTTTCCTGAACCGAAGGCACCATATGCTTCTGTTATTGCCTGGGTTTCTATTCCTCCGCCTAAAAGCTTATCCAATTCCTTACTTCCTGTTGTTAGTTTATATATCTTCTTCCTTTTTTCTAATATTATATCAGCAGTTTCAAAACCCATCTTAAGCTTTTTTCTTGCTGCTTCTATTATTTTTTGTGCTGTAGCTTCTCCTAATTCACAAGCTGCTGCTATTTCTCCAGCAGAAGCTGCTGCAATACTCATTAAACTTCTATAACCAGCTTTAACAAGCTTTTCAGCTGCTTTTGGTCCCACTCCAGGTAATTCCATTAACTCTTCTTCTGCTTCTCCTAATTCCTCTTTTTCCTCTTCAACTTCTTCAAATTCATTTTCCTCATTCATAAGCTCACCTAATTTGAGTTTTGGTTTAAAATATTTAAACTCTGAAATGAGATAATTCTTTTTGCAATTCTTCTATTTCTTTTTCTATATCCAGTTCTTCAATTTCATTAACAATAAATTCAATTCTATCAAAAAGCTTATTCCTTTTCGCATACCCTTTAAAAATAAAATCTATCCCGAGCATTTCATTTGCTTTTTTTATTACATCAATATTTTTTTCAATTGCTTCTTTTGCGCTAATCCCTAAAAATTTTTCAGCATTATTTCTAAAAAGCACTATTCTCATATTTCCAGTGCCATCATCCACTATACCAGAAATAACAAGATTTGCTTCGCCTTTATTATGAATCTCGCATTTTCTTTCTACCTTTGCACCACATTCCGGGCATGTATAAAAGAATGGATTTAAATCAAATATTTGAACAATTGCACCTCTTATTCTAGCATTGTTTCCTTCTTTTAATTCAGAGATTGTTAAAGATTTATATTCTCTTTTCTGTTCTTTTATATCTTCTTTTCTAGGAATTTTTTCTGCAAGTTCGCCTTTAACAAGCTCTATTGTTCCATTTGGAATTCTTATTTCTAATTGACCGAAATTATCTTTAACATTTGCATTAGAGATTAAAACAACATCATCAACAGAAAATCCTTTAAACTTTTCTATCTCATTATTCCATAAAACAACTCTTATCTTACCTGTTTCGTCTCCTATGTGAAATGAAAGTAATTTACCAACAACCCTTTCCCCTTCTTTTTCTGTCTCAAATGTTTTTATTTCTTTTATATCAGTTATTCTTCCTATAACATCTATATTTCTCATTCCTGGAACTATATTGCCAATCTTTACTATTTGATGTTTTCTTTCAATTATGCTAATTCCTAAATCTTTTGCTAAGATATATGCTGCCCCTTCTTCACTTATTAAATTGGAAAGCTCTCTTCTCTTTTCTTTTATTTTGTTCAAAATTTCTTCTTCTTGCATTCCTGTAGCTTCTTTTATCTTATTTACAATCTCTTCGAAAGAGTACATAATTTTTATTTCAAACAAAATATTTTATTCTTTTGATTGGATTTTACCTATCTTAAGAAATCTAGTTTGACAAAAAATGGAATAAAATACCTCAACTCCTAACATCAAATAACTTTCTTCTTGCTAACATTCTTTCAATTATTTCTCTTTCCTTATCAGTTACTATCGTGTTTTCAAAAATAGCTTTATCTATATCAATTACTTTATCTAAATTTAACACACCTCTAAGGTCTGCTTCCATGAGGTTTACTCTATCAAAGTATGCTCCATCAAGGTTTGCTTTCCTAAGGTTTGCTATACAAAGGTCTGACCCCTGAAGATTTGCTTCGGTAAGGTTTGCTTCGGTAAGGTTTGCGCAATAAAGTGATGTTAAAGGAAGATATGCGTCATGAAGGTTTGCTTTACTAAGGTCTGCCCAATTAAGGATTGCTTCTCGAAGATATGTTTTACTAAGGTCTGCTTCACTTAGGTTTGCTCTTTCAAGGCCTGCTAGAGGAAGGCTTGCATAACGAAGGTCTGCTTTACTGAGGTTTGCGCAATAAAGTGCTGCTCCTCGAAGATTTGCTTTCCTGAGGTTTGCCTTCTGGAGGTTTGCTTTGCCAAGCCGTGCTTCCTGAAGGTCTGCCCCCTTAAGGTTTGCTTCGCTAAGGTTTGCTCCCCAAATGTCTGCTCTTTTTCCTTGAACATATGGCAAATATAAACATGGTGCGTGCAACCCTTTTAATGAGGCATTATTAAGTATAACTGGCTCCTTTTCTAAATCTTGTTTTTTCAAATAATTTTGTAACTCATCAAAATATTCATTATTGACCAAATCATAACCTGCTGGTAGTTTTATTTTTGTGAAATCCCTTTCGCCAGCTAGCAATTTTCTTACAAATTCTTCGCCTTTCATTTCTATATATGACATAATTTTTGTATGATAGTGAAGTTTTTAAATTTACATCTAAGTAACTACTTTAAAATAACAATATATTTTTGAGAGTTTATCCAATAATATTCCAGATTATAAACATTTACTCATCTCTTTCTAATAGAAATCGTTTTTAATTCGAATGCCCCTTAAAAAATTTTTATCATGATTACAAAAAGCATTAGATGGAAAGCTTAATTATAAATATGAGAAAAACCGAAATAATTTTTTAATATTTTTTTAATGATTTTACTTTCACTTTTCATCAGAATTTTTTTATCTGAAAATGCCTGAAAAAATAGCTTCTCATTGAAATGTTAGAGGTGAAGTAGATAACTATATACCAAAATTCTTTGTATTGTTCTTGATT
>CAZSPP010000009.1:0-9883 GCA_964608845.1 uncultured archaeon | reverse complement strand
CTTTAAAAAATTGTATAGAGCATTTTTATGATGGAAATAAATTGAATAAAAAAGTTGCTGCAGTGACTGCAAACATACTTGTAAAAAATCCTAAAACCTTGCTTCAGAAACTTCAAAATTTGGAATTTATAATGATATCCTGTTTCAGAAAACTGCAAGAAAAAATTAATGCCATAATGGTAACTCCTGGTCCACTTTCAGTATTCAGAAAAGACATAATTCTAAAACTCGGCGGCTTCGATGAAAAGAATTTGACAGAAGATATAGAAATAGCTTGGCGAATACTTGCAAATAATTATAAGATAAGAATGGCTTTTGACGCAAAGGCTTGGACAGATTATCCAAAAAATTTAAAAAAATGGTGGATGCAAAGAACGAGATGGAACATTGGTGGTTTTCAAACCTTAGGAAAATATTTAAGATATGTTAAAAGAAAAACAACACTCAGAAAATTTATTATACCATATTCTTTTATTGGTTACACATTAACAACTCTTGGCGTTATTATTTCTGCATATCTTATATTCAATTCTATTCAAAACTTTTTGCTTTATGTTTTAGAAGCAATGAAATATGGCACAAATCCATTCCAAAGATTTGAAATAAAGTATGCAATAGATTTATTTACTATTTTTGGAGTTATTATTTTCTTAAGCTCTTTATATTTGATTTCAATAAGCTTCGATTCTTACAAATTCTTAAAGAATTATTCAAAGAATGAAAATTATAAAATTAACAAAAATGATAAGTATGACAAAATTTCTTTAATACTATTTCCAACAGCTTACATATTGCTTTTCCCTTTGGTTTTAATTTATTCAATCTTTAAATTCTTTGAAATAAAAAGAAAAAACATATCAAAAACTTGGCTAACAAAATAGGTGAATATATGAATGTTTATATAAAAGCTGCTATTCTTACAATACTCGTATTCTTTTCTGGATTAATTTTAGGGATATGGCTTGATCAATATAGACTACAAGATGTTAAAAGAAGAATTGTAAAATTGGATATTTCTTGGAATGATGCTCGCCTTCTATATACATACTTTCAGAAAATAGAAAAGGATTATTGTGAAATAGCATTCAACCAAAACCTTGCATATAATGAGAAAATTTATAAAGAGGGTTTGGAAATAGAGTTTGCTGAAAAGACGAATAGATTTACTCCTGAATTATATGATGAAAAAAGAAGATATGTTCTATTACAAACACAATTCTGGTTAAATAGCATTGAATTAAAAGAAAAATGCAATTTTACATATAATAATGTTGTTTATTTTTATAAACAGCATAATTTAACAAAAGATGAAGTTATTGATCAAAAAACTCAGGCTTCTATATTACTTGATTTAAAAGAAAGGTGTGGAAACAAAATAATGCTTATTCCCTTAGCAGCAGATCTAAATCTTACTATAATAGATGCAATAATTAAACAGTACAAAATAGAAAAATATCCTGCTGTTATTGTTGATAATATTGTTTTTCAAGGCTTAACTCCTTTAGAACAAATAAATGAAATCACGAAATGCTGAATTTAAGCACTATAAAATGCCAATATAACTTCTAAACTAATTCCAAATACCCTTCTAAAAAGCTTTCTAAGTTTTCTATTTTTATTTTCTTTTCTTCTCCTGATTCCATATCCCTTACAGTTACTTCTTTGTTTTCCAAGTCCCTTTTTCCTACAATAATAACAATAGAAAATTTTCTTGCATTGGCATATTCCATTTGTTTTGAAAGCTTTCTTCCTTTCAAATCATAATCCACATAAAACTTTTCTCTAAGCATTTTAACAATTTTTATAGCATCCTCAAAAACATCTTCATTTGACAATGCAACAAATATCCTTTTCTTTTTTGGATAATCTGATAAAATTTCAAATATTCTTTCTATTCCTAAGCTTATTCCTGTTGCTGGGATCTTTTCTGAAGAAAATAATTCTATTAAATTATCATATCTTCCTCCTCCTGCAATGCTTCCTATATTTTTGTTCTTAGAAACAATTTCAAATATTGGACCAGTATAATAATCCAATCCTCTCGCTAAGCTAAAATCTATTTTAAAATTTTTCACATCAAAAAGCTTAAGATATTCTGATAACTTATTTAATTCATCTATTCCATCAACTTTTAATTCATTAGGATTTGATTTTATCATTTCAAATATATTTTCTATAACATCTCTGCTAAATCCTTTAGAAAAAAGCTCTTTTTTAACTTCATCTTCGCTAATCTTATCTAATTTATCTATAGATCTTAAAACATCATTTACAAATTCGTTTTTTATTCCTACCTTTTTCATTATTGAATTTAATACTTTCCTGCTGTTTATTCTTATGAGAAAATCTATCTTTAATTTTCTTAATGCAAAAGAGGCACAAGCCAAAACCTCAGCATCAGCTAAAATACTCTCAGCACCAACAATATCAATATCTGCCTGCAAAAATTCCCTTAACCTACCTTTGCTTACATCTCCATATCTCCAAACCTTTCCTATTTGATATCTTTTGAAAGGTAATGGTAATTTTTTATTCATTGCAACAAATCTTGCTAACGGAACTGTTAAATCATATCTTAATCCAATCAAAGCTTTAGATTTGTCTTCAAATTTATATGTTTCTTCTAAGATTCCTTCTCCACCAGTACCCTTTTTTGATAAAATTTCCCATTTCTCTAAGCATGGGGTATCAATCTCTACAAAACCAAATTCTTCAAATGTTTTTCTTATAACATCTATGATATATTGTCTTTTTTCCATTTCTTCTGGATTAAAATCCTTTGTTCCTTTAACATTTTCATATCTCATTTTTTTCACTTTTTACACATTCTTCAACAAAACCTTTAAATATTGGATTTGGTGATAATGGTTTTGAAGTAAATTCTGGATGAAATTGAGTCGCAATAAAAAATTTATTCTTAGGAATTTCTAATATTTGCATTATATTGCTATTTGGAGCCTTGCCGGAAAAAACAATTCCGAAATCTTCAAACATTTTTATATATTTTGGATTGCACTCATACCTATGCCTAAACCTTTCTCTCACAATTCTTTTTTTATAAAGCTTATAAGCTAATGTACCTTCAACAATTTCAACATCCTTTCCTCCTAATCTCATTGTTCCACCTAAGCCTTCAATTCTCTTTTGCTCTTCAAGCAAATCAACAACAGGATTTTCTGTAAATAAATCAAATTCTGTAGAATTTGCATTTTTTAGTCCACAAACATTTCTTGCAAACTCTATTAAAGCTATTTGAAAACCCAAACAAATTCCTAAAAAAGGGATATTATTTTCTCTTGCATATTTTACGCAGGCTATTTTACCTTCAATTCCCCTTTTTCCAAATCCTCCTGGAATTATTAATCCATCAACATCAGAAAAAATTTTTTTCAGCTCATTTTCAATATCTTCTCTACTCAAATTTTCCAAATCTTCAGTATTTATCCATTTTATTTCTGGCTTTGCTTGGCAATATGCTGATGTATGTTCTAAAGCCTTTATAATGCTTATATAAGAATCTTTCACATCAACATATTTTCCTGCTATGGCTATCTTTATCTTTTTGTTTATTTTATCAAAGAGTTTTACAAATGATTCCCATTTTTCAAAGGTCATATCACTTTTATTTTCCTTTGGCTTAATATCAAGAATTTCAAATATTGTTTTATCAATTCCTTGCGATTTTAAGTATAAAGGTAATTTATAAACATTATCAACATTTACAAGCTCAAATACTCTATTCAAGGCAACATTTGAAAACAAACTTATCTTTTCTTTTATGCTATTCTTAACTTTATTTTCAGATCTGCAAACAATGATATCGGGCTGAATTCCTAATTCATGCAACCTTTTAATTCCAAGCTGGGCAGGCTTGCTTTTTTGCTCTCCTAGAAAACTTGGTTCTATGATATAAGTAACATTAATGATGCATATATTATTTCCTTCTTCATATTTCATTTCTCTCAATGCCTCAAGAAAATATGCATTTTCCAAATCTCCTACTGTACCACCAACCTCAACGAGAACAATATCTGCTTTACTTAAATTTGCAAGGTTTCTCAAAAACATTTTTATTTCACCAGTAACATGAGGAATAAATTGCACATCTCTTCCTAAAAATTCTCCTCTTCTTTCTTTTTCTATTATTGTTTTGAATATCTTTCCAGAAGTAAGATAGTTTTCCTTAGAATAATTTTGGTTAGTAAATCTTTCATAAGAACCTAAATCTAAATCACACTCTGTACCATCATCTAATACAAACACCTCACCATGCCTATAAGGATTTAATGTCCCAGCATCATAGTTCAAATATCCATCAAATTTAAGCATTGTGATATTAAATCCATGGCATTTTAACAAAGTGCCTAAGCAAGATGTGAATGTTCCTTTTCCTATGCCAGACATTACACTTCCTGTTACTATTATATATTTTGTTTTTCCTATCTCATAGCCTTTTGGTAAAGGTAAGTAGAATTCACTATTAATACTTTTCAATGAAATTTCTTTTAGGTCTATCATAATTATCAATCAACCTTAAATTCGCCTTTGTGAAACAATAAAATTAAAAACAAAATATAAGCCAAAAAGGCTATGGAGCCATAAATTATTTCACTTGTTTCTATGAAAGCTCCAACAAATATTGAAAAAAATCCTACACCTAAAAACAAAAGAGAATCTGCTACAACAATTAACATTTCCTTACTTCCGAATCTTTCTTTTATCAAGCCAACAGAAAGTATACCTCCTGCTAATCCTGCGAAGAAATATCCTAATATCTCGGGTATTCCATGAAGGGTTATTGCGAGCAATGCGCTAGGCAATCCAAGGGCATAAGCCGTAAGAATGTCCATTCCCCTTCTTGTTAAAGCAAAAACATAACCTGAAACATAAGCAGCAATCACAGAAGCATTCCAAGAAAATATTAACAATGCACCAGTTCCGAAAATTAATGAAAGAAGAAAAGATAAAAATAAAACCATTGAATTATTTTTGAATATCATCTTTGCAATTTCAATCCTTTCTGCAGTAAACTGTTTTTGAATATCTAAACCTTCAATTTTTATATTTTCAAACTCAAAAAACCTTCCACTAACCAATTGAGAAATTCTCTCTATCTCTTCATATTGTCTTCTAAAAATAACATGCTTTATATTATCTGGCAAAAATACTGCATATACACTTAAAGTTATTATCATTCCTAAGAAAAATGCGGAGTATATCTTTATTACTTGCTCATGTCTTCTAAAAAGATTTTCATGTATTCTATGCTTTATTGCAAGCTCTTCTTTTGTTTCTTCATGTGCAAATAACCTTTGAAAAAATGGAGCAAAAAGTAGTGTAACAAAAAAGCAAAAAACTATAGAACTACAATCTGGAAATATTAAATATGATACTAAAATGGATACTGTAGTAAAGAGAGAAGAAACTAAGAATATTTCTAATAAATTATTTGCTGCCTTTCTTGGATTTAAAATTGATTCAAGCATATTAACGCTCTTCTTTTATCGCATTTATTGCTGCAGAAATTAAAAGCATTGTTGCTATTAAAAATAGAACAAATGCTAAGAGCAATGAAATGGCATAGCTTAAATGAGTTGTGCCTAGGGTAAATTCAATATTTCCTGCTATCATTCCTGCAATTAAAAAGAATATTGCTGATAAAATCCATAGTCCATGGATATAAAATTCAAATTTCATATTAATTATATCTTAATTAAGATTTAAAAAAGATTTAGAGATTTGTCGAAATTGTGAGGTTAACTTTTTAAATAATCAGAGATGGATGTTAAATATTTTCAATGTGAATGGTTAGTATGAAAAGTTTTGAACAATACCATAGGACTCCTGAAGAAAATTTCTCAGATATAGAAACTTATGAATTATACATTGAGCGTATAAAGAAAGGTGAGCTATATCTTAGCAAATATGCAAGAGAGCTAGCAGAAAGATATGGATTTCCAAATGATCAGTTAGAAAAAGCTATAGAAGAAGGTTCTAAAAAAATTAAACAAAGAATAATAGAGGAATATGAAATATTCTCTCCAAGAATTTCATCCTAATTTTTTAGTTTTTTTATTTGCTTATTTTTGTTAATTTTTTAATTAAATAACTACTTAAAAATAATAAATATTAAAATATTTTTAACACTCAAAATATTTAGGTGATTAAATGATAGATTTTGCGTATCAAGAATTTCGAAGATGCTTAAGAGAAATAGAAAAAGGAAAATTAAACTATAGGGAGGCTGCTTTAGAATTAGCTGATAATTATTCCTTTCCAATGAAAGAGTTAAACAAGGTTTTAGAAATTGGTGCAAGGAAAAGATTTGAAGAGCTTCTTAGATATATAAGTAATGGATATTTACATCTTGAAAAAGAGGCTTTGGGATTGTGTATGGAATATGGATTACCCTATGAAAGATTATGGAAAGCTTTGGAAGAAGGAAAAAGGAATGAATATAAGTTATTTTAAAATTCTTCTTTTTTTATTCTTTTCTGTTGATAGAACAATTTCTCTATTGTTTCTATTGTATCAGCTTCCTCTGCAGTTTTTTCTTTGTCTCTAAACCTTATTAATCTAGGAAATCTTAATGCATATCCTGTTGGATATTTTGGAGATTTTTGTATCTCTTCATATCCTACTTCCACAACAATCTTTGGCTTTATTTCTACCATTCTTCCTTCCTCTTTTATTATCAATGGCTTAAGCTTTTCTGTTATTTCTTTTAGTTGATCGTCTGTTAAGCCTGAGCCCATCATTCCTGTTGGAAGAAATTTTCCTGTTTTTGGATCAAAAGCAGCAAGTATTAATGAGCCCAAAAACTTTGCTCTCTTACCTTCTCCCCATTCTGCTCCAACAATAACTAAATCTAATGGTTCCATTATAGGCTTTACTTTTAACCAATAACCAACTCTTTTACCAGGCTGATAATGAGCATCTAAATTTTTAACAATTACTCCTTCATATCCCTTAGATAAACATTCTTCATAAAATTTTTCAGCAACATTAAAATCCTTTGTTTCAATATGCTCAGCGAGCTTAAATCTTTCGTTTTCTTCTATAATATTTTTAAGCGTTTCCCATCTTTCCTTTAATTTTTTCTCCATTAGATTTTCTCCATTTAAATATATTATATCAAAAAGATTTACTTGTACAGGTATTTCCTTCATCATTTCATCAATGCTATATTTTCTTTGTATCCTTCTTGAAAGGAATTGGAATGGTAATGGTGAATTTGTATTTAAATCTATTGCAATTGCTTCACCTTCTATTATTGCACTCTCTGCTTTTATTCTACTTTTGCTCCATTCAACAATTTCAGGAAACTGAGCAGTAACATTTTCCAATCTTCTTGAAAAAAGCATTATCTTATCTCCATCTTTATGAATACAAACCCTAAAACCATCATATTTTGCTTCTAGGCAACAATTTTCAAACTCTTCTAAAGCAGTTTTTAAGTCCTGAGCCCTTTCAGCAAGCATCACCCTTACAGGAATTCCTGGTTTTATCTCTGCTCCTAATCTATTTTCTTTTGCAAGTTTTGCAACCATTCCAAAATCTCCTAGAACATTATAACTCTTTTCAATCTCTTCAGGAGATTTATTAAAAGCCTTTGCAATTGCATCTCTTACTATACCAGCAGCAACCCCTATTCTTAACTCACCCAAAACAGTTCTTGTTATATATCTTGCCTCTATTCCTTTTGCATGAATTAACAATTCTATTATATAAGACATCTTTTTTTCCTGAGATTTCTCTCCTGTTGTTTCTGCAACCTTTCTCAAATTTTGAAAAATATTTTCTACCAAAAGATTTTTTGAGAGTAGAGCTGTTTGCTTTTTCTTCTCTGCAAAATGCTCTGCTGTTAAGCCTAAATCCCCTGTTTTTTTAAATATCTCCTCAAGATCTTTTTCACTTATCCCATAACTTCTGCAGATTATTTCCTTCATCATATTTTCAGCTACTCCTAACTCTTGACCTGTTGGATAAACCAAACCCATAGACAAAAGAACAATTTGATATAGAGTATCACCTTCACATTTTTTGTATAGCTCTGCTAATATATCCCTTTTTTCAAGCTTTTTTGTTGTTTTTTCTAATCTTTCATAAACATCACAGAGCTCTTTGTATAACATAATATAAATTTTTCTTTACACATTTTTATTAGTGTTTTGAATGAAAAAAATGAAAATTTTGGAAATAATTGTGATTTGTAGTATAATTATAATTTCTCTTTGTGTAGAAAGCAAAAGCTATTATGGATTAGAAATTTCCATAGATGCTCCTACAGAAGTATTAAAAAATCAGGAATTTACTGTTTTTTTAGATTTGAAAAACAATGGAACAAAAAGTTATGATATAGAAGCAGAGTTTTTTGATGTTGGGTTATTTACAAAAAAAGGTGAATGCAAAAAGAAATTTGAATTAAAACCAAGATTTGAGCAAAGCTTAGAATGCAAACTTATTTATGAGAAAGAATTGGAAAAAGAGATGCTCCAAACAATTTATGCCTCAGTAATTTATTCTTCTGAGTTTTCTATGGTAAAAGAAATTGTTTTGATGACACAAGAAGAATATGAGGGAAGAAGAATAACTAAAAGATTGGAAGGGTTGCCAAGAACTTTTGTTGAAAACAATAATGATCTTGAAGTTTTGCTAGAGTTATCAGAAAATCCTATTATTGTTAGAGAAGCGAATCAATATCTTTATTTGACAATAAGAAATGTTGGAAATGGTATTGTTAAAGATATTGAAAATTTAGAGATAAAAATATTACCTAATATTCCAATAGAATGTGATATTCCTGAAAAAATGTATGTAGAAAGATATGGAGAAAGAATAGCATGTAAAATTAATGCTAAAAACATAGAGAAAAGTTATTTAAATGCCTATGTGATAATTAATATAAAGTACAAATATCAGCTAAAAAGCTTTGCAGAAATAATTGTTAGGTAGATAGGATGAAAAAATCCTTTTTTAATTTAGAAAAAGGAAATGGAAGAATTTTAGCAATTCTCGCTATTTCTATAGTAATTGCAATTTCTGGCTGTGTAACAACAGAAGTAAAAGTATCTTCCACAGATGGAATAATGATAACAGAATTTTCTACTGATTATGATAGATATTCAAGTAAAGAGCCTATAAGTGTTAGTGTAGAAATAGAGAATGTTGGTGGTACTACAGCAAGAAATACTATAGTAGAGATTTTAGGAGCAACGTGGACAAATGTAAATCCTTGTGGTCCTTGGGATTTAAAGCCTCCTGACCTAACAGTTTCTCCTCCATTAAGAGGGGATGTGAAGGCTTGTAATAGAATAATTTCACCATTTACACAACTTCCCGAAGGGGTAGAGTTTCCAATTCAATTAATAGCAAGAACAACTTATGATTATAAAAGCAATGGAGCGATTCAAGTATATGTTTTTAGTAGAGAGTTTTATACATATAGTATAAGAGAGAATAAACCTATTCCAACAAGCTATAATGTATCAAACAGTAGAGGACCGATCCATATAGATTTAGATGCAAGGCTTCCTTTAATTGTTAGTAGTCCAGGAGATGAAATTCCTGTGAATGTTATTTTCAAGAATGTTGGAAGCGGAGTGCCTATTATTAGAGGTGCTGGCGGTACAGGAGAATCCATAGGAAAACTTACAGTAAGCTTAAGTATTATTGGTGGAACATTCAAAGAATGTGGATATTTGCAAGGGAGTGGAACCACAGTAACAGGAGCAATCCAACTTAGAAAAGGAGAAACAATAAGAATACCATGTACAATAATAATATCCAATGTACCGCAAACATATAACATTGTATCTTTAACATTTGAATCAAGCTATGGATACTTTACAGAACAACCATTGAATGTTGTTGTTGTTGGAAG
>CAZSPP010000008.1:0-56487 GCA_964608845.1 uncultured archaeon | reverse complement strand
ATATTGATGGAGTTTTAGATCAATTAATTAAAAAATTGGAAGTAAAATACTTGATAATTTTAGGTGGATATGATAGGTTTGTGCAACCAGTGATTGACAATTCAGGATGCCCTGACATTGCATTTATTTATAACATCTGCGATAAAAACCTTTTTACTGACGATCCGTATGGTGATTACGAGACACCTAAAAATGGTTTACCTGACATACCAGTAGGAAGAATACCAGATCCTAATAAAGGAGATATTGATGTTATATTGAACTCATTAGATTCTGCTATAAAATTACACAAAGAAGGTGGAATAGACATATCTGACCGGATACAGATATCTATGTTTGAACGCCCTTCTTGGTATGGACTTTTATACTGGACTTCTGGAGAATGTTATGCCTGTGCTGTTCATGGAACATGTCCAAACAACATATTTGAGATAATAACAAACCCACCTTGCAAGTCTATTAAGGATTGTTACCATCCGGAGGAGAGAAATAATGATGCAATAAGAGGAAAATCTTTTTGGATGGGTCTTCTTCATGGCAATGAAGGCAGAACTTTTCCCCCATATTGTCGATCATTGAGTGGAATAGAGACGCAACAATTCTCTCCTGAGAATGGCTATGGCCAAGATCCATGGCTTACTCCTAATAGCGTTTCAATTACAAAGAATCCTTTTTGGTTGGTAATGCCATGCTATGGCGGAAGAATTCATAATATTGAAAGAACATCGGAATCTATTCTTATGGTCTTTTTAAAATCAGGAGGAGCTGTATATATTGGAGGAACCGAAATGCAACTCGGTGGTGTTATATCAAGAAGTGGATTAGCTTCTGAGGGTGTGGATGAGTGTCGTTTTGGCGGTGAAATCTTTACAGGAAATTTATATACAAGAATCTCTAAGGGATTCCAAGTAGGAAAAAGAATAGGTGATATATTTAAAGAGAAAAAGATAGAATATTTTAACAGTTATTCAGATGCATGTGTATTTAAAGTAGCACATCAAACACTCCTTTATGGCGATCCTACCATAAAAATTAAAAAAATGTGGTAAAATATGCGAGAACTAACAGAAACAGTTAGTGAAAAAATAACAAACCAATACTCAGATTATTCCGATCTTGAGTACTCTAAAAGAAGCAAGCGGTTTTTGTATGTTTTAATAGGTGCGGTTGTTTTATTTATTCTAATCACATCTCTTTTTGTATTGATACCGAAAGAAAAACTTGAAAAGCCTGAATGTGGAAATAGAAGATGTGATATTGGAGAAAATTGCTACGAGTGTCCATTCGACTGTAAATGTGAAGAAGGATACTATTGTTCACCAGAAACTAGAAAATGTGTATTAGCTATATGTGGAAACAACAAATGTGAACCGGGTGAAAATTCAGAAAATTGTTGTAACGATTGTGGATGTAGAATAAGCGGTGAAATATGTAATAAAATAACTCATAAATGCGAGATTCCGTCTTCTGGAGTTTCAGATGATCTTGCGAAAAAATTAGTTGAAGACTATCTAAAAGAAAAAGGTATTTCTGGTTATGAGATTGTAGTTGGAAATGACACTATACATGAAGGCAAACCAGCGAAGATTGTATATGTTTATCCTCATACTCAAAAAGATTGGCGTGATACATTGTATTTTGTTGTAACAGCTGACGGTAATGTTCGTCTTCTTGGAATTCCAATATGATCGCAGCAAATATTAACTAACTAAAGAGTCGACACACTAAATTTTACTCCTAAAATGTTTTATATTCTAAAACTCTATTAAATAATATGAAGATTTTCTTTGGACTGAAAAATCAATATTATCCAAATGAATATAGCCCAGAAGATGAATACAAAAGAATTGAATTTGAAGGGTTTGAAAAGAAAGATAATAAAAAAATTTTTTTGGCCATAGGGATAATAATTCTCGTTATTTCTTTAATTTTCATTTTCTCTAAGCCAACACAAACAAAAACAAATCAAACAATAAGTAAAGCTTTATGCGGAAACAGAATATGTGAAATTGGAGAAAATTGTTTCAATTGTGCTCCGGATTGCAAATGTAATGAAGGTGAATACTGCTCAGAAGAAAAACAAACTTGTGTAAAACCAATATGTGGAAATAATGTATGTGAAATATTTGAATCTTATGAAAATTGCTGTATAGATTGCGGTTGTCCTTTTGATTATGAGATATGCAATAAAACAAAAAATGCTTGTGAAGTAAGACCAATGAATATAACAGAAAGTGAAGCACTTGATGTGCTTTTAAATTATCTTAATAATCAAGGAAAAAATGTTTTAGAGTCAGAAATATTTGGAATAGGCCAATGTGGAAATAAGTTATGTGTTTTTATTAGAGTAAAGATTGAAGACGATGAATGGTATAGAATGTTTGGAGTCGATGAAGAGCGTAATGTAAATGAAATACCTTTACTTTAAATTATAGTAACATTTTTATTGTTCTTTGTTTAATATGTTTTTATATGGTTAATGCTTCTATAATTAAAAATCTCAAAAATAGTAGAGGGTATTTTTGGAAAATTATATTTGTATTGACCCTAATTTTGATCTTTATTTCAGAAGGAAAATGTTTGCAAATTGTTTCTTATTTACCAACAAATGGAACCTATATATCAGGAGGTAGATCATACAATTTTTCTGTTAATGTTTCACTTATAGTTTCGAATTTTTCTTCTTCTTTTGAAAATCTTTCAGCTCTTTTACATTTTGGTGCTCAGGATGTTTGGCCAGGAAATAGAAGTATTTATAATATGTCATGTTTTTTAATAAATTCTACAACAGCAAATTGTTTCAAAGAGATTGAAATAGTTGCAGCAGAATCTGGTACAAAAGAATATTATTATTTTGAGGTTTCTGATAGAAATGAAACAACATTTCTAGGAAATGAAACAAATCCTTTAGCTGTAATAATAGATAGACAACCCCCTATTGTTAACGCTTTAAATTTTATTAATGGCTCTTTTATTTCTTCTAATAAAATCATAGACCTTTCTATAATTGATTTGCTTTCCGGATTAGACAATTCTTCTGTATTAGCATATTATATAAAAGATAATGAAACATTTCTCGCAAACATAACTCTAAATGCTACATGGAAAATGAAAATAAGAACTGACGAATTCCAAAATAATGAATCTATATTAATTTATGTAAATGCGAGCGATGTTTTAGGAAATAAAAACACAACATTTTTAGGAGTTGCTTTTATTGATAATGAAATTCCTGAAATTAATAATATTTCATTAAGTGAAGGTGAAGAAATAAGAGGATCGGTTAACATAACATTAAGAATAAAAGATAGATATTCTGGTTTAGATTATTCTGAAATGGAAATAAATAATAACAAATATAGAATGGAATGTAAAAATATTTCTGAAGATACATATCTATGTTCATTTATCTTAAACACTACAATATTTTCAGACGGCAATTATGAAATTTATTTTTCAGTTTTTGATAAGGCAAACAATACCATAAAAACCCCCTTAAATATCAAAATAAATAATCAAAGGCCTTTTGTACAAATTATTTCTCCGAACTATGTTAAAGGTATTGTAACAATAAATGCTACGTTGAGTGGAAGAAAGGATATAATAGAAGATGTTATTCTGAAGTTTATGGAAAAGGATTATAAAATGAATTGCTACAATGATTTTTCTTATTGTAGTTACTTATTAAATACAACAAACATAAACGATGGAGCATATATAATTAAGGTTATTGTTAAAAATTCTTTAAATTATTCTGTTAGCGATGAAAAATCTATTATAATAGATAATACTCCTCCAACAATTTTAACAACAGCAGATTATTCCCAAATTTATTTGAAAGGAGATCACTCTGCTGTAGTATATTATATGGATGAGTGGGGCTTAAAAGAAAATAGCTTTTTCCTAAAGGTTTTGGATAAAAATATTGAAATGGATTGCATTTCTATTCTTCAAGGAAGAAGGTTCTCTTGTACAGGAACTTTTGATACCACAATATTACATGATGGGGAAAATGAAATATTTTTTGTCGGAGAAGATTTAGCAGGAAATGTTGTCAATAGAAGTGTTAAGATAAGAGTAGATAATAATCCTCCAGAACTAATTTCACTTTATGTCTATCCCACATATTCCTCTTTTTCAAGAGTTTTTAATTTTACTGCTGTTTTAAAAGATGAAGGAAGTGATGTAATTTTTGCTCAACTTTTAATAAAAGGTGAAAAAAATTATACCTTAGATTTAAGGAAAGGATCAAATTGGCATGGAGAAATATATATTGCTTCTAATGGCTCTTATTGGATAGATATAACTTCTAGTGATATCAATAACAACACAAAAACAATTAAAGATGTTGGCTACTTTTATATAGGAAAATTAATTTGTGGAAATAAAATATGTGAAAATGAAGAGAATTATTGTGTATGTAAAGAAGATTGTTCTCCACCAACATGCAAAGAAAATGAAATTATAGATTGTAATTCAGGTATTCCGAAATGTATTATAAAAAATGTTTGTGGAAATGGAATTTGTGAAGAAAATGAAAATTGTGAAACATGCGAAAAAGATTGCGGAATATGTAAAGAAGAAAAAACAGAAACTACAACTTTAAAACAAACGAGCTTGCAAACAACAATCCAAACAGAAAAAAAAGAAAAGAAAAACATTATAAAAGAAATTTACTCTTTTGTATCAGAATTTGTGTCTGGAAATTCAATTATAATACTTATTGGACTCATTATATTAATTCTCGCTTTTGCAATAATTATCACTTTTAGAAGAAGAAAGAGAAACATTACAATTTTTTATGTCAAAAAAGCTTAATAAAAAATAAATAAAAATAAAACAAATTCTTAATTATGGAGATAGACTTTGTTATAGGTATTGCGATATTTATTTTTATGATAGGGTTTGCTTTACTTTACATAACTTACTATTTCTCTTCTCTACAGGTAAGTGCTACAGAGTTTAGAGATAAGGCAATAACCATATTTAACAAAATATTTTCAAGTTATAACGAAGAAGATTCTGAGGATAATATTATGTTGTTAAAACCTATAAAGAGAATTCCAATTATAATTGAAATTACTGGATATGATTTAAAAAACGAGCCCATTTCAATTAATATAACTTTTGATAGTCTTTGTAACAAAGAAGCCTGGAACTCCACTATAAGAGTCTATGACGAAAATTTTACAGAGATTGCAAATAAAATTTCTTATAGTAATTTATGTTCTGAGCAATATTTGAATTTTAGCTTAATAACAATGTTTGTAAATCTTTCACCAAATTATAACAAAAAATTATATATATACTTTTCAAATGATAGAGATGTTATACCAAAAAATTATTTATCTAACCTATCTCTTTATTACAAATTTGATGAGTCAGAAAGCATTGCTATAGATTATTCTGGAAATGAAAAAACAGGAATATTAAAAAATGGAACAGTAAATTGTTATAATGAAGATTGCCCTACCTGGATAGTAGGAAAATTTTCTAATGCGTTATATTTCGATGGAGTTAATGATTATGTTGATTGTGGAGATGTTGGAGAAAACATAAAAACAATTGAATTCTGGATCAAAACTAATAATACCAATCAGAAGATTCTTCAACTAAATTCTTCTGCAGGAATATTATTACAAGATAGTAATATAGTTGCCTCAAATATTTCTTCACCTACAATTTATGTAAACGGTATTATCAACACAACTATTAATCTAAATGAGTGGAATTATGTTGTTATTTCTACAAACGATGGAATAAACGCTAATTCATGCAAAATAGGTTTTTTTGAGAACGAATATTTTAATGGTTCCATGGATGAAATTAGATTTTGGAAAGAAGTTAAAGATGAAGATTATATATTCTCTAGAAATATTTCATTCCAAAACATAAAAATATATCCAAAAGAAGAAATAAAAATAATCTCATTCTCTAAAATGTTTCAAATGAAAAATTTTTCATATGAATTTGTAAAGGGATTAATAGAGGAAGGTTACAAATTTAGAATAGAAATATATAAATGAGGTGTTGAATATCTTTTGTTTTATGTTTGACTTAAAATCAAATGAATTAAAATCTAAAAAAACGAAAAAAGGTTTTACAAAGATTATAGAAGCTGCTATCGCTATTATTTTATTGATAAGCATAATATCTTTTCTTTTATCTAAAAAGTTAACTGTTTCAGAATATTCTATAGCTAATTATAAATTACAGATTTTTAATGAAATAAGCACTTTGGATAAGATGGGTAATCTTAGAAAATTGGTTTTAGAAAACAACACAGAAAAAATAAAAGAAGCAATATCTTCATGTTATAAAATAAATTGCAAGATTGTACTATTTAATGAAACAACAAACATTACTGAAGATTTTAAATCTGATGAACTTGAAAAAAATATTGCTTCCATTTCCTATATAATTTCAGGTGATGTTGGAAGTTATTCACCAAGAGAGATAAGAATTTATATATGGGGTACTGTGAAATGAATTGCAAAGGGCAAATGTTTTTGATAGCTGCTGCAATAATAATAACAAGTTTAGTAATTCTTCTCTCTAACATAAATTTTGTATCTCCAGATATTCAGAAAAGATACATAGAAAATTCTTTGGAAAATAAAATTTTTGAAAATTTGAAAGAAGAAATTGCAAAAGTCCCCATATATTCTTTTTATAACGAAATAAATGAAAATGTTCTCAATTTTTTCCAATTTTTAGAAAAATATCTATCTTCAAAAGGTTTTGATTTTAATGCCTTTTATCTCAGCATAAATTATTCTGGAAGTTATATAGCAAATGTTACTATAATTAATTTCTTTGATAATGAAATAAATGTTACACTTGTTCTAAATTCTTCTCCTGAACAAATAGAAAGCTTTATAGCTCAAAAGAATACAATTTATAATGTGAGCTTTTCAGTTAATGCAAACGACAATTATAATTTAAATGTTAAATATGAAGAAAATGAAGAAAACATAACCTTTAATACATACAACCCTTCATATAAATATTTTTTCGATTTAATTTTTACATCTAACTTAGGAATAAGAAGATCGAAAGAAATGAAAGAGTTGAATATAAGTTGATTAAAATGAAAGGATTAAGTCCAATAGTCTCAATGATTATGGTTATAGCCTTTAGTGTTACAGCAATAATTATTGTAATGAACGCTTTAACCCCTACAATAGAAAAAGCTAAAGACTCTGCAATAATTTCAGAAGCTACGCAAAATTTGCAATTGTTAAATTCATTAATAAAAGAAGTTGCATCTGAGTCAAAAGGATCAAAAAGAACTATATCGATCTCAATAACAGATGGAATTTATTATATTGATGAAAATAAAGAATATTTATATTTTGAGTTTAAGCCATCTGAGCAACTGAAATTAGGAGGTAAAAAAGGTGATATAGATGTTATTACTGGGTTGAATTTCTCAGAATATTTTAATAATTATGTAGAAAATAGCAACGCAAGCTCAACATGGAATATCTTAAGCGGAAATTGGAGCATAAGTAGTGGAAGATATAAAGGAGTTAATGGATTAGCATATAAAAGTATTGGAACGCTTGAAAACTTTTACTTAAGTGGAGAAATTTATGGAGAAGAAAATGTGATAGGAGAGATATTTATTTTGCCAAAAAATCCTAACAATTTGATCGGATATTGGACCTTTGATGAAAATTCTGGTGAAATAGCATACGATTTTTCTTTTAATTATAATAATGGAACTTTATATGATGATGATCATGAAAATTCAGATGGCAATACCTTACCGAAAAGAGTAGATGGAAAGTTTTCAAATGCTTTGGAATTCGATGGAAATGATGATTATGTAGATTTTGGTAATAATACAATCTTTGATTTGGGATTAGGAAGTTTTACAATATCGTTTTGGATAAAGCCATACATTCAAACAAACGAAAATCCGAGAATTTTAGAATATGGAGGATATTTATCAAACGGATGGAGTATTCAACTCTCAAATTCAACAAAAACATTAGTATTTTATTATGGGTCTTCTGATGGATATAGTGGAGAGTTTTCACCTCAAATATCATATACAGAAAATGATTGGAACTATATAGCAGTTAGTGTTAATACTAGTTTAGGAAAAGGGAGAAGTTATAAAAATGGGATATTTATAGGGGAAAAGTTAATACCAACATATTATTCAAATACAACAGCAAATCTCTTGTTAGGGAAGCCCGGGTATTTTAATGGGGTTATTGATGAAATAAGGATATATAACACAGCATTAAGCGATGATGAAATATTGCAAGATTATATTTTGGGGATTAAAAAACTAAATGAAAGCAAGACAATAAAAATAGAAAATTTAGCCAATATATTTCTCGTTCTTTCTTCGCCAAAAACAACATATTTCGATAATATAAAAATTTCAAGAGAGGAAAAAACTATAAGAATGATAATACCTTATACAAAAATTGATTTGGTTTCTTTTGAAAGAATTTCCAAAGGAACTCACAATGTTGTTATAGAAAATCTTGGATTAAATTCTACCACAAACAAAATAATGATAAAAATAAAAGTAGAATAATATTTAACAAAACTCTTCTAATTCGAAGCAATAATGTATTTTTGTAAAACCTTTTCTAAAATTTATTACATCTTCTCTTAATTCTTTTGTAGATATGTTATCAATCAAAACCTTTTTAAAAAATCTCGCTATTTCTCTCATCTCTTCTTCTTTCATACCAAATCTTGTCATTTCCTGCACACCGATTCTTATTCCAGATGGATTTTTTGTTGCATCGTGAGGAGAATCTTCTGGCAAAGACATTTTGTTGCATATTATGTTTGCTTCTTCTAAATTTTTCGCAACCTTTTCTCCGCCACCAAATCTTTTCACATTTATAATAACTTGATGGGTTTCTGTAAATCCTAAGTCTGGACATAAAACATCAAACCCAAAATTATATAAACTCTCAGCCAGACATTTCGCATTTTTTATTGTTTGTTTCGCATATTCTTTTCCAAATACATTCATCTCTATTGCTGTTATTGCAAGAGAAGGTAATCTATGAATATGATGATTTGATATTAATCCTGGAAATATTGCTTTTTGAATCTTTTTCCAAAAATCTTCAGAAATAAAGTTATTACATATTATAATTCCGCCTTGAGGACCTTGAAATGTTTTATGGGTTGATGAGGTTAAAACTTCTGCCCCTTCTTTTAAAGGATTTTGAAATTCTCCTGCATAAATCAAACCAAAGACATGTGCAGCATCATAAACAAAAATTACTTCTTCTAAACTCTCTTTTAATTCTTTTATTGGGTGAGGAAATAATATCATTGATCCGCCTAAAACAACAAGCTTTGGATTTTTCTCTTTTAATATTTTTACTGTTTCATCAACATCTATATTCATTCTTTTATAATCAAAAGCCATATCAATATGCTTTAAACCTCTCACTCCAGCTATACCCCATTTTGTCGCTGATACATGAGCACCGTTCTGTATTCCTAAAGATGCTATTAAATCCCCAGGATTTGTGAAAGCTGTATATATAGCAAGATTCGCAATAGCTCCAGATATAAGTCTTGTATCTACATATTTTGTAGAAAATCTTTCCATAAATATTTTGTTGCAAAAATTTTCTATTTCTGTAGAATATTTTGTTCCACAATAATGTTCTACTTCATCATGCTCATTATACCTTCCTTCAAAATCTGAAATGTAAAATTTTTCAGCTAAAGGGGATAAAACGCTTTCAGAAGCTATTAGATTTATACATTCTTCCCTTCTCCATCTATTTTCATTTTCCACAATTTCTTTAATCTTCTTTATTTCTTCTCTCATTTCTTTAACCTTTTTCAACAATAGGTTTCTCTTTTTCTAAAACCTTTTCACCAATACCAACTCCAACAGAAATTTCTTTTAAAACCTTTATCGCAACTAATACTGAAAAATAACTAAATGTTATACCAGCTGCAATTATTAGTCTTTCTACTATAGTTAAAGGTATTGCTGCTATCCAAGCCTCTTTTGGAATATTAAGGAAATAAAGAAATAATATAGAACCGACACTATGATCAACAAAGGCTGTTCCAATAGAATAAAGATAAGTTTTTATTATATTGTTTTTTATATAATTTGAAATTATTCTTTCTCCTAAAGAAATTGTTATAGGTATTATCCAGAAAAGAGAGTAAAACCAAACCTCTCTTCCAATAGGATGTAAAATGAATGCAATTATTGATATTAAAGGAAAAAGAATTATTTTCTTTTCACTCTTAAAGATTTTTGCAAAATATATTCCTGCAAATATTATTGGAGCAAATGTGAAAAAACTTAAAAAAGATTTTATCTTATATATTCCGAAAATTATTCCGAATATGTGAGCTCCTATAATAGAGCCTGAACCAAAACCTATTCCAATAAATTTGGAAATTATTGGACCAAACATTACAGAAGCTGAAAATTTTGATTCTGTTCCTATAATAGGAGTAACTTTAACTTTTGTTAAAACTATGAACAATGAAGCAAATAATATAGCAAAGAAGGTTTTTAAAATCAAAATCTTTTTATCAAGCTTTTTAAATTTAGAAATATTACTTTTTGCGAAAATTTTCATAAAAGTTTTTTTGTCTCTTACTTTTAAATTTTTTTAATTAGTTTTACAAAAACATATTTTCAATTTCATTATTTTCAAATATATTTAGTAAAAAACCAAAAAGCTTATTAAAAACAATAGGCAATTTTTAAATGTAAAATTTAATAAGATAAATAAAATTTTTAGGTATTTGACTATGAAAAAAATTTTAGAATGCTTGGATGTTAAACTGTTAGATTATTCTCCTAAATATCTTGACTTTGGCCCAGATAGTGTTATTGCGGCAAGCGGCTTTTTAACTGCAAAAATCGAAAATTTTTCAGATCTTTTGTCAAGCTTGGATAAAAAATCTCTAGAGGTTTTTCACAGAGAATCTACTAAGAGAGGACATGCATCTTTAACAACCTCAATAAACTTTTATTTTTGGTTAGAAGGTAGTAAAATTTCTGATTTTTATTTTTCAAACTTTCCTTTTGGTTCTTATATAATATGTAGTACAAGAAGAATTAAGTTTACAGAAGATTTTATAACTATTCCAGAATCTATTATCGAATGTGGATTTGAGAAAGAATATCAGGATACTTGTAAAAAATTGTTAGATACATATCAAATACTTTTTGAAAAATATGGAATAGATACAGCAAGAAAACTTTTACCGCTTTCTATAAAAACTTTTGGATTTTTTAGCTTCCCATTACAAACAATTATAGGAATAATAAAAGATTGCGAAAAAATCGATATATATCCAAAAGAAATAATTGAAATTGGAAAAAGGATAAAAAGTTTTGCTTTAGAAAAAGCCCCTTTGACAACAAACGCTGCTGAAAAATTAATTTACAACAACTCTTTTTCAAAACCAAATATTTTTAATGGCGAGCTTTTAGATGAAGACTATAACCTTAAAAAATTGTATTCTGAAAAAGATTTTGAAGAATTAGTTAAACAACATTATGAAAAAATTAATAACTCAAAAACAACAAAAGAGAAAGCAGAGGAATGGAAAAGATTTGTAACAAAAATAAAGGATTTAACTCTATTTTCTTTCACAGATAAAATTTCTTTGGCCTGCTTCACAGATCTTAAAAGACATAGAACAATGAAACAAAATGTAGAAAATATATATAATGCAATTGATAGAGCAATTAATGAAAACATGAAAGAAAACTTTTTTATACCATCATACTTACCAAATGAAATTGAAAATAAATTAGAAGAAGCTTACTCTTCTGCTATCCAGTTGTATGAAAAAATGGTTGAAAATGGGGTACCTAAAACAGAAGCTATATACATAATACCTCTAGGATTAAAAATAAAATATAAGATTTATATGGATGGTTATCATATCTTTGACCCATTTGGATTTATAGGGGTTAGAAGTTGTATAACAGCTGATAGCGAAATAGTTGCAACAATGAACAAAATTATTTCAGAGCTTGTAAACTTTGGTATTCCTTATGAGCTTCTCGGACCTAAATGTAAGCTAGGTTTTTGTCCAGAAAGAAAATTCTGTAGTATGATAAAAAGGTTTGTTCCAGAATATGACGAAAATATTCATAACTCTATACAAAAATCATAAAATTTTTCAGAAAAAGGAAAAAGTTATTTAATTATCAAAATATAACTATATTTGTTATGACAAGAATAAACAGAATAGTAATTCATGGATTTAAATCTTTTGCAGATAAAGTAGCTATACCTTTTCCTTCTGGATTTACAGTAATTTGCGGGCCAAACGGAAGTGGAAAATCTAACATATGTGACGCAATAATGTTCGCTTTAGGAATATCTTCAGCAAAAGTTATAAGAGCCGAGAGGCTTTCAGAACTTATATTTCGTGGTAGTAAGAAAAGAAAACCCGCAAAGTATTGTAGTGTATCTATATATTTAGATAATAAAGATAGAAAGCTTCCTTACGATGATGAAATAAAAATAACTAGAAAGATAAATGAAAAGGGTCTGAGTATTATAAGAATAAACGGTAAAGTTGTTACAAGAAATAAGATGTTAGATTTGCTTTCTAATCTAAACATCTCTCCTTATGGTCATAATATAATAATGCAAGGTGATATAACAAAAGTAATCGAAACCTCTCCTAAAGAAAGAAGAGAACTTATAGATCAAATTTCAGGAATAGCTGAGTTTGATGAAAAGAAAAGAAAATCTGAATTAGAATTGGAAAAAGTTGAAAAGCATATAAATGAAATGAAAATAGTTCTAATGGAAAAGGAAAAATTGTTAGAAAGGCTAAAAAAGGAAAAAGAGTATGCAGAAAAAAGCATATTTCTAAATGAAGAAATAAAAAAGATAAGATATTCTATTGCACTAAAGTCGAAAGAAAATCTTCAAAAAGACATAAACAAAATTAATGAAAAAATAGAAAACCTGAAAAAGAGATTGGAAGAATTGGATAAAAAATATTCTGAAAAGCAAAACGAGTTAGAAAAAAGTAGCGAGGAAACAAAAAAGTTAAATGAAATAATAATACAAAAAGCTAGAAATATAGAGCTTCTTAGAAAAATCGATCAAATAAATATGGAGATAATAAGAAAAAAAGATAAAATAGATTTGAACGAAGCTTTATTATCAAAAGAAAAATATGAAAACATATTAAGACACATTTCTAATATAAATGGAGTTGTAGGAACTTTACAACAATTAATAGAAATACCAAAAAAATATTCAGTAGCTATTAAAGTTGCTATAGGAAATCATTTAAATGATATCGTTGTTGAAAATGAAAATGTTGCAATAGAGTGTATAAAATTTTTAAAAGAGAATAAAATAGGAAGAGCTCGCTTTTTACCATTAGATAAAATAAAAATTGATAAAAAAGAAAGAAAGATTTCTGGAGAAATAATAGATAAGGCAATAAATTTAGTGAAGTTTGATCCGAAATATAGAGATGTTATAGAATATGTATTAGGAGATACTGTAATAATAGAAAATATTGAAAAAAGGGTTGAGCCTGGGATAAAAGCCGTTACATTAGATGGAGATTTGATAGAACCCTTTGGAGCTATTGTTGGAGGATATAATAAGAGAGCAGAGTTTGAAAAAAGAATATTGGAAGAAAATGAAAGATTATTAAAAGAAATAGAAAAGTTGGAAGAAGAATTAAAAAACCTAAGGGAAGAACAAAAGAAAGAAGAAGAAAATCTAAAAAAGCTTGAAGAAGAGAGATCAAGATTCGAAATTGATGTTGACAAAATTAGAAAAGAGTTAAATATCCTATTAAACGAGAAACTTCAATTAACAAGCGAATTAAATAAGCTGACAGTAAACCTTGCAAAGAAAGAAGCTGAGTTTGAAAACATAGAAAAAGAAATAGAAAACTTTAAAACAGAATCTTATTATGATTATGAAGTCAATAAACTAAAATCCTTGCTTTCTCAGTACATTAATGAATTAAATTCTTTGGGATTAGTGAACATGCGTGCAGCAGAAGAATTCGAAATAATAAGAGTAGAATATGAAGAACTTAAAAAAAGGTTGGAAAAGCTTGTCGAAGAAAAAGATTCGATACTAAAAGCTATACAGGAGATAGAAAGTAAAAAGAAGGAAAAATTTATGGAAACACTTAAGATAGTTTCTGAAAACTTTGCAAACATATATAAAGATCTTATGGGAGGTGAGGGGAGGCTTAGATTGGAAGATGAAAATGATATAAATTCTGGATTAATTATAGAAGCTTCAACAACCACAAAAGCACCTATAAATATAGATGCTATGTCGGGTGGTGAAAAATCAATGACAGCAATAGCATTTCTTTTTGCAATTCAACAATACTATGCATGTCCATTTTATATATTAGATGAAATCGATGCAGCATTAGATAAAGTTAATACAAAAAAGGCAGTAGAATTCTTAAAAAAATATTCTGAAAAAACTCAACTTATAGTAATAACACACAATGATTTAACAATACAAGAAGCTGATCATGTTTTTGGAGTATCTATGGAAGATGGCGTTTCAAAAGTATTTTCTATAAAAATGCCAAAAGGTGATTAATATTCAAGAAAAAATGGAAGTTGATGAAAGTAAACTAATAAAAACAATAGTTGTTGCGAGCGATTGGGAGGAGGTTATAACAAATATAATAGAGGAAGAAGGTATAAACCCGTCGGATATAGATATTGTTAGACTTGTTGATGCATTCTTAGATTATCTAAAAAATTTAAAAAAGTTTGATTTTAGAATTCCGGCGAGATTTATATTGATAGCGGCTATTCTTTTAAGAATGAAATGTGAAGTTTTGAAGATAAATGAGCCGAAAGAAGAAACTTTAAAACCTAATATAGATATAAACGTTCCTTTAGTGGATCTTCCTATAATAAGAACCCCTAAAAGAAAGGTTACTTTAACAGAGCTTATAAATGCATTACAAAAGGTTATAGAATTCGAGGAAAAGAAAAAGTTGAAGAAACTTAGACTTAGAAGAAATGTCGAAAACCTTATTGGAGAATATGAAGACATAGAAAGTAGAATTGAAAAAATATATGAAAGAATAAAAAATGAAAAAATAAAAAACTTTTCTAGCCTTGTAGGAGAATGGAATAGAAAAAACATAGTTTATAATTTCATACCTCTTCTTCATTTGGTTATGAATAATAAAATAATCTGCTTCCAACAAGAAATTTTCGGTGAAATATTTATAGAGTTGAAAGAAGTTTTCGAAAGCCAAACAAATCAAACAAATTAGGATTTGTTGCTTTCCACCTTTTTCTTCCCTCTTTCTACCAAAATTATTTCTACATTTGTTGATTTTAAATTAGAGCCAAATTCTACCTTTCTTCTAGCTCTTCTTATTGTTGGTCCTTTGCAAGATGATGCATAAACAAATAGTTTTTCTTTATCCAAACCCAAATTTTCTGCATTTTTTTCACAGCTTTCTATTAACTTTTTTATTTCAGAGACTGCTTTTGTATAATATTTACCTTTTAAACTTCTCTTTCTTTTTAAAAGATCTTCAAGTAATCTTTTCACTGTTTTTAGTTTTTTTCTTCTAATAACTCTACAAATCTTTAAAGCATCTTTTCGCGATATGTTTAACCAAGACCTTGCTTTTGCATGTCTTTCTTTTGGTTGAAATGTGTATGGCATATTCATCACTTATAAAAATAAAATTTAAATATCATAAGTAATATCCATAAAAATATTGTAAAAAATATTAAAAATGAAAGCATTTTAATCCCTTTTTTCCACTTTCTATGGCGAGAGGCTGCAAATAAGCCAGCAAATAACCCAGCAAAATGGCCGATATATGAAATGTTACCAATATTAAAAATAAAGCCTATTATATTATAAATCGTATACAGTATTCCGACAAGACCTAATGGAATTATATAGAAAGGAGGATATAAGCTTATATCCAATGGTCTAATAATCATACCAAATCCTACGAGAGCAAAAATTCCAGCAGAAGCACCTATAGATATTGTTTCAGGAGAATAGAAAAATAATGAAAAAATGTCTCCGAAAAACGCTCCATAAAAAAATATTAATAACATTTTTTTAGCTCCGATTTCATCTTCCACGGCAATACCAAAAAATATTAGAGCTATTAAATTTGAAATGAGATGGTCTATACTTCCATGAATAAAGATGGACGTAATTAATACATAAGGCCTCTTAAAAAAATTATTAAATGAAAATCCAAAATTTTTTACAATATTTTCAAAGGAAAACAAAGAAAAGTAATCTAATAAGTATATTAAAATGTAAGATAGTAATATTAAACTTGTCAAAATGAATGTTGCTTTCATACAAAATAAAAATTTGTCATAAATAAATTTAAGGGTCAGAATGATAATAGTAGATACAAACATATTGATAGATTGCAAAAATCTTATGGAAGAAATTAAAAAATTTTCAGAATTTGGGGAGCCGGTAATTTTAGATACCACTATAAAAGAATTGGAAAAAATGAATAACAGGAAAGGAAAGCTTGCATTAGAGCTTATAAAACATTATAAAATAAAGATAATAAAAACAGAAGAAAAAAGTACTGATAAGGGTATACTTAATATTGCAAGCAAAAATGATGTAGTAGCTACAAACGATATAAATCTTATAAAAAAATTAAAATTAAAAGGTATTGGTGTCTTAAGATTGAGACAAAAAAAATATTTAACTCTTGAAAAATAAGTATTGTATGGTGCTTAGAAATGTATAAAATAATGACAATAAAAGATGATGTAAGTGTACATCCAAGTTTATTAAGCTTAGGTATAGAAGAGGCTGTTAAACAAAGTTTAAGCAATAAAATAGAAGGTAAAATAGAGCCTGATATTGGCGTAATCCTTTCAATAATTAATGTTATAGATATAGAGGAAGGTAAAATATTACCAGAGGATCCAAATGTGCATTGCACTACAACATTTGAAGCACTCGTCTTTCAACCAGAAACACACGAAATAGTTTATGGAGTTGTTACTGATAATACTGACATAGGAGCCTTTATAAGAATAGGCTCTATAGACGGTTTTGTACATATTTCGCAGATAATGAATGATAAAGTAGTGTTTGATCAAAAAAACTCTATTCTGTTAGGAAAAAAGACTAAAAAGAAATTACAAGAAGGTGATATTGTAAGAGCAAGAATAATTTCTGTATCTTTAGGAAAAGATAAGACTAAAATAGGATTAACAATGAGACAACCTATGCTCGGTTCTTTAAAATGGATTGAAAGTGAGAAAAAGAAGGCTAAAAAGAAGGGCTAAAAAAATTCAAAGAAGCTACTGCCTTTTTTATTATTTCACATGCCAAAAATCCCGTTTTTGATAAAATTTTATCACCATTAATCTCTGTTATATCCATTCCTACTATTTTATACTTTTTGAAAATGTCTTCTATTAAATCAAAAAAAGTATTTGGTGATAGAGCCTTTTCTGGTTTATCAAAAACGGGAAGAGCGACATCCACATATTCTGGACTAAAAACATCCATGTCTATTGTGATATATGCAGTTTTTTCAACTTTCTTTTCCTTTTTATTTTTTTCCATCAAAATCTTTTCTTCCTTTGAATAAGACCTTACACCATATCTTATTATTTTGGATATTTTTGATGCATGATAAGCCCAAGTAGCGTGAGAATATTTTTCTCCTAAATAGTCTTTTCTCATATCCGCGTGAGCATCGAACTGTATTACAATATCCGGCTTCAAAAATTCTATTACAGGAAGGGATATTAGATGCTCACCCCCAATAATTATAAGAAATGCTTCTTTGTTTATAGACTTTATCTCTTTTAATGTTTCTTTTATTCTTTTTCTAGTAAGAAAATAATTTCCTGGTACCACTTCTATATTTCCTAAATCACAGAACTTAAAATTTGAGAATATATCTATTCCATTCTTATCATCAGAAAAACCTTCTATAAGCTTCATACACTCCCTTACAATTGTTGGCCCAAACATACTTTTTTCTGAGATTGACGTAGAAGAAAATGGTATTCCTAAAAAAACTATATCAGCTTCTTTTAAAGGATAATTAAATGTAAACGAATTAGAGATATACAAAAATCTTTCTAAAACGCTCATTAAAATCATTCTAAATTTTGTTTAAAGCTTTTAAATCTTTTTATAGTTATAACTTTATAGTGGTTATTATGAATTTTTACGAAAAGTTAGCACTTATATTGAATCTATGCCTACTAATCTTTATTATATTGAGACTTATGATTATTTGGTCTCTAGCATTTTCTTTCTTATTAGTAATGTTAATTGTTTCACTTTATAAAATAAGTTTTGATCAAAAGATAGAGAAAATAGAAAATAAACTCTCTGTAATTGAAAAAATTTCTAACGGGTTAGAAAATATTATGGAGAGTATTCTGAAGCTAAGAGATGACTTTATGATTTCTGTATTTAGGATAGAAAAAAAGGTTGAAAATAATAGAAAAGAGATTGAAGAAGAGATTGAGAACAAACATAGAGAAATGGCGAAAAAAGTTATAGAGATAGAAAATAAGATGAATGAAGTAAAAAAATCTTTAGCGGGCTATATATCTTATATTGAAGATGCTTTAAAATCAGATGAAAAAAAGCCTTAAAAAGTTTAATGAGACATCAAATATATACCCGGCTGGACTACCTTTTTAGGTAGGAGGGTGAAAATGAAAATAGAGGATGCTTTAAAAGAATTGAAAAAATATAAAAGAAATTTTAAGCAAAGAATAGATTTAATAATAAATCTAAGAAATATTGACTTAAAAAAACCTGAAAACAGAATAAAAAAAGAGATAGTTCTTCCTTATGGAAGAGGAAAACCTGCAAAAGTTTGTATAATTTCTGAAGAATATGGATTTACAAAGGAAAAGATTGAAGCTTTGGGGCAATCGAAAAAGGATGCCAAAAAGTTTGCTAAGAGTTATGATTTCTTCTTAGCCTCCCCAAACCTTATGCCAATCATAGGTAAATTCCTAGGTAAATATCTTGCTCCATCAGACAAAATGCCTCAACCTATTCCACCGAATGCTACAAAAGAAATTATTGAAAATTTAGTAAAAATAAAAGAAAAAAGTGTTAAATTTGCTCTAAAATCTGGATTAAATATTCAATTAGCTGTTGGGACCGAGGATATGAAAGATGAAGAAATAATTGAAAATATAAAAACGGTAATTAGAGAGGTTGAAAAGGCCTTGCCAAAAGGCTCTGCACAAATAAAAAATATTATGATAAAAAAGACTATGTCAAAGCCAATAAAAATAGATTGGAAGTGAGTAAAATGCTAAAAAAAGATAAACCAAAATTAGTCGAAGAGGTATCACATATAGCAAAAAATTACTCAACAATAGGTTTACTTAACATATATAAACTTCCGTCTAAGCAGTTTCAGAGTATTAGAAATAAAATAAAGGATAAAGCTCTCATAAAAGTTTTACCAAAAAATATAATAGAGCGTGTTTTAGATAATATAAACAAAAGTGAATTGAAAAAATATATCACCGGACAACCTGCACTAATAATGTCTAATCTAAATCCTTTCGAGATTTACAAAATACTTGAAAAAACAAAATCAAATGCTCCAGCAAGAGTTGGAGACATTGCTCCAAAAGATATTATAGTAAACGCTGGAAAAACAGATTTATCTCCTGGTCCTGCAATTACAACATTGCAAAAAGCAAAGCTTAAAACAAAGGTAGAGGGTGGTAAAATATCTATATTAGAAGATCAATTGATATGCAAAAAAGGTGAAGTGATAACAGAAGACATTGCAGCAGTACTTAACCTACTTAAAATAGAGCCAATAGAAATTGGAATTGATCTAGTAGCAGTTATTGAAAATGACATAATATATCCAAAAGACGTTCTCCGTATAGATGAGGAAAAGATTATGGAAGAAATAACAAAAGCTATTGGTAATATGATAAATATTTCCTTAGAAATCAACTATCCAACAAAAGAAAGTATTGAGATTATGATAATAAAGGCATATATAGAAATGAAATCTCTTGGTATAAATGCAAAAATACTTGAAAAAGAAATAATAGAAGATCTGATAAGTGTTGCAAATCTTGAGGCATTAGCTCTAGAAAGTAAAATATCAAGATAACAAAAGAAATTTTAATTTTATTCTTAAATATTATTCTTAGATGCGTCGATAGTCTAGTGGTAGGACACCAGCCTTCCAAGCTGGTGACCCGGGTTCGAATTTTAAAAGAAATTCCCGGTCGACGCATCTTTTTTAATTTTTAATGATCTTCAAAAGGAAAAATAAAAAGATGAAAATAATGCAAAAAAAGATAAGAAAAATAGCCCTAGAAAGAATAAGAATTCTTTTTGAAGAAGCTGAAAAAGCTGCTAAGAAAGATAGATTAGATTTATCGAAAAAGTATGTAGAATATGCGAGAAGAATAGGAATGAAATGTAATGTAAAAATTCCAAAAGATCTGAGATTGAAATTTTGTAAAAATTGTAAATCTTTTCTTTTTCCGGGGAAAAATGCGAAAGTTAGAATTGACAGTGAAAAAAAGGTTATAAGAATAAAATGCCTTGCATGCGGAAAATATAAAATATATAAATATAAGGAGAGAATTTAAATAAATTTTGATCTCATTATGAGATATATTTTAGTTTAGAAAAAAATATATGGTGAAAAAATGGAAATAGATATTTCAGATTTTCAGAAAATGGATCTGAGGGTAGGGGAGATAGAAAACTGTGAAAAAATAAAAAATAGTGAAAAGTTGGTTAAACTAATAGTTAATATAGGAGAGAAAAAAATACAGCTTGTTGCAGGGATAGCATTATCTTATAAAACAGAAGAATTGATTGGTAAAAAAATAATAGTATTAGCAAATTTAAAACCTAAAAAAATTTTTGGAATAGAGTCTCAGGGGATGCTTCTTGCCGCTCATGATAAAAATAATTTTCCAGTTTTGCTAACAGTAGATAAAGATGTTGAGGCAGGAGCAAAAATAAGTTGATGGATATGATAAGCAGAGATGAAGCAATTGAGCTAATTGAAAAATATGTAAAAGATGACAAATTGAAAAAACATATGCTTGCTGTAGAAGCAATAATGAGAGAAGTTGCTAAAAATATTAACGAAGATGAAGAGGTTTTTGGTATAGTTGGATTGCTTCATGATATAGATTTTGAAGAAACCAAGGAAAAGCCAGAACTTCATGGAGTTAGAGCTTGTGAAATTCTTAATGGATTATTACCTGAAAATTTACTAAATGCAATAAAGGTTCATGCATATTCAAAAGCAGAAGAGGCAAAGAATAATTTAGAATATGCACTTATTGCTAGCGATGCAATATCTGGTTTAATAATAGCATGTGCATTAATAAAACCGAGCAAAAAAATAAATGATGTTGATGCTGAATTTATTTCAAAAAAATTTAAGCAAAAAGATTTTGCTAGGAATTGTAGTAGAGAAAGAATACTTTTTTGCAAAATGCTTGGAATTACAGAAGAAAAATTTTTCGAAATATCTTTAAACGCCCTTAAAAAAATTTCGAATGATTTAGGATTATGACAAAAAATCTTAAATTTAAAGTTTAACAAAAATATACACATAAAGGGTAGATAAAATGAAATCGATAAAAGAAGTTAAGGCAGAAATACTGATAAAAAAAATGAGCGAAGAACTAAAAAAAATAATACCTATGCCCGAATGGGCAAAATATGTAAAAACTGGAACAAGCAGAGAAAGACCTCCGGAAAATCCTGATTGGTGGTGGATAAGAGCAGCTAGCATATTAAGAAGAATAGCTTTAGATGGTCCAGTAGGTGTACAAAGACTAAGAACATATTACGGGGGGTTAAAAAGGCTTGGCCATCAACCAGCACATTTTAGGAAAGGTGGTGGAAAAATTATAAGAGTCATATTACAACAACTCGAATCTATTGGATTTTTGGAAAAGAAGGAAAAGAAAGGTAGAATAATAACACCAAAAGGCATGAAATTTATAAAAGATATTATAAAAGAAATAGAAAAAGGTGAAAAGAATGAATGAAGAATATATAGATGCATCAGCAGCTATAGAGTTAGAAAAGCAGTTAAAAGAAATAAGAAGAGTTGTGGGAAACATATTAGATAAAAAAGCTAGAGAAAGATTATCTAACCTTAGGATTATAAAACCGGAAATAGTTACTGAGCTTGAAATTTATCTTTATCAACTATATAAAGCTGGACAAATAAAACAAATAACTGATGAGCAGCTTGTTGCTATCCTTTCAGAATTAAGTAAAAAGAAGGAGATGAAAATAATAAGGAGATGAAAATGTCATCAAGAAAAAAATGTGGAAAAAAAATAAAATTAATAGCTGCGAGAAGAAAGAGGGCTCCGAGATGGTGTGATATAAAAAAATTTGGTCTTAAAAGAGCGAGAACAAGAAGAATAATAAGTCATACAAAACATTGGAGAAATGGAAGAATAAAGGTGTAGAGTGATTTGAATGGCAGAGGAAAATAAAAAAATTGAAGAAGATAAAAAAGAAATAACCGAAAAAAAGGAAGAAAAAAAAGAAAAGTTGATAAAAGTTTTTACTATTCCTCTTAGAAAAGCTTATAGAAAAACTAGAAGAAAAAGAGCAAAATATGCAATAAGGCTAATTAAGGAGTTTCTTAAAAGACATTTAAAAACAGATAATATAAAACTTGGAAAACATCTAAACGAAGAAATATGGAAAAGGGGAATAGAAAAGCCTCCTAGAAGGGTTAAGGTCAGTGTTACATTTGCAGATAATGAATATAGAGCAGAGCTTTTTGGATTTAATTATGTGCCATTTGAAGAAGAACCTGCAAAAGTAAAAGAAGGGTTAGCTGAGAAAATGGCTGCGAGAATTGGATTAAAAGCATTAAAAAAGCAAGAAGAAGAAAAGATGGTTGAAGGTAAAGTTGAAGAAGATAAGGATAAAGCAAAAGAAACTAAAGAAGAGAAAAAAGAATAATAAAAACCGATTTTTGGATTAGATGTTTTTTATGCCAAAAATAATAACAACAGATTTTAATAAAGATTTTAACTTAGGATTATATGGATTCGCAACTGAAAAATATGTTTTTATCGGAAAGTATATAGAAATGCCAAAAAATTTTACAGAAAAAATTAAAATAATTAAAAATACTGTTGCAAATACAAACTTAGTTGGAATCTTCTGTACAGGAAATTCTTCTGGTATTTTGGTTTCAGGTGATATTCCTTATATAAAAAAAGAACTAGAGAGAATTGACGAAAATGTTTATTTTCTTAATACAAAATATACTGCACTGGGAAATCTTTTACTTATGAATGATAAAGGCTGTATAATTTCTTATTTAATAAAAAATTTGAAAGAAAAGATAGAAAGATTTTTTGGATTAGATTGTCAAATAGCTTCTAAGAAATATATGGTTATAGGCTCCTTGGGAATTGCAACTAATAGAGGTTGTCTTGTTTCTCCATTAATGGATGAAGATGAAATAAAAAAGATTGAAAAGGTTTTGAAAGTAAAGGTTGATACGGGTACAGCAAACTTTGGATCATATTATGTTGGCTCGTGTATTATAGCAAACTCAAATTTCGCTCTAATATCTCCAAAAACGACAGGAATAGAAATGGCTAAAATAGAAGAGGTTTTGTTAAGAGGTGGGTAAAATGAAAGAATTATCAAAAGAAGAAATAGAAGAAAAAGTGAGAGGTGAGTACATAAAATACAAAATTATACAAGAACAGATAGAAAACATTATTTCACAAAGAGAAATAATAAAAGAAAGTATAGAAGAAGTTAAAAAAAGTATAGAAACAATAGATAAAATTTCTGAGTTAAAAAATCAAAATGAAATATGGTTTTCTATAGGAAGCGATATCTTTTTAAGAGGAAATATATCAGAAAAAGATAAAGTTTTTGTAAACATAGGCTCTGGAATAATTCAAGAAAAAAATATAGAAGATGCTAAAAAATTTCTAAATAAAAAAATTGAAAAAATGGAAAATACATTAGAAAAAATTAACATGAGTATCGAAACGCAAGCTAAGAAAATGGAAGATATAGAAAAAAGAATCCAAAAACTATTAAGTATAAAAGTTGACAAAGAAAAGTAAAAACCTTTTAGTTTAATTACCAAAAGCTTCTTTTATTTTTTTCATTACTTCATTTACATGTCCAGAAATATTTTCTGCATCTAATCCTTTTTCTATATACTTGGAAAACCTTTTTTCATATTTTCCTTCTTCTTTAAGAATCTTAGCGTATTTTTCTATATGTTTTCCTAATATTCTATCTTCATTAGGAAGCATCTCTTCTCCTACAGGAACGTTTAGCCCAGCATCTAAACAACCTTTCACTAAAGCATAAATTTTACAACCTTTTATAGACCTATGAAGACCTATATCAAGTATTGCTTCATTTATTCCTAATTTTTTTGCCTTATATCCTATTAAAAGGCCTGTAAGATATGCCGAGCAAACATTATTTCCACCAAGCCAACCATATTTTTTTAGTTCTTTTGTCATTGCAGAAACTAAAACCTTATCTCCTTTCGGATCGTACTTAACGATTTGAGCAAGCATGTTATTTAATGACTTTCTAACCACTAATCTTAATTTTCCAGATTTTAATAACTCTAATCTCTGATAATAATCTGTTTTTTTAATTTTTCTTCTTTTCAATTTTCTGAACATATCAAACACTTTAAACTTATTTTTCTAATTCTTTTTCTAAAATTTCTCTTTTTATATATAGGTCTAATTCGGCTTTGCTTTTAAACATTCCTGACTTTGCCTTTTTATATAATTCCCTATAAATTTTGTTTGATATTTTTCCAGAGGTTTTTAATTTTCTTAAATGTCTTCTTAATGCTCTTATGGTAATCATCCATCTTTTCTTGTGTCTATCGGCCCTATTTCCTTTCCTGCTTCCCGGTCCTCTTCTTTTTCTTTTTACATTTTTTGCATTTCCCTTCTTAGGAAGCTTTTTTATTACTCCTGATGATATTAATCTTCTAATATCCTTTCTTGTTATTGCTTGAGAAACATCTTTCACCCTCTTAGGATCTATCCAAACCCTATCCAAACCGCACTTTAATATTTTGGCAGCCATCTTCCTTTGATTACTTATGTTCATTCTTTATCACCTTCCTCACTTATAGAAATTTTACTTGTGTCTTCTTCTTTTATTTCTTCTACTTTTTCATCTGAACCTGTTATTTCTGTATCGGTTTTTTTATGAGAAGATTTATCTATACTTATAAACACCTTTATTCCTATTACTCCTACCTTTGGTGTAGTTGTTTTAAAACCTTTTAAAACATTCTCTCTTGTACCGCTTTTTTCAACAAATCCTGCATAAAACTTTTGTGTGCTTGCCTTTTCTCCAGCAATCTTCCCAGAAATTATTATTTCGCATCCCTTTGCTCCAGCCTTCATTACTTTGTCTAAATAATAATTTGCAACTTTCTTATAATTTATACCTTTTTCAATAGCTTCTGCAATATATTGGGCAACTATTTCTGGGTCTAAAAATGGATTTTTTATCTTTTGTACATCAATTTGTGGATTGCTTATTCCCATCTCTTCCAATTTTTTTACAATACTAGAAATCTTTTCTCCCCCTACTCCTATAACAAGACCTGGATTTAAAGTGTAGATGGTTATTCTTGTTCCTAGAGGAGTATCTTGAATATCTATGCTTCCTGGCTTAGCTTCTGATAACTCTTTCTTCAAAAATTCCTCTATTTGTACATATTTTTTTGCATCCTCTATAAATAGTTTCTCTTTCATTTGTTATCATCTTGTTTCTTAATTTCTTTTTTCGAAATCTTCAAATTCTTTATTTTTAATTCAGGAAATATATCTAATAACAAATTTTTTAACTCTTCCCTTTTCTTTTTTCCAACTGAAGAAGCGATAAGTATTATATTATTTTTTGGATCCAATTTCAAATTCTTTAGATTCTCGATATCTTTCTTAGAAAATATTCTTATTATTTTCTTCCTTTCACTTTTTGGAGAACCGAAACCAATTTTGACTCGTTTACCTTTACCTTTTTTCTCTAATCTTAATTTATTTTGTCTTCCTCTAGGTCTTCTCCACTTTTCTCCTAACCTTTTTATGAAATATAATCTTCTAAAAAATTTCTTTTTCTTAGACATTTTTTCACCCAGTATCTATTTCTTTTTTAAATAAAAATATTCCATCATTAAAAACTCTTCTATCTTTACCTTTTATCTTTGTTACATATTCTATTTTTCCAGCAGCATTTCCTAGGGCTTCGTTATCTGGACCACGTAGTATTATTGTGTCTTTTGAAACCTCTACCTCTACACCTTTAACACTTACCTTTCTAGGTTTTTTCTCTCCCAAAAAGTTTTTTATTATTATTTCTGTCTCGTCTCCTATTTTTTTAGTTTCCACAGAAATAGGGAAATGAACATAATATATTTTCATTTCATATCTATATCCTTTGGTCACTCCAATAAACATATTTTTTATTTTTGCTAAGATGGTTCCTATAAAAGCTTTAATTTTTCTTCTCGATTTTTTAGCTGATATTACAACCTCGTCTCCAACCCTTTCTATTTTTACCTCTTTGTCAAAAGTCGGATTAGAAAAATCTTTAACTACAGTACCTTTTAAGCCTTTTACTTCAATTCTTTTTCCATCTATATTTATCTCTACTCCTTCTGGTATTTTTACTCTTTTTTCAATTATTATCTCTTTTTTTTCTTTTTTCTCGTTCATTTCAATCTTTTTTAACAAAACCCAATTATATTTCATTCTTTTATTGAAGATAAAAACTTTTATTTAGCTATTCTCTACCTCTTCTTTTATTTGTTTCGCTGTTTTCTTTCCAATAATATTTTCTAATATATTTAAAGGTGTTTTTCTTACATCATCTATACTTCTTATTCCGTTATTATATAATTTTCTAGCTCTAATTCTTCCTATTCCTTTAATGCTTATTAAAGGCAATAGTTCTTCTTTTATACCGTATTTCATTCTTATCCTTAGTTTTTTTATAATCTTTTTATGTATTTTTAAATGCAAAATATTTGAAAGCTCATAAGCAGAATATAATAACCAATCAGCTATTTCTAGTCTTGCCATTAGCTCTCCCGGAGTAATACCAAAATCTTCCAATATCTCTGCTTCTGTTTTTTCTTCTATCCAGTTTTTAAATGCAATTGCCAACTTTAGCGCTCTCACAAAATCATCAAATTCATCTTCCCAAGCATCAGGAACTTTTTCAAAAAATACCTCCTTTTCCGCTATTTTTGAAAGTTCGTCAAACTCTTTAGATTTTACGTTCGGTAAAGGCATCATCTCCAATGCTCTTGAAATAAGTAAAAGATAAGCTATCTCTTTCAATTTTTCATGCTTTTTTCTCATAAGATTTGATATAAAATACCATGCAGTAAAAGGATCTATGTAAAGCTTATCAACTCTTTCACCTAATCTTGTTGCTTCAAATATTTTTTCTCTTTCTTTTACGAACTTCCACTTTATTAATAAATCAATAATCCTTTCTATTTTTTCCATTATTCTTTCTATATCACCATATTGGCTTGCAAAAAATGTTTTTGAAAAGAATCTCCTTATATCTTCAATAGTAGGATACATACCAGAAGCTATTAAAGAAAGCGTTTGAATTCTTAATATCGGCTCTAAAAAAAGTTTAGAATAAATTTCTTCAGATTCCCCTAAAATGTAATGCTCATATAATTTTCTTGCTTCACTAAAATTTCTTGCTATTAATATAGATTCTCCCCATTCATCATATTCTGGTCTTCCTGCCCTTCCTGACATTTGCTTATACTCTGAAATCGGAATATAAGAGTATCCTAATCTTGAATAATATCTTTTAACATCTCTTATTATAACTCTAAAAGCAGGTAGAGAAACGCCCATTGCTAATGTTGGTGTTGCTGTTATAACTTTTATTATTCTTTTCCTAAAAGCCTCTTCTATAATAAATTTTTGTTTTCCTAAAAGTCCGGCATGATGAAATGCTATCCCAGATTTTACACATTCCGCTAATAACTTGCATTGCTCTGAAGGATATTCCAAAACATTCAATATTTCTTCTGATATTTCTTTTAGTTTTTCTTTTTCATTTTCTGTCAAAAAATTTTTTACAGTATCTTTCAATTCTTTTGCAAGCTTTTCAGAAGATTTTCTTGTTCCTACAAATATTATACACTGCTTATTCATTTTTAATGTATTTTTTACAATAGCCTTTTCTGCATCATCTTTATCTAACTCATATTTCTTCCAGTTAGGAAACTCTAATCTTCCTTCAAAAAATATACCTTCGTAAAGCTTTACCGGTCTCCAATCAGAAACTATGTAATTTGCATTTAACCAATTTGCCAAATCTTCTATATTTTTAATAGTTGCAGAAAGAGCTATTATTCTTGCATTTGAAATCTCTCTTAATTTTGTTATTAAAATTTCTAATGTTGGTCCTCTACTTTCATCATTTATTAAATGTATTTCATCGCATACAACCAAACCAACATCATTAATCCATTCTGCTCCATGCCTTATTAAAGAATCCAATTTTTCATTAGAACATACAATTATGTCATATTCCTTTAGCCACGGGTCTGAGTTATCAAAATCTCCTATTGACAAAGCAACCTTTATCTTCATTTCTTCATATTTTTTTCTGAAATTGTTATATTTTTCTGCTGCTAATGCAACTAAAGGAACAATATAAACAACCTTTTTTCTTTCCTCTAAAATTGTTTTTATCATTGCAAGTTCTGCTGCAAATGTTTTTCCGCTTGCTGTTGGAGAAGCTATTATAAAATTTTTATTTTCTAACAAACCCTTATTTATTGCTTCTTTTTGCACAGGATTCAATTCTCTAAAACCAGAAATTTTTAGAAGATTTTCAATTAACTCTTTCATTTTAATCATTTGTTTGTTCTAACAAAAGATATTAAATATTTTTTTGTTTATAACTTTATATGCAGGTTTTGAAAGGAATAATTCTTACAGGCGGAATAGGATATGATTCTAACATATATTTAATAGATAAAGAGATTTTAGTTGATGTTGGCACAGGAATATTCTTTAACGAAATAAAGGAAGAGTTCGAAAACTTAGGAATAGATTTTGAAAAGATTCATACAATAATAAATACCCATTGTCATTATGATCATGTAGGAGCAGATAAAAGCTTTAGAGATTTATGTAAAGCAGAGATAGCTATTCATAAAAATGATAAGGATGCTATAGAATCTGGAAATGGAACATTAGCGGAATATTTTGGAAAGAAAATGAAAAGCGTTACTGTTGACAAAATATTAAACGAAAACGATAAAATAAAAACAAAAAACTTTACATTTACAGTAATCTCAACTCCTGGACATACCCCTGGCTCTATATGTCTATATGAAAAAAATAAAAAGATATTAATTTCTGGAGATACTATATTTGCGGATAGCATAGGGAGAAGTGATCTTCCAAATGGAAATAAAGAAGATTTGAAAAGGTCTATAATAAAACTTTCTAAGCTTGATGTGAAATATCTTTTACCGGGTCACGGAATGCCTAAAATAGGAGGAGTGGATTTTCTTTTTAAACAAATACTTGCAAGAATAAAGAACTTATGATTTTACTTCTCTTTTAAATTTTTATGCCGAATAAAATTTTATGTCAGAAGAAAAGGCGGAAAATGATTTAAAAGATGAAAATGAAAACAAATTTGAAGAAAACAAATCTTCTGAAAATAAAGATACGAAAAATGAAAAAATAAAAAACATAATTAACAAAGAAATAACCATAAACATTGGATTTCTATATAAGTTTATAAAAAAATATTATGTGCCGATTTTATTAATTTCAATATTTCTTCTGTCATTTTATGTAAGGGTTGTTGGTTTTAGATACAATTATCTTAGAAACATTGATTCTTATTGGCATTATAGATATATGAAAATGATTATAGAAAATAATGGAAAACTTCCGGAATATGATACATTAATGGAAGCTCCGGAATTTAGAAAAATAGACACAATGCATTTATATCATTATCTTGGTGCATATTCCTATCTTTTGGTAAAAATCTTCAATTCAAACCTAGAGCTTTGGAGATTTTTAATATACTTTCCAGCATTTTTGGCAAGCTTAGCAGTTATTCCGTGTTATTTTATAGGAAAAAGACTTTTTGATAAAAAGGTTGGAATATTTTTAGCTTTTCTTGTAGTTTTTAACCCAGCAATAATGTCAAGATCCTTAGGAGGAGATCCAGATTCTGATGCTATTGTTTTACTAATTCCTTTAATATCACTAGCATTGTTTTTTGAAGCTTACAATTTTTCTAAAATCGGAAATATTAAAAAGAGTATAATATTTTCCATATTAACAGGAATTTCGATGGCTGCTCTTGCTTATACATGGGTATCATGGCATTTGTTCTATTTTGTAACAGGATTTTGTCTTTTAGCAATTCTTTCAGAAATAAAAAATAAAGAATTTTTAAAATTTTCAAAAAGGATTATAACTTCTTATTTCATTATAATATTAATATTCTTCGGATTAACAATACCAATAATAGGTTCAGAGTTTATTTATATTACTTTAAACGGACCTTTTGAATCGTTTCAATTAAAATCCGAAGATAGAGATTTTCCGAATGTTTATGTTTCTGTTGCAGAAATGATGACTGGAGGTACAATTAAAAATGTTGGAAACAGTCTTGGAATTTATCTTATCAGAGAAAATTCCAGGAATATCTTTGAAATAATATTAACATTTTTGTTCTTCGGAATATTGATTTATTCTTTTGCATATTTGTTTTTCGAATATTTCAAAAAAAGAAAACATTTAGAGTGCTTAATATATGTTGCTTTATGGGGCGGTGGATTCTTAATAGCAAGTTTATATGCAATAAGATTTTCAATATTTTTGGTTACTCCACTATCATTATTATTTTCAATATTTTTATCAAAAATATGGGATTTTGTAAAAATTGATTTGAGTGAAAAAGAATGAAAGAAAAAATTATATCAATGGAAGATAAAGAGAGGGTGTTTTTAATATTAGCCTTATTCTTAACTATCACAATTTTAGGTTTCTTTCTTTATCGAAGCTATTTAATATCTTTATACTCAGGAACTGTTTTGTCAGATAATTGGTGGGTTGCTCTCAATTGGATAAAAGAAAATACTCCAAAATGTGCAGTAATAGCAACATATTGGGATCCTGGACACTTTATAACAGGAATTGCTGAAAGGCCTGTTGTATTTGATGGGGCTTCTCAAAACTCTTTAAGAACTATAACAATTGAAGGAAATTTAACAGATGAGGAAATTAAAAATATCATAGGAATAGAAAATTTCAAAATAAAAAGGTTTACAAAAGATGGAAAAGAATATGTAAATGTAACAACCGCTAGAATTCAAGATATAGCAACAACTTTATTTACAGATAGTGAAGAACAAGCGATAAAAATATTGAAAAGGTATTTAATTCCTGATTGCAACAATACAATGTATTATATAGCTTCTGAAGATTTACTTGGAAAATCTCAGTGGTGGACTTATTTTGCTACATGGTCGCCAAAAACAAAAACAGGTACAAAATATTTTTATCTTCCGATATATTTTACAGGTACTACAAAAATTGAAAACAAAACATTTTATTTATATCCGGTGAGCAGACAAGAAATATTTTTGATTTATGAAAAAGAAAATGAATTAGAAGCATTTCTACAAATTAATGAAAATATTACAAGGATAAAGAAAATAATTTATTTCGATCAAAATTCAATAAAAGAAAAGACATATGAAAAATATGATATTGATGGAGCAATTTGGATTAGCCCAGACAAAAAATTTATAATATACATACAAAAAGAAATTGTAGATTCGTTATTTACAAGAATGTTTTTATTGAATGGAGCAGGATTAAAGCATTTTGAATTTGTAAAGAATTTCGGAGGAGAAGTAAAGCTCTTTAAAGTAAAATTTGAATAACCAAATTTTTAGAAGACGAATAATTAAATTTTCTAAACTTATTTTTGCAAAAGTTTTTAAACTTATTTTTTACTTTTTTTGTTTATCTTATTTTTATCAATCCAATCCTTTTTAGTTGGACAATTCAGATCAAGACACATTCTAAAAGGTCTTGAACCTTGTCTTATTACTTGTATTATTGGTGTATTACATTGCTCACAAGTCTTTCCTGTTGGCATTATGTTACCTTCTCTTGGAAGTGGATAAGAAACTGTACATCCTTTTTTATAATTTGAGCAACCTACAAATCTTGTTCCTGTTTTCCATATTTTAAAAACTTTTAAAGTTCCTTCACATTTTGTACATTTTCCGATTATAGATTGTTTTTCTTGTGAAGCTATAACAGATTCTGTAAGCTCTTTGCCTATCTTGCTTTCAATCTTTTTCATTTTACTTAAAATCTTTTCTAGGGTTTCTTTTGCTTCATTTAAAACCTCTTCCCTTTTTTTCTTTCCTTTCTCTACTAAATCACACTCATTTTCAAAATGTCTTGTAAGTTTTTCTGAAACTATGTCTTTCACATTTTTCTCTAAAATCTCTGAAAGTTTTATTCCTAAATCTGTAACCTCTATAGATTTTCCTACTAAATATCCTCTGTTATACAAAATTTGTAATATTATTGGTCGCGTAGCTTTTGTTCCTAATCCGCGTTTTTCCATCTCTTTTAATATAGAACCTTGAGAAAATCTTTGAGGAGGTGATGTTTCTTTCTCTTCCTTTATAACCTCTTTTATTTTTATCTTTTCTCCAACGCTTAAGTCAGGTAAAGGATTTTCTTCTCTTTCTGCATATGGACCATATAAAGCAGTCCATCCCGGATCTAACGTTTTTATTCCATTCACAATAAATCTTTCACCATTAACATTTAGTAAGATTTTCTGGCTCTCTCTCTTTGCAGGTTCTCCGAAAACAGCAAAAAAGCGATGAACAATCAAATCATAAACCTTTTGTTGCTTTTCTCCTAGCTTTTTCGGAATTTCGTGAGTTGGATAAATTGCTGGATGAGCAGGATCTGTTTTCTTTCCTTCATTCGGTTTTAATTCTTCCTTACTTAAAAGAAAAGAAGTAAGCTTATTATATTTTTGGATCTTAGAAAGGCTTTTCAAAATCTTTTTATAATCTATATCTGAAGGTAATTTCTCACTAGAAGTTCTTGGATAGCTTATATATCCTGCCTGATATAAAGATTCTGCGATCTGCATTCCTTGAGTAGGAGAATAGCCGAAATATCTGTTTATATCTGCAAGCAATGATGTGGTATTATATGGTTTTGGCGGATTTTGTTTTATAACCTTTTTGCTAATATTCTCTATAACTGCTTCCTTACATTCTTTCAATTTTTTCTCGAGATTATAAGCATCTTCTTTAATCCATATTTTATCCTTTTCATAAGAGGCTATAAACTCCTTTCCACTTATATTTAATTTTAGTTTAATTTCCCAATAGGGGGTTGGTTTAAACTCTTTTATCTTTTTTTCATGTTTTGCTAATAGATAAAGCGTTGGTCCTTGAACTCTTCCAGTAGATATAATCCTAAATCTTTCTCCAACAGATTTTATAGAGTTTGTTAATGCTCTTGTAAGATTTATGCCGAAATACCAATCTAGCATGTGCCTTGTATATCCCGCTTCCACCAAATTTTTATCAAGGCTATCACTCATGTTCTTAAAACTTTCAATAAGCTCTTCTTTTGTCATTGTAGAGAATTTCATTCTTTTTGCATTTTCTCTTTTACATAAAAATTTTAAAATATTTGCACCTATTACCTCCCCTTCTTCATCATAGTCGGTAGCTATAATAAAATCAGAAGCATTTTTTGCTAATTCTTCTATATTCTTATAAAATTTTTCAGAGAACCGAGAAGAGGGGAATTTATGACTCGGTACCCATTCAACATCAAACCTGGGATAATCCCATCCTTTTGACTTCTGTTTCAACATAAAAAGATGTCCGGCAGCAGGAGCGATCACAAATCTTTTTCCTTCTCTGGTTATTTCATAATATTTTGCTCCATTTTTTTCATATTCTTTGATTTCACTATCAGCCAAAGCTTTTGCAATTGTTTTTGCTGCTGTTGGCTTTTCTGTAATTATAAGCGTATAGCTCATAACCAAACCTCAGAATTACTTTAGTTCAAACTTTTTTACTCTAAACCCTTTACCTATAGGATGCATTTTTCCACATTCTGTGCATTTATATCTCAAGTCCAATTTTTTCGTGGGCTTTTCTCTACCGGTCGGATTAGGCTTCGGGAATGAGCCGTATCCTTTCAATTTTCTTTCAAAGCTTCTTTGTGATTTTGAATTCTTGCTTCTTGGCCTTTTTTTAGCTATCTCTACTTTATGTTCTGTATATTTTTTGCAAAATGGACAAAATCTTCTTTGTTCTTTTGGGGCTTTCATATTTTTCACTCCATCTTTTTGCAATAACCATATTTTAGCAATAAACTCTTTAAATCTTCTGGTAAAAATACTTTATCATTCTTTTTAAGTTCATATGCTTTTAAATCTGGACCTATGAAGCATGGCAAATTTTCAGTAATTATTACAAAACCGCTTTCCTTGACCTCTTCTTTTTTCTCTTCTATTTTTTCTTTTTGATGGATAAATTCTTTAAATAAAGATTCCCTGAAGTTTGAAAATATTTCCAAAACCGTATAAAACATTTCCTTTTCCTCCTTTGTCATGTTAACAGGTATTTCCTTTGTTTTAAAATAATTTATAACTGCATCAAAAATTTTTCTACTTCGGGTATCTATAAGATCCTTTGCAACAAGTATAGCATTATCTTGTTTGCTCTTTTCAACATATTCTCGAAGTTCTTCATAAAAATTCTCCGGCAATTCTTGGAGCTTTTTCTCATTCTTTTCTTTCCATTGAAGGGCCCTTATTTTTTCAAATGTCAGAATCATTTAAATCACGAAAAGTTAAATAACTTCATCCTTATGAAATCTTATCTGATGCATTTTTAAACCTTTTTCATTTTTGAATTCTCTGTTACATAATCTGCAGAAGAATCTTTCCTTTTCCTCTTTTTTGTTTATTTTCATTTTTTTAAGCGGATATGCCATCGGATTCTTTATATTTTTGCATATTTCATCTGGTTCGCAGATTCCAATGCTTTTATAAAAAAGATCGCTATCACAGCTTGCAGGATAGATTTTTTCTCTTCTAAAATTCCAATTTATTTGTCCTAATATAAAGCTTGTTGGGAGTGGCGGAACATTCTTCTTATTCCATTCCTCTAATCTTTCTTCTATCTCTTCTCTTGACCAATTCATCTCTCTTAGAAAGCTTATTAATGTGAAAGTACTTCTCTTTTTACCATCATACAATCCAGCAAGTATCTTTTTTATGCATGGTGGAAAGTTTTGTTCGGGGATCTTTGCTTTTATTTTATCTTCTATTAACCTTTTCTTAATTTCTCTAATCCTTTTTTCTTTATCTTCTATTGATGCTTTCCACTCAATAGCATCTAACAAAAGATCCTCTGCTTCCTCTTTATTAGGAATTTTAAAGAATTCGGCATTAATCCTTACATTACTCATTACTGCCATTTTTAAATTAAAACTTTTTGGCTCTTCTATTGGCACAGATATTAACCAAGTTTTTTCATTTATTGAATATGGAACCCTAAATAAATGCCTTTCTCCCCAACCTTTTTCTATTTCAACCCAATTATAAGGATCTAATGTTTGAGACTTTGTAATTTCTAAAAGATTTTTCATTGTATATCTTTCAACAAGCCTTTCTAATAACTCATCTTTAATCTTTTCTCTTATGAATTCTGAGAGTATTCTAGGAATTTTAGGATATTGCTTGGCTATATTTTCAAAATCTATTTCTTTCGGAAATGCTTCAAAAGGCAAAATAATATGAAAGCCCCGTGAACCAGAAAATTTTACTCCATAACTTTTTATATTATATTTTTTCAGAAGATCGCAAACCAGTTGAGCACAAATCATACCAGCTTCTATGCCTATTTTTGAATCTATATCAATTATAAAATCAAAGCCTATTCTAATTTCATCATAATTTTTTATGTCAGTAGAAAGTAGCATAGGATTTTTCCATCTTTCAACAGAGCAATGAAACGATATAACTCCATTTTTAACCATTTCTATTATATCATTTTCATATTGTATAACAGATGGCCTTTTGCTGTATGCTCCGTTTCTAAAAGCACCGACAAATTCTCTATTATTTCCAATTTTAATCATTTCTTTTAGGATGTCCTTTCTTGAATAATAGGAGATTATTTCCTCTTCTGTAGGCTCTTTTATCTCAATCTTACTCAAATCAAACTCTTCTTTTATATCAAGCTTTTCAAAGCTCATACTAAATAAAAAATGTTCAGAAAAGAATAAGAAATTCAAATTGAGAAAATCAAATTTAGAAATAGGTTTTTTGCTGCTAAATTATTTAATTTTTTTATTCTAACTAAAATATTTTTTGCCAAAGTTTGCAATCATTCTTTTAAATCATCTTCAAATTCATCACTTTCAAAACCAATAGAAAGTGTTTGTATTTGAAGTGTTTTTGCCTTGAAAAATATTTTACGCCTTTTTCTCTTCCTTTTCTTCAAGCTCCTTAGCTTTTCTTTCAACCTCTTCTTCTATTCCTAAGGCTTGTGCTATCTCTTTATATCTATTTCTTATTGTTACCTCTGTTACACCAACTACATCAGCAATCTCTCTTTGCGTTCTTCTTTCTCCATTAAGCACAGAAGCTATATAAATTGCAGCTGCTGCACAACCACAAGGACCTTTACCAGAAATTACCTCTTTCTCCATAGCCTTTCTTAATATTTGTATAGCTTTAACCTCTGTGCTATCTTTGAGTTTTAAAAGAGATGTGAATCTTGGGATATAAGATTCTGCTGTTGCTGGCACTATCCTCATCTTAAGCCTTCTTGAAATATATCTATAAGTTCTTCCGAGCTCTCTCTTAGGTATTCCGCTCGCTTGTGCTATTTCTGCTAATGTTCTCGGAGTTTTGTATTCTCTTGACAAAGCATAAACTAAAGCAGCTATTATAGATTCTATTGATCTTCCTCTTACTAAACCTTTTTGCAACGCCTTTTCATAAAGCTCGGAAACCTCTTCATGAAGTGTTTTCGGTAATCCTAAGAAGGATATTAGTCTTTCTAATTCACCTAAGGCAAATGAAAGGTTTCTATCCTTTGATGTTATTAATCTTTTTTGCCATTTTCTTAACCTAAAATACTGACCCCTTTTCTTAGCAGGGACTTTAAAAAGCTCTGTTACTCCTCTTCCTATTTCTGTTGTTAATCCTTTATCATGTCTTCTATAGGTTAAAGGAGCTCCTGTTCTGCTTCTTCTTGACATTTGCTCACTATCAAATGCTCTCCACTCTTGTGTTGTGTCTATCATATCCTCATTTAAAACAGCTCCACATTTTGAGCATATCATTTCTCCTCTATTTTCATCTTCGTATATGTCTGTAGATCCACACTCTGTACATGTTGGGCCAGAAAAAGCTTTCTTTGATTTTTCTTCTTTTTTTTCAGATTTGCTCTTTTTCTTTTTCATAACAAACTAACCTAACTTTTTAAAATTTACCACCATAAGATAATCATAAAATGCGATTTACGTAGATATAAGTTTGGATTTTTTTATATTTAAAATTTTCTGTCTAGTTATATATATAATAAAGTATATAATTTTGCTGTGATTAGAATGAGTATTTCATTACTTGCATGTGAAAAGATTGCAAAAAAGGCTGGGATTAAAAGGATTTCAAAAGATGCTTTAGAGGAGCTTAAAGAAATATTAGAAGAATATGCGATGGAAATTGCTATAACAGCACAAAAAATAGCATCACATGCAGAAAGAAATACGATAAAAGAAAAGGACATAGAGCTTGCATTAGAAATAAAGGGTTGGAAATGATTTTTGGTTAATTTGCTTTATATTTATCTTTTCTTTTTCTCTTTTGCTATATATTATGCTTCAGCTTTTTTGAGTTCTTCTATCCATTTAATTGCACCAAAATAGTGAGCCATTAATCCTATTCCTAAACCTAAGATAGGATAAAAGAACCAATTATTAATCCAAAGAAATTTTTAACGTCTTGGTAATTTTTGCCATCTTGCTCACTCGTTTGTTTAGCAGTAAGATTTAAATATATTTAAAAACAAAAATAAATTTTTCATTGAAGAAAAGTGACAAACTAAGTTTGTACTGAAATTGATAAAAATGAGATACGTAATAGTTGGAGACTTTCACGGAGCATCTCTAAAAGAATTAAGAAGATATCTAGAAGATATAAATCCTGACACCATCATATGCTTAGGTGATTTTGGTAGTAGAGCAACGGTTCATCAATTCATACCTATAGAAAGAGAATTTCGTAGAAAAGGGAAAGAGAGTATTAAAGTACCTGGAGATGAGGATTATAGGATTTTTACTAACCAAAAAAATTCTAAAATTTATAATGAATGGATGAATGACAAGATTGCAAAAGAATATCTCGATAATTTAGTTACACCCAATGGTTATAGAACTGGAATTTTTATTGACAAAGAAAGATTTAAAACAAGATATCCTGCAGTAATAATGCATGGAGCATATAGAGGAGATTTATCAGATCTTCCAGATTGCTCAGGAGATCAGTGTTTATTTAATTTATTCGGAAGGCTAAAAACAGAAGAAGATTATCAAAAAAATTTTAGAGTAATGGAAAGGCGGGGTTACAAACTAATGATTAGAGGTCATGATCATTCTCCTACTTATGTTTGTCAAAATTCTCAAGGAATAGAAATATATGAACCTAAAAATGGATCTGTATATCCTTTATCAAGAGATAAAACACATTTAATAAATCCCGGGCCATTTTATGATGGTTGGATATCAGTTATAGAAACAAGAATAAACGGAGAAAAGGATCCTGTTGTATTTTTCATTGAGCTATAATTTTAATAGAAAATTTTCAAAATTCGCAAACTCCTTTTTTATCAATCTTTACATTTAAAGGAATAATTCCATTCTTTTTCCATTCTTTTTTTATTTTTTCTGCTATTTTTTTATTAAAGGATATTGCTATTCCGCAATCCCCTCCTCCTGCTCCACTAAGCTTTCCTGCAGCATTATAAGAATTTGCTATTTCTGAAAGAATTCTTAATTTTTCTGTTTCTATTTCTATTCCTGATTTTTCTGTCAGATCTCTTAAATATTCCTCGTTTTTTCTTAAAAGCTCTATTATCTTTTTTCTGTTAGATTTCTTCCATGCGGTAATAAGATTTTCAACATTTTCTTTTATGTTATTCATAATTTTATCATAAATTTCTTTATTACCTCTTTTCCAATCATTCATCTTTTTTATTAATTCACTTGTTTTTGCTTCCTTTCCAGTCCATCCGACAATAAGATTAAACCCTTTTGGAATTTTCAGTTTTTCTACTTTAAGATAAGGCCAATTTTCATTTACTGCTTCTCTTATTCCAAAACTTTCAATTTTCTTGATTAGCCAATCTGAATCAAATCTATAATATAAAATAATTCCTCCATATGTTGATGCAGCAATATCAAAACCCGAGCCAAGTTTTTTCTGAGCAAAAAAGTGTGAAATTGTTGATAATTTATAAATAATCTCTTTTGTTTTTTCTTTTCTTATATCATACCCATTTATTTTAAGAATTCCTGCTACCACAGCAACGCTAATAGCAGCAGAAGACCCGAATCCTATCTTAATTTCATTTTTTCTTATACCCTTACTCCAAGTTTTTATTTTTAATGGTTGTTTGGTACCTAAGTATTTCAATGTGATTTCCACAGCACTTTTAACAAATTTTATATATTCTTTTTCTTCTTCTGTTAATTTAGAAAAAATGAGCTCATTTCCGTTAAAAATTGCCTCTAAATTTTTTATTTTCTTATCTTTGAAAGTGAATAAGAATTTTTCTGATTTTTCAATTTCAACAAAAACTCTTTTATCAATAGCGGCAACTATTCCTGGGCTTCCTAACTCTAATATTGCCCACTCTCCTGCTAAAAAAATCTTTCCGGGAGCTGAAATTATCATTTAATCGATACCATTCAAAATTAAAATAAATGTTTTTCTGTGAGTATAGCATCTCCTCCTGGTTTTGATATTATAAGTTTTCCTTCAAAAGCCCATTTTAATCTTTTTGCTATAACATTTACATTTCTTTCTAAACACAAAACTTTAACTTGAGGTCCAGCATCAATTGTGAAATAACATTCTTTTCCTTCTTCTCTTAAGCTCATAACAGCATTTATTAAACTAATTGTTTCTTCATTCCAATATATTATTGGTGGCTTAGTTGTTAGCATTGTAGCATGCATTTTAAGACAATTTAATTCAGCAACATTTCCTACCAAAGAAAAATCTTTTTTCAGTATACCTCTTTTAACATCTTTCAAATCATTTTCAACCGTTTCTAACCAAGCTTTATAAAAAGGTGATGTTTTGACAGTTTGCTTCATTCCTACCCTGCTTTTAATCTTTTTTTCTTTTATACTTGTAACACAAACAATAATCCTAAAATCTGGCCAATGTTTTTGAGGTGCTATTTGATGTGCAAAAGAATCACTACCATCTTTTTTATTTCCTTTTTTCCATTCTACAAATCCACCATATATAGATCTACATGCAGAACCAGATCCTAATCTTGCAAGAATGCTTAACTTCTTTTTACTCAAATTTAAATCCAAAGCTTCGTTACAAGCTAAAGCCAATGCAGCAAACCCTGATGCTGAAGAAGCTAATCCTGCAGCTGTAGGAAAGTTGTTGTTTGAAACGATCTTTGCTTTCATGCCATTTATTTTATCTGGATATAATTCTCTTAATTTTCTAAGAAATCTTCCTATATATTCTTCATACTCGCTCGTGCCTTTTTCTATCTCTTTTCCATTAATAAAAACCTTATCTTCAAAAAAATATTTGCTGAATTCAACTGTGGTGTGAGTAAATAAATTATCTAATGTTACACTTATACTGCTATTATATGGTAGAATTAATTCTTCATCTCTTTTACCCCAATATTTTACTAATGCAATATTTGAATTTGCTATCGCACTTGCCTTTCTTCCCATATTTTTATCTTTTCTAAACAACTTTAAATATCAAAATAAAAATTTATTTGTTCTTTATTAAAAAATAAAATAAAGAAGCCCCGGTAGCTCAGCTGGTAGAGCGTTTGCATGGTAAGCAAAAGGTCACGAGTTCGAATTTTAGCGAAAATCTCGTCCGGGGCTTGTTCAACTTCTATAATGCCCCCCACGTGGGTTTATAAGCAAGCTATAAGTTGAATTAATTATGGTTAAAGATTTGTATAATAGAGAAGAAGGGATATTAAGGCAAAAGCAAAAATTTAGAGAAGAGTGTGAAGAATGTTTTAAAGTTGTGGAAAATTTTGAAAAAGCATTAACATTAAACAAATATGCAATAGGAAGGATTTTGAAATATTGGAGCATTTTGAGAAGAATACATAGACTGATGGGCGTTTGTTTTAAAGATGCAAAAAAAGAGGATATAGAAAGATTTTTATTAAATGTTGAAAGAAATCCAAATTATTCTGAATGGAGCAAATATGATTTTAGGACAATTACCAAATTCTTTTATAGATGGCTATTTTACGGAAGCTTGGAAGGAGAATATCCTGACATTGTTAAATGGATAAAAGCAAAAAATCCCACAGCAAACTACTATGTTTACTAAACCATCTTTCCAACGACCTTTGTAACAATCAAGGATTAAATCAATTACCTTAAGGTGCCTCTTATGGAAGAGTTGAGAAGAGATATCATTCTCAATGATTTTATGAAATGGCTCAGAGAAAACACAGCAATGAAACAAAACTCAATCAATCAATATGTTCTGCAGGTCAAGAAGTTTCTGGATACTTATGAAGAGATAGAATTGGAAAATTTGAAAAAATACTTGCTGTCAAGAAAGGGGGATAGAATAGTATACAATAGAAGATTTGCGATTAAGAAATTCCTCATGTTCTTGAAAAAAGAGGATTGGATAAAGGAGATTGATAAGTTAAGGACTTATCTAAGACCACAAGAAAGAAGATATGAAAGATACATTGACTTTCAAACATTCAAGGACATGATTGAGCATTTTAATGATGAGTTGAAATTGATAATGATGATCCTATATGACACGGGAATGAGAATATCTCCTATAATCAATCTTAAAATTAAAATGATAAAGAAGGACAAGGACGGAACATACATTATAGGTAAAGAGAAAAGGGGTAAAATTGCAAAGAGATATTTGGATCCTATCACAGCAAACCTTCTTGAAAGTTTCATAAAGGATAAGAATCAAAATGATTATGTTTTTAGAAAAATAGTTAAAGGCAGATGGGAAACTTGGTGGGAGTGCTATTATAGGCTTTGGAAGGAATTGAAAATTGAGAGCAGAAGATTCTTGGGCGAATATGGGATAAGCTTTCACTGGGTGAGGACAAGTGGGGCTAAAGAACTATACAAAAGATATAAGGATTTGGTTATGTTGAAGGAGTTTCTAGCTCACAATTCAATTCAAACAACAACAAGATATGTTGAATCTGGAGAATTGAGAAGTTCTGAGATCATTAGAAACGAGAAAGGTAAATGGAGATAAAGAATATATTTAATTTAAACCAAATAAATATATATGAAGCTTGAAACCCATATTGCTTTTGGCTTATTTATCGGTTCTTTAATGTACTACTTTTTTGGATTTGGTGCTAATCTTATTCTTTTGATGGGATTTGCTGCGTTTATTCCTGATATAGATTGGGCTATGCAATTTAAATGGGGTATGGGTAATCGGCACAGAACATTTGGCCATAATATATGGTTTGTCCTAATAGTTTCACTTATAGGATTTTATTTAACACGAAGTTTATTAGTATTTATTTCTATCGTGCTTGGTATGTTGACACATCTTATTGCAGATTCTTTTACTGTTACTGGAGTTAGTTGGCTTTATCCTTATGGATACGAAAAGAAATTTTATTTTAAGGGAAAATTAAATATGAGTGACCCCTCAGAAACAAAATTTGAAAGATATCTTACTATAGCTTTACTTACCTTTTCGGGTTTACTTTTCTTAATGAAAGGTGTTGCATTAGATTTAACTTCACCACAAAATTATATTGCTCTTATTATAATTGCATATGTTGGATATAGAATATTTAAGAATTTCAGTAAAATAATTAAGAGTTTTATAAGAAAAGCTAAAATATAATTTTCTCTTATTTACGATCTAATAAAGAATTCTTGAGCTAAAGTTGTGGATAAATTTATAAAAATTTGCTAAATCAATAAGTTGAAAATTGCTTTTGCTTTATTCAATGTTGTGTTCAATACTTCATAGCTTAATCACTACCCTTACCAATGTATTATCTGTAACTCGAACGATGCCTTCGGGTTGTGTAGAAACAACTATGAATTTTTCATCTATCAACGGAAATGAAAGCGATTCGAAATCTCTTCCAAAGAATTCTCGAAATACATCAAACTCTTTATCCTTTTTATCAATTTTAATTGGCTTTATAATGTCTCCAGTTTTAAGAGGCCTTCCTAAAAGAAATTTTCTTAGCAGATCTCCACCACCAACTACCAGTATATCTTCACGTTCGGGTTCCAATGTTATGATCTTTGCGTTTTTCACTTTAATTTTTCGAATTTCAACATACTCACCAACAGATGCACCACAATTTTTCATTACTAATTTGTCCATTCTAATCAAAGGGATGTTCCTATCTTCAGGATAAGCGTTTGCTACTATAGCTCCTGTGCTTTTCTTTCCAAGAATTTCGACAATATCTCCTTCTTTTATGTGAATCTTTTTAATCTCTTCGAGGTTTACATCCAACTTAACGATTCCGAAAAACAAATCCTCCAGTTTTGTAATTTCTCCCACAACGAGTTTTATCCCTTTAAACATAAAACCCAACATCTGTCCAAAATCTACTAACTTTATTCTAAAGTTTGGCGAAAGTTCTTATTTTTCAATGCTTATTATTATGAAATATTTTTAGGTACCTATAACGGAGATTTGTTTCTTTAATAATAAAAATAAATATAAATAAAAACCGAAAGAAGTTGTGTTTTTTACTCAAGCTTATTACCACATTTTCCACAGAACTTTTCTCCTGGATTAATTTTATTTCCACAATTTGAACAGAATTTATATACCTTTTTATTTGATTTTATCGATTTTTCTTCTACTCCTTCTTCCAACTCTTCTTCAGGTTCTTTCACAAATTCCTTTATTATATGAACTTCTTTTCTCCCACCGATTACTAATCCTATAACAAAAAGAATAAATCCTAAGAGATAAGCAAAAGGTTCAAACGAGAGTATTTGCTTTACAATCCTAACCTCTTCACATTTTTGTGCAATATCAGAACTTATTGATTGACCAATTTGTCCGATAGGAATACCAAAAATATTAAAGTTACAAGCTGAACTTACTAATTCAAGTTGCTGCTTTTGTTGTGGAGTTATATAGATATTTGCTAAGAAAAACATTCCGCCGATTATAATTATTCCGAAAATAACTAAACCTGTGTTCATTATTTTCCCCTATCTTAATTTAATTTATTTCCACATTTTGTGCAATACTTGTTATTTATATCTTGTTTAGCACCACATTCTGTGCAATATTTCACCTTATTTTTTGTTTTTATTTTTTCTTCCGGTTTAACTTTTTTTGTTAATGAAACTCCACCTTTTTTCCAAAATAAAAAGTAACAGCCGATACAACTAGCAATAATGACCAAAATTAAAATTACAATCACAACCGGATTATTATATAGAACAAATTGTCCAGTTATTGGCTGATTTCCTGTAGTAGTTTGCCATCCTCCAATTTGACGAGTTTCTTGTCTTTGTTCAGTACAACTTTGTTTACATTCTCCTATTATTGGATCTCCAGTATGACAACATTGTAATCCATTAGGACAACTTCTGGGTTTATAATTTCCGCCAGCTTCACAACACTTACCGACCGGACACTCTAATAAAGTAATTCTTGGTAAACATTTTCCCTGATCCTCATTATAATATTCGTTTGCTGTACATTCGTTTGGACACTGCGAAACACTTCTTACCTGTTTTACACATGTACCAGAATAGCTTCCCCATTTTTTTGTAGTATCGCAACGCCAACTCGTTATCTGTTTATTTAAACATGTTGGATAACCAAATGTTTGTTGACAGTCTATATCGGAATTACATGGTTTTGTCTCTTCACATCTCCATGTATCTGGATTGCATGTAAGCCTTCCAGAAGGATCTAAAGCAAGACAATCTGAAGGAAAACAACATTGAAGATTATCTTTTAATACGCGGGTTGGTATAGCATAACAAGTACCAGTTGGGCTTGTAACATAATTTACCTCATAAATTTTTCTATTTCCGAAACTACCACCACACCAATATGCATTATTTTGTTTATCATATGTTAATGAAATATCGGCTATCCCGGTTTCCCAGTCCTTAACAAAGACGTAAGTTTCTCCTACACGCCAGTTTGTTGGTACATAGTCAAGACTTGAATAAGTTGCATCTGGCTTTACTCTTATACTATTTGTTCGAGGATCCATATAAGATTGCACATTAGGTTGCGAGACGTATTTGTCTCTAATTTTCTGAATGCTACAACCCTCTGTTCCAGAGATTGGAGAAGTTGGTAAAGTTCCTGCCCATCCTTCATAAAGCATTATAAGTAATTGTTGGATTACTACTTTTGATGTAGGCTTTACAGGATAATTAGCTAAAATTCTTGTACACTGTGCTTCGATCCTTATTGTATCTCCACGGTCAAAAGTAATCGGAAAATTTCCTCCACCCCAAACCCCCTTTTCTGTAACTAATTCTCCGTTCTTATAAATTTTCCAAACAGCAGCCTGTAACTGATCGCACTCGACTTTAATGTCATTGACACTTGTTATTTGGCAGTTTGAAATACAAGTAAAACTTGCGGTGCAAGAATTTCCACTGCAAGAAAAGGTAACTGTAGGATATTCGTAACTGCTTGTTGATTGACACATTATTACCCCATACCTTGGTATTGCAATCTGACAAGTTTGTTGAGGTTGTGCAAATACAAAAGAGGAAAGAATAAGTGGCATTAATAAAAATTTCAGAATTTTTAGTTTAGACATAATTTTAATTAAAAAACAAAGATTTAAAAGTATATAAAAAATGGCTATTTTTTATACAAATGGATTAAGTGTATTGTTTTCCAAATTAATTTTATCATTATGGATTGTTTTGAACTTTAAAATTCTATAAATAAGTATGTTTTCAAAGTTTCTGTACAATGACTTTTTGGAAGATATTTTTTAATATTCCACTCCACAAAAAATATTATGAAACTCGTCTCGAATCAACAATTAGATATTGGTGGTTCTTTCTCCATTTGTCCTATCTTTATCGAGACTACTTCTAATTTTTTTGGGTCGAAAGCAAAATTATAGACGCATTTTTTTATAACATCTTGAATTTCTCCAGATGATGATACAATTATTTTTTTAAAACAGAAAATATAGGGATTAAAATACTCATCGTAAGGTTTACAGTAAATGTAGTTAATATTTTCCCCTCTTTCTTTTCCATAATCACAAACATAGTTGCCGAGTGCACAAATCTCATAACCATCGAATTTACCTTCAAATACACCGAAATATTTCAAATTATCTACTTTAGTCCATGGGAATTTTGATGAGTAATTTTTTATTCTTTCTTCGATAACAGATTTTACTTTTTCGTATTGAAGAGAATCGTTTTGCTGTTGTTCTATTTTTACTTGAGAAAAAATTGGAAATTTGGAAAAAAGTATTCCACTAACAATACAAACAATTATTAATGAGTAAAGTATTTCGGATCTATGCATTTCTTTTCCGAAAGTATAAACTAATAGAAGTGAACCTATCAAAAAGCCCCACAACCCAATTCCAGAAAAATAAATAAGAGTATATGAAGAGCTGCCTATGTTTATCCCATATGAAAGAAAGTAAAGAATTGTCAATGATAAAAGAGTCAAAAACAAAGATCCAGTAAAAGCCAGCCATTTTCTAGTGAATAGTCCTATGATGATGAGCACAAAACCAATTATCGGAAAAACGAGTATGGATATCGAAACGTAGTGCGACGTAATGAAATAATTTAAGAAACCAAGTTCTTGAACCCTTGATAATTCTCTTTGAAAAGAAGACAATAATGTAGACTTAATTTGAGGTTCTACCAGAGAAGCTATCAAACTAAATAATGGAAGAAAGAGTGAGATCAAACATATAATAAGCCCAATAAAAGACAAAAGATTTATATTATAATTCGAATTTCTAAAAGTGTTCATAAAATTATTTATTGTTCATAAATATTAAAAAAATATAATACAATTAATACAAAAACAAGTTTTCTTTACCAATTATTTCTTAAGTACTTTTGCAAAATATATTATCTTAAAAGGTCAAAACACTCAAGTGTGTTTTAGTGATTTTGGATGTAGCATAAAAAATATTATAATTTCAAATGTAATTTGTGTTATGATTTAGGGGGTAAGAGTTTAGGGTATAACAATAAGATAATAAATAAAATCAACAACACAATGCGTAGTAATTTGACAAAAGATAATATCTGAAAAGATTTAAATATTTGCTATTTTATATATATTTAATAATATTTATAAAATTTATAAAGCGGGTAGGCATTATAGAAGTTAAACATTCTCGTCCGGGGCTTGTCTGGGTCTGTGGTGTAGCTTGGTCTAGCATCGGACCTTCGGGTCAATTTTTAAAAAATTTTAAAATTTTGCAAAAGGAGAAAAAGGTTCAGACCCCGGTTCAAATCCGGGCAGACCCATTTTGTTAAGTCAAAGTTTTAAGATTAACTTTAGTTAAAATTTCATACTTTAGAATGCAGAATATTTTAAGTTAAAAATATTTTCTAATGCCTTTTTGAATTTTATGTTTGTGTTATATTTTAAATCATCTATTCCTCTCTATCAAATATTCTGCAAATAATCTTAATTTTTCTTTTGCTGGGTTATCTGGAATTATTTTTTCAATTTCCTTCCAAGAATCTTCAACTATTTTTCTTGCTACGTTTTTTGCATATTCAATGGAATTATATTTTTTTAGAATCTCTATTGCCTCTTTTCTTTCTTCAATATCATCAGTATGCTTATTCAAAATCTCAATCAATCTTTTCTTATCTTTTTCATTTGCTTTTTGCAATGTGTATATAACCATCAAAGTTCTCTTTCCTTCTTTTATATCATTTCCAAATGTTTTTCCTATTGATTCTGGAGCTGTCACATCAAGGATATCATCTTGAATTTGAAATGCTATTCCAATACTTTCAGCAAATCTTCCAATCTTTTCTATAATTTCATCTGAAGCTTCAGCTAAAATTGCTGCAAGCTTTGCGCTCATTCTCGCTAAAGTCCCTGTTTTATATGCACACATCTGCAAATATTCCTCTTCTCTTATTTTTTCATCTTTTATAATTCCTCTATGCCAAACTATATCATTACCTTGCCCAAAACTAAGCTTTATCATTTCTTCGATATAAGTTTCATATGCTTTTATTAATCTATCTTTTTCAATCTCATTTTTCTTTTTAATAAAAATTATTAATGGCAAGAAATACATCGCATTTCCTACATTTATTGCAATATCCTCACCGAAAATTTTATGGATAGTTGGCTTGCCTCTTCTTAATTCAGAATCATCTTCAACATCATCCACAATTAATGTACCGTTATGAATGATTTCAGGTATTATACAAAAATCAACAAACTTTTCAGGATCTTTTCCTAACGCTTCTATTATTAACAAAAATAAAACAGGTCTCCATCTCTTTCCTCCTCTGTCCAATAACTCCCACATAGGCTTTGCAATAGCTTCATTAGATGCTTCAATGTTAAGAATGTTGCTTCCACACATAAATTCCAAATCCTTTCTTGAAAATTTTCTAGGAAAATATTTTTCTATTGTTTTGTCTATTATTTCTTTTTTCTCCAAAAGAATTTTTTCTATTATATTTTCTGTTTTATCTTCCAAACAAAACACCTATGAATTATTTAAAATAAATAAGTTCAAAAATAAAAATATGGATATTTTTGTCGGAACTTCTGGTTGGGCCTATAGTTGGAATAAAGAAAGAAATTTAAAATGGTATGTAGAAAATTCTAAGCTAAATGCAATTGAGCTTAACATGAGCTTTTACAGATTTCCTTTTCCAAATGTAATAAAAGGTTGGGCAAAGATAGGTAAAGATATTAGGTGGAGCATAAAGGTAAATAAAATAATAACGCATTTAAAAAAATTTGAAGAAGATTCATTTGAAGATTGGAAAAGATTTGAAGAAATTTTTTCTTCATTAAAAGAAAATATTGACTTTTTTCTATTTCAACTACCTCCTTCTCTTTCTGCAAGTTCTATTAAAAAAATCCAAGAATTTGCAAAAAAGACTAAATTGAAAGAAAAATTTGCGATAGAGTTTAGAAACAAGGAATTGTTCAACAAAAAATATATAGAAATCTGTAAAAATAATAAAATGACTTTGGTAAGTGTAGATGCCCCTTATCTTCCAAGAGAAATATATAATACAAATGGAATTGTTTATTTGAGAATGCATGGTAGAGAAGCTTGGTATAGGTATGAATATAATGAAGATGAATTAAAAGAAATTGTAGAAAAGATTTTAAAGAAAAAGCCGAAGAAGGTTTATGTCTTCTTTAATAACAATCATGCAATGCTTAAAAATGCAATAGAGATGAAGAAAATGCTTGAGTCTTGTGTTTAAATTCTTTACTTTGAAATAGTAATTATGGGATCAGAATTATTTGTAGTTTCAAATAAAACAGGAAGAAAGATAGCAAAGCAAATATGTGAAGATTTTGGGTTAGAAGATGGTGTTTTGGAAATAATTAGATTTAATGATACAGAAATAATGCCAAACTTTAAGAAAAGTGTAAGAAATGCTGATGTATTTTATATATGTCCATTTCATCCTGACCCAAAAGGAAGATTGGTCGAAACTATGCTTGTTGAAGATGCATTAAGATGCTCTGTACCAGAAAGAAAAATTGCAATTCCAACATATTTAGGATTTATGCGTTCAGATAAACCGGAAGGAAGAACATCAATAAATGTCAGAAAGATTGCAGAGGTATTTGAAGATTGGGATTATGTTGCAGCGTTTCATATTCATAATGCAGGAAGTTATGCAGCCTTTAGATGTCCAATAGATTCTTTCGTTCCTATGAGAGAATATAGGAAATATTTAGATAGTTATAAGAAAGAGATGGGTTTAAATGAAGATGAAATTGTTATAGTTGCTCCGGATTTTGGAAGAGCCGGATACGCAAAAAAGTTTGCTGATGAAGTTGGAGTAGATAATGTAGCAATAATATATAAAATCCGGCCAGCTCCAGGAGAAGCTCGGGCATTAAATATTCTTGGAAATGTTGAAGGAAAGCATTGTATTATAGTGGATGATATAATAGATACAGGAGGAACATTAATTGAAGCTGCAAACATTTGCAAACTTAATAAAGCGAAAAGTGTTACAGCAATAATGACTCATGGCCTATTTTCAAAAAAGATTAGATCAGCAAATAAAAATGAAGAGCCTGTAGAAACAATATATATAGAAACCTTTGATCAAAATCCTGAAGATTTGAAGGAAGAGCTTCAGAGAGCAATATATCATATTGGATTTGAGCCGAAAACATATAGAATTATTGCAGAAGATAAAAAAGAAGAAAGATTATATACTGTAGAACCAACAGAATATAAGATGAGAAATTCTGAAATAGATAGAGTTGTAATAACTGATACAATTCCGAGAAGTGATTGGTATTTAGAACAAAACAAGGATTGGCTTACGGAGATAACAATAATTCCAACGATAGAGGAATTAATAGATAGAGTGCATTACAAAAAATCTCTTCATCCACTAATAAAACAATAATTACCTCTCAAAATAAATACCTGAGCTTTTTTGCTCTCTATCTTTTACAGAATCCGGTTTATTTGCTCTTAATCTTCTTGTTTCCTCATCCCTTCTGAATGTAATATTTACTTCTTTCAAAAACTCATTAATTCCAGCATAAAGAGGGAATATCTTTGCATGCCCTTTTTTCTTAGGTTCTCCTCTAAAAAGCATGCATCTATTTGAAACGCAACTAAGAAATGTCAAATCGTGATCTATTATTATGAATGTTTTGTTTAAGAATTTTATCAGTTTTATTAAACTCATTCTTTGTTTTACATCCAAATATGCAGAAGGTTCATCCAAAAGATATAAATCTGCATCTCTAACCAAACAAGAAGCTATTGCTACTCTTTGAAGTTCTCCTCCAGAAAGATTGCTAATCTTCTTATGAAATATTTTTCTTATATCTAGCTTGCTCAATATAATTTCAAATATTGTTTCAATTTCTTTAGATTGTTCGTCTTTTTTTAAATCTTTTATGCTATCTTTTAAAGAAGAAAATAATTCTTCCACAGTAATTTCAGCTTGAATACTTGCAATATATTGTGGCTTATAAGAGATTTTAATATTCTTTTCAATATAGCCCTCAAAATCTAATAAGCCAGCGAGTATTTTTGCAAATGTTGTTTTTCCTAAGGAGTTTGCTCCAAAGACTCCTAGAACTTCATTCTTAAATATTTCTCCTTGACTTATTTCTAAACAAAAATTTTCAAAGGATTTTTTAATGTTACTAAACCTTATTAAAACCTCTTTCCACTCTCTTATATCTTCTGATTCAGCAAATTTTATTGGTTCGCCTATTCTAACGTTCTCTTCTTTAAGATAACCATTTAGAAAAGAGTTTATTCCCTGTTTTGTTGAATACGGCTTAGAAACAATTCCATATGCTCCGGGTTCTCCATAAATTATATGAATCCTATCAGCCAAATAATCCAAAACAGCCAAATCGTGCTCTACAACAATAACACTTTTTCCTTCCTTTTCACTAAATTCCCTTATTATTTTAGCAACATTCAATCTTTCTTTTATATCAAGAAAGCTTGTTGGTTCATCTAAAAAATATATATCAGCTTCTTTTGATAATGTATATGCAATGCAAACCTTTTGCAGCTCACCACCAGACATTTCACTAAGCTTTCTATTCTCAATATTAAATTTTCTTATAAACTCTTCTTTTATCTCCATTTCCTCCAAGCTTGAAAAAACATTCAGAATTTTATCTACCTGCTGCTCTTTATAAACTGTTTTTATTTTTCCTTCGAGTAAATCTTTAAGATAGTTTTGAAGCTCTGTACCTCTATAAGCTTCTAAAATTTCTTTTTTCTCAGCGAGTTCTTTACCTAGGTTTGGTTTTATTTCTCCGCTCAAAAGCTTTAGAGATGTGGTTTTTCCTGTTCCATTCTCTCCCAAAATTCCTGTAACACCTTTAAACGGTATAGGTAATCGAAAAAGTCTAAAAGAATTTGGACCATATTGAAATATTGGATTTTCTTTTAAAGCTTCTGGAAGGTTTATAACCTTAAGAGCATTAAAGTCACATCTTTTTACACATAATCCGCAACCAATACACTTATTTTCATCTATTTTTGGGTATATACCTTCTTCCTTTTTTATTATGATGCATTTTTCTCCAGATCTGTTTTTTGGGCATGCATATGAACAAGCATAATTACATTTTTTTGGTTGGCATAGTTCTTTATCTATAACAATAATTCTTTTCATAGAATTCAATCTCAACTATTTTCCCTCAACAACTATTTTATATCTTAAAGGAAGTTTATGCATAGCTTTTTTTAAAGCCTCTTTTGCAACATTTAAGAATTGCTTATCTACACGTAATTCAAAAATTTTTTGTCCTGTTTTTATTTGGGCTGCTGTGCCTATTGGTTTTCCAAAACTTAATCTCATCCCCTGTTGATATCTATCTGCTCCTGCTCCTGTAGCAAGTGGGTTTTCTCTATAAACATGATGAGGATATACTCTGAGCTTAGCAAAATACGTAGCTCCTTTTTTCTCCAAAGATTTAACTAAGGCCATTCTTGCAGCTTCTAATGCACTATGCCTTATTTGGCACGTATTTTTTGAAACCAAAAAAAGCTTATATTCATAATCTTTTTTTGTTCCCATTTCAAATTGGGCTATTCTTGGGGGAGGAACTCCTTTTATATAACTTTTTTTAGGTACGCTTATTGATTGCCTAGTATAAGGTCTTTTTATATCTCTATAACATCTCCAAGGTCTTTGTTTTGCCATATTTATCAACTCAAAATATTTGCTTCTACAAAGCAATTTAATCTTTTTGATTTCTCTATAAGTTTATCTACTCTATTTTTAAATTCTTTTTCTCCTATCTTCGGATTTTCGGATTTAAACTTTAAAAGGAATTGCGAACCTCCAATATATTTTATATCTAAACCAAAATTATCTTCAAAAACACTTTTTATTATTTCTACTCCATTAGGTTCATAGCTTCTCAATTTTATTTTTGCCTTGAATTCGTACTCTTTCTTTTTCTCTATCTTTTCTAAAATCTTTTTTATCATTCTTATCCATTTCTTATCAAATTCCTCTATCTCACTCTTATCCTCTTTTACGGCTTCTATAAAAGAAGAAAGTGAACCGAATTTCTCAATTATATCTTTCTTTATTTCTTCCAAATTTTCTGCTTTCATTTTTTTAGCAACAAAGTTTATTATTTTATCCGCTCTTTTCTCTGCTTCATATTTTTTCATTGTTTGCTTTTTTTCATTTTCGCTTACCCTTTTTATTGATAAATTTAATAAAGTTTTGTTTGCTGAAAGAATTTTACAAACAACAAGTTGACCTTCTTTTAAATGATCTGAGATTCTTCTAACCCAACCACTTGCAACCTCAGAAGCATGAATTATCCCATATCTATCTGTATTTATTATTTTAGCTAATGCAGAATGTGCATCTATCTTTTCTATTTTACATATTACAAGCTCTCCTTCTTTCATTTTTTTCTACCTACAAAGATTTGAAAGACCCTATTACTTGGGTTTTTATATTCGCCTTACCTCCTGTTGGCTCTGCTAATATTTCTCCACAAATAAGGCATTTTACAACAGTTTTTGAAGCTGAAAATATTACTTGTTCATTTTTACATTTTTTACATCTCACCAACAAAAATTTACCAGCCATTTCACCACCTTAAAAAGAGTTATTTTATTTTTTAAGGATTAAAACTTTATTAATTTTAATTTAATAAATTTAGGTAGATCAAAGGTGAAATAATGGCAACTACGAAAAAAAACTGGCATGAAATAAGAGCTACGAAAACTTTTGACAATATATTTTTAGGAGAAGCTTTGGCTTCTGATCCAAAAAAGCTGATAAATAGAAGAATAGAAGTAGGTTTAACAGAAATAATGGAAAAGACTCAAAGATTTTATGTAAAGGTGATATTTCGAATTGTTCAAGTTGAAAAGGATTATGCACTAGCAGAATTTGATGGCCATGAAATTATGAGAGAATATATTTCAAACATAGTTAGAAGAGGGGTAACGAGAGTTGATAATAATATTGTGGTTAATACAAAAGATGGGGCGAAGATAAGAGTTAAAGGTATTCTTTTGTTTGCTAGAAATGTTCCTTATTCCATATGTAGAAAGGCAAGAAAAATTATGGATGATATAATCAAAAAATCTGCTGAAGAAAATAGTTTTGCAGATTTTTCTAAGCTTATAGTTACCGGAGATCTCGGTAAAAAAATAAAAGAAGAATGCGAAAAGCTTTATCCTGTAAGCGTTGCTGATATAAGAAAAACAGAGGTAATAAAGGGTATAATCAACATTTAAAAATTTATCACTTCTAAGTAATATTATGGCAAAGGCTTATCTTTTTGTAGATACTGAAGAAGAATTGCCAAGTGATGCTTATAAAAGTATAAAGGCAATAGAGGTTGAGGCAATAAGTGAAAATGAAATAAAGAAAATAGAGGGAATTGTAAAAAATGTATTAGAAGAAGCTAAAATCGGTGAAAAAATCGATTCTACCACAGGAGAATTAATGTTAAAGGTGAGTGACTTAAAAGATGATGTTTCTATTTTTGAAAGTAATGTTGCAAAAAGGTTTGAAGAGATTAATGAAAAAATTCTTGATATTGAGTCAAGAATAGAAAAGATTACTGAAAGTGTAGAAAATGTCTTAAGAATGCTTACTGAGGGTGTGTATCAAATAGGAAAGATGGGAAAGGTTATAGAAAATGCATCTTCTTCTATAATTAATACAACAGAAAGTCTTGAAAATACAAAAAAGTACTTTGAAATTGGATTGAAAGAGTTAATGAACTCTATAAATGAAATGAAGAATGAAGTAAAAGAATCGAAGAAAGAAAAAGAAGATATATTAAACAAATTAGCTATAATGGAGTCTGAAATAAATGGAGTGATAGCCGTGCTTGAAAGATTATTAAATAAAATGTAGTTTTTATATCCTTAAGGATTTGTTTAAAAGTTATATATACTGAATGATATATATTTTATAGGGTTAAAATGCCTAAGGAAGAAATTTCGGGTTATGAAGAAATAATTAATGCTCTAAATGATATCGAGCGAAGATTAGCAAACATAGAAGCTTCTACATCTCCATCAGCAATAGAAGAGCTAAAAGAAAGATTGACTGAATTAGAAGATTTACAAATGCTTCTTCAAGCAGAATTGATGCAGGTTAAATATAGGGTGTTTGGCGAACCTATTGAATTTCCTTATGGTGATTTAGAAAAAAGGCTGATCCAAATAGAGGAAATGATAAGAAAAGGTGTACCTGTAGCTGTTTCTGAAGATATACTAAAAAGAATCGAAAAGATTGAAAAAATAAGCAATATTAATGAGGTAAAAAAGCTTTTAGAAAAGATAAAATTTGAAGAGGCTGGAAAGGCTTTGGAAAAAATAGAAAACCTTGAAAATTCTTTAAAAGAGATGAAAAATGAGATAGAGAAAAAAATTTCTAGGATTGAAGATATTGTAGAAAGAAGTGGAAAGGTATTGACAGAAAAAGGTGCGAAGGCTTTCCTTAATAAGATAAATGAAGCAAAGATTGAAATAGATAGAAAGATTGAAGAATTGGAACTTGCGAAAAAAAGAGTAGAAAGAGCAATAGCTGAAAATCAAGATGTAATAAGAAAGGTTGAAGAGGTTGACATAAATATTGAAAGGATAAATAATGCACTTCTAAATCTTAAAACTCAGGAAGAAAAGATAACCTCAGATATAGAAAAGATAGAAGCTTTAAAAGAAAGGATAAATCAAATGCTTGAAAATAAAGTAAAAGAGATTGAAATCATAAAAGAAGGTTTTCAAGAAAATGTGAAAGAGGTTGAAAGTAGAGTAGACTCCATAATAAAAAACAGGATAGGAGATTTAGAGTTCATAAAGCAAAGTTTGGAAAATAAGATGAGTTTATTTTCTAAAGAAATAAAAACAGAAACAGAAAAGTCACAAACTATT
>CAZSPP010000007.1:0-2254 GCA_964608845.1 uncultured archaeon | reverse complement strand
TTTTTTAATGATTTTAATTTCAAAAATAAACGCATCCCCATCTCCTAAATTTTATTTATATTTTTTTCAATTTTTATCTTCCGTATCTCAATCTTTCTCCAAAAATTTTTGGAAGTGAAGCTTGATTAATCTCTTGTATTGTTTGCTCTATGTCATATTTTACTCTATAAATTTCTATATTCATCTTTTCCAAATCTAAGATTGCATACCCTGCTCTAGAATCCAAATCTCTTGGTTGTCCTACAGAAGGTATACTTATAACAAATCTTGAATTTTTTAAACTTATTACCTTATCACCTTTTATTGGCATAATCTCTTTTCCTTGCTCTATAATAAATGGTATATGACTATGACCACAAAGCAAAATATTTTGAGATATTTTTTGAAATGAAAGAAAAGCAACCTCTTCATCCATATATTCTTTTAATGGGCTAAATGGAGAACCATGAACAGCGAAAAAATCTTTATTTTCAATTTTTTCAGGAAGCTTCAATAGAAATTCTTTGTTTTCTTTTTTCAATTCTTTTATTGTCCACTCTATGCAAAATCTTGCTAAAGAATTAAACCAATTTAATTCAATTTTATTTATACAAGCAGCATCATGATTTCCTAATATACAAATAGCTTTTTTGTTTCTAAGAATTTCTATGCATTGATTTGGTTTTGCAGCATACCCTACAATATCTCCTAAGCAAATAATTTTATCTATTCCTTTTTCTTCTGCATCATCTAAACAAGCATTTAAAGCGCTCAAATTTGAATGAATATCGCTAATTATTAAACAACGCATATTCTCACTTAATAATTTCAAAATAATTAACAATTTAAAATAATAAACCAAAAAATAAATTGAATAAAAATGAGAGAAGATTACGTAAATCTTAAATATAAACCAAATGAAAACGAAATAATTTGTTGCTATAAAATTAAGCCTGCAAAAGGAATTTCTATAGAAAAAGCAGCAAATCATTTAGCTGGGGAAAGCTCCATTGATACATGGAGCGAAATATTAACACTAAGTCCAAAAATTGCTAAGAGATTAAAACCAAATGTATTTTATATTGATAAGAAAAAATGCAAAATAAAGGTTGCTTATCCTTGCGAGCTATTTGAGAAAAACTCTATTCCTCAAATTCTAAGCAGCATAGCAGGAAATATATTTGGTATGAAGATTTTGGAAAGTTTGAGATTAGAAGATGTTTCATTTCCAAAATCTGTATTAAAAAATTTTAAAGGGGCAAAGTTTGGATTGCAAGGAATAAGAAAATTTTTTAAGGTTAAAAGACCTTTAATAGGAACGATTGTAAAACCAAAGGTTGGTTTAAATTCTAGGAAACATGCAAAAGTAGCTTATGAGGCTTGGATTGGAGGATGCGATATTGTTAAAGATGATGAAAATCTTACAGATCAAAAATTTAATAGATTTGAAAAAAGGCTTGAATTAACATTTAAATTGAAAGAAAAAGCAGAAAGAGAAACTGGAGAAAAAAAGGTTTATATGTGCAATATAACAGCTCCGACCTGTAAAGAAATGATAAAAAGAGCAAAGCTTGTTAAAGAGATTGGAAATGAATATATTATGATTGATATAATACCAACAGGCTTTACAGCATTGCAAACTTTAAGAGAAGAAAATGAAGAGTTAAATCTAATTCTTCATGCCCATAGATGTATGCATGCTGCACTTACAAGAAATAAAGAACATGGAATAAGTATGTTAGTTATTGCAAAACTTATAAGAATGATTGGTCTTGATCAGCTTCATATAGGCACAGTATTAGGAAAAATGCATGGAAATAGAGAAGAAGTTTTGAGTATAAGAGATGAATGTGTTTCTCAAAAAACAGAGCCGAAAGAAGAAATGAATGTCTTAGGACAAAACTGGTTTCACATAAAACCAATATTTCCTGTTGCTTCTGGAGGTTTGCAACCAATAATGATTCCTCAACTGATAAAAATTTTCGGAAATGATATAATTCTTCAATTTGGAGGAGGAATACATGCTCACCCATTAGGAACAAAAGCAGGTGCAAAGGCTTGCAGACAAGCATTAGAAGCAATTGAAAAAAATATTTCTTTAGAAGAAGCGGCTAAAAAATATAAAGAGTTAAGAGAAGCGATGAAAAAATGGGGTAAGTTGAAATAGATTATTCTAAAACCTTTTTTATATTTTTGTAAATAAATTTTATTATGCCTTACAAAAATCTTAAAAAAGCTTTAATAATTCTTTTTCTATTTTAGATCGGAAGAGCGT
>CAZSPP010000006.1:0-9120 GCA_964608845.1 uncultured archaeon | reverse complement strand
AAATCTCTTGTTGTGCTTTTCAATCCTGGTGTTAGGCCATTTAAACTAAACTTAAATGTGCCAAACACAGGATCTGTAAATGTCTCTCCATCCTTCATGTAAGTTTCTATGTCAGGGGCTACACTAATTTCTATAGAATTGACCTTTCCGGCTACTGCTGAATTTATCGTTACATCAACATTTGGCAATTGTTCATCATTCCTTTCAAAGTAGTTATTTTTCATTACTATTTTATCTGTTCCTACGAATAGAGTTACTGTACCATATTCTTCTTGTGCTCCGGTTCTAACTACTGAAACATCACTTACATAAACCTTTACTCCGCTAACTGTGTAAGTGCTACCTTCTTCCCAACCATATGGAGAAGTTGGTACACCATTTACATACAAGTAAGCCTTTGTACCGTCAGATGACCAACCCTTTAGCTCAAATGTTAGGGTTTTGTCACCAACGGTAACAGTTTGGCTTTCACCAACTTCATCTAAGGTTAAAGTGGTAGCACCTGTTGCAGAGTAAAGTTCTATTGTTTCAGCTGTAGCATTTGTTCCTGAACCGAATGTGTATTCTTTTCCGAATAGTGTTATTTTAGTTGTTGTGTCAACCTTGCTTAAATCCAAACCTCCAATAAATAATATCTTTAGTGTGTATGGATTGCTGCTGGTAAAGCTTACATAGAGGTCTGGATTTGTAAAGTCTGTTCCTTTTCCATACACTACCTTTTGATCACCTAGAAGAATTTGCTCATAGTATGTGATTGAGTTTCCGTCTTTGTCTGTAAATGTCTTTACTCCTAGCAAATCAGGCAAATCTGTTGATGTTATTGTTGCTTTTACATCATCAAAATCTGTGTTTATGAAAGGCTTCATTGCATCGCTTGTTATTTGCACTCCTCCTCTTAATGTTGTAACGCCTTCAATTGCAGGGCAAGCTGGGCAAGTGCCTTCAATTCCAACCTCACTACCAAGTCTGGCAGCAAGGTTTATAGCACCCACCACATCTGCTGTAGCTGCCCTTTCTCCTACTACTACTAAAGTATTTACTCTTCCATCCTCTATGAATGGGGATGGATAATCAGCAAGTGTTGCAGTAAAGCCTAGTGTTGCTCCTAGCATTACTGCAGATAAGGCACCTGCGGTTAGGATTTTACCTAACCTTTGCATTTATTTTTTCACCTTTTTATCCCTCGTGAAATAAAGCCTCTATATCAACGATATAGAGGCCTATTACTAATTATTTAACAATATTACTTATGTCAAAGCTTTTATATATAATTTACTTGAAACAATTTCACTATAAAATTTAAATCGTTATTTTAATTTTCAAAATCTAATAAAAAAGTTAAATAATCGTTTTAAAAGTTTAAAAATCAATATTTTTCCTTTTTAATTATTTTTAATAAATTTTTGGTTTTTTAATTTAAAGCCTAATCTTCACTCTTAAAATTTAGAAAAATAGCTTCAAACTTGCTTATTTTTTAGTTTTTGGTTTTGCATTTTTCATTTTTGATATTTAAGATATTTAAGTATTCAAAAAGTAAGAAATCCATAAACTTAAATCAAAGTTTTAAAAATATGCACGGTAAAATATAAAAATGAGGATTTAAATATGCGGGGGTGGCAGAGCGGCAATGCGACCGCCTGCAGTGTTTGAAGAAAGCGGTTCAGCTGGGTTCGACTTTTTAAAAACGAAATTCCCAGCCCCCGCTTTTTTTGTTTTTTAAGTTTTAGTTGGCTCAACTTTTTGTTTTTGGCTCTATTTTTTTAATTTAACTACCTAAAAGAGGTATTTTAATTTATCAAAATTCATAAATAAGAATATGAATTTCACATGAAATAAAGGTGGGGCCACTATAAAATAAAAATTTTAATTTTAAAACGGGTGTTATTACTATAATAGGGTTTTATATGAAAGAAAATGAAAATGAAATGAACTTTGTGAAAAACTATTATGATCTTAATTTAAATAATGACCTTAATTTAAATAGTATTTACAGTTTTGGGTATATATGCGGGATTTTTCTTGAAAGAGGAAGTGTTGGTAAAAGGTCTATGAAGATTAGAATAAAAGATAAGGAGCTTTCTGAGATTATTAACACTCATCTACAAAATCTTGAAATCAAAAAGATAAAGAGAGTTGAAAACGAACTTTTCATAATAATAACAATAAAATTCGACAATAAATTAATATTAGAAGAAATAAAGAAAAGGCTTGAAAATGAATATCTCAAAAATAGAAATGAAGATTTTATAAAAGGTTTTCTAAGAGGTTATTTTGATATAAAGGGATATGTCAAAATAAAAAAAGAGAAAGATGAAAAAAGGATAAGGAAAAGGGTTTTAATAAGGGTAGCAAGCAAGTCCTTAGAAAATCTACAAAATGTAAAAAATCTTCTCTTATCTCAAGGTATATCTTCAAACATTTCAAGATCTGGAAAAGTCTTTATTTTAGAAATAAAAGGTAAAACAAGGGTTCAGTTATTCCTAAAAAATATTGGATTTTCTTTAGAAGAAAAAACAAAAATCATAAAAGATTCGTTAATTGTTGTATAGTGTAGCTAATTTTGTAAAAATTATTGAAAATAAAATCGTCTTTTAAAAAGTAATTGTCTCAAAAATCTAAACATATCCCAACCTTCTTTCCAAGCTTTTTATCCTCTCTATTATCAATTCATTCTGAGCTTTTATAGCAGAAAGCTGCTCTTCTATTATTCTTAGCCTTTGATCTATACTTGCATTTCCATAACTTTCTTCTATCATTGGCTTTGGCTCTGAAAATCTTAAAAAGTTTGGCTCATATTCTTCTCGCTCCTCCCTTTTAAATGTTTCCGCTCTTTCTTCTATTCTTTTTTCTAAAGGTTCTCTTAAAATAAAATCATGAGTAGGAATTTTTTCTTGAATTCCGAACCTTCTTCCTGTCCTAAAATTCTCTATTAAAGGTTTCTCTACTTCTTTTTTCTCTTCGGTTTTTTGAGAAAGTATCTCTGCTTTAATTCTCTCATATTCATCTATACCGCTATCTCTCCTAAACCTTTTTCTGAGACTTTCAAAAACCATTTTATCACTCTTCAGCTATTTTAGGTATATTTAATGCTTTCATTATTTCATCTCTTAATTGAAATGTAAGCCATTTTCCTCTTTCAATATATTCTCTTCTTCTCTTATAATAAAAAATTCGATTATATAATATCCAAAGAAACCTTTGAATAAAATTAGAATATTCATAAGATGTTCTCAGCCAAGAATATATTTCTATACTTACATTTCCTTTTTTTGTATTTATATCTTGATTACCTTTTATAATTATTTTGAAAGAATATACCGTCCACTTATCCTCTTCTTTATTTGTCGTCCACTCATTATAAAAACTTCTTGGATTTGATGTGCTATCCCATTTCAATATTCTTTCGTATGTATCTTTTGCTTCAACTTGTAAAACCCTTTCTAATATTGGTCTTATGAGATTGCATATTGATGCAACATTCTCTCCAGAAAATTTTATTTCTATCTTATCTCTTGGATATAATAAATCATCCACAATACTTATTGATGGCATATACTCAACCGATCTTTTGCATATATTCTTTTAATTCACTTTCAAACTTTTCACTAAGCTCTCTTCCGAGCTCATAATATTCATCTCTCTTTTTTCTGTAAAATAATGTATGCCACATCCTTCTTAAAATCTCATAAAAAATGCTTTGCTGCCAAAATGTGTCTTGAGGATATTCTGTCATTAGAACTGGTCTATAGCTTATTGATACCTTTCCTATTCCTCCAGAAGAAAATCCTCTTATTGTTATGTCAACTTTTAAATAGCTAAAATCATCTAATTGTCTTATTGCTTCCCATTCTGCCTCAAATTCCAATCCATTATCAGTTTTATTTATTGAATAAGATTTTTCTTGAAATCCTCCCGGAGGTATTCTGAAAACATCTTGCAAAAGCTCTTTTACTTTTTTATAAAGAAGCTCTGGGTTCTTTCCTTTATATGAAAAGTTCATCGTTTTTACATCCCTATAAATATAATCCCATATTGTTAGTTTTGTTGATGCCCAGACCATATAAGCACCCTAATAAAAAATCTTCTCATGATAATATAAATATCAAAAAACCAAAAATTACTAAAGATATTAAAACAAAAGCGATACTTATTGTAGTAAGGCTTAAAGCATTAAACACAAACAAAATTATTGTTATTAAAATTAAAAAGGCAAATATTGAAAACAACAAAAAACTTCTCATTCCTGCTATTTCTGGGCTAGAGGTTGTAAGCAAAAAGGATGTAATAAGAAGAGATATTGAGAAAGAAAAAATTATATTCTTGGTAATTAAATGAGAAAGTGAGAAAGATATTATTATAACTAACAAAATTCCAATAAGCATGAATATACTCATTTTTTTACCTGACTTCATAATTTTAATTTTGATTTTATAATTTTAATTTTGTATATGGGCCCGTAGCTCAGTCTGGATAGAGCGGCTGAAAAATTGCCGAAGCTTCGGACCAGCAGGTCGAGGGTTCGAAATTTTTTGAATTAAAAACTTAAAATTCGAGAATCCTTCCGGGCCCATTTTTGGAAATTTTACTTTAAAAAATCTTAATTAGAAAATAGGATTTGTAGATTAAAATGAAGAGAAAAAAAATTTTAAATGTCGGTTGCGGTGAAGATCTTTACGGCACTCATTTTATTGACTTATATCCAATAAATAAAAAAGTAAAGGGAATTGATGTAAATAAAGATAAGTTTCCTTTTCCAGACAATTATTTTGATGAAATTTTTTCTGGTTTTCTTTTTGAACATCTCGTAAATCCAATAAATTTTTTAAAAGAAAGCTATAGGGTTTTGAAGAAGGGAGGAAGATTAATAATATTAACAGATAACGCTGGATTTTTTGGACTTTTTACTGATACTCATCATGGAGGGTATGAAAGGTGGAGAAAAAAAGAAGGTTTTAAAGAAGATAGACATTATGCCTTGTTTACACCGAATCATTTAAAGAATTGGTTAGAATATGCTGGATTTAAAAACATTGAAATAGAATATGGTGTATATAGCTTAGAAAAGAAGAGAATAAGAAAATGTCTTATTCCTTTTGTTAAAATTATTTCCAAAACTCTCTCTTTCTTCTGCAAAAGGCTTAGCATGCACATAATGGTTATTGGGGTGAAATGATTTTTTTGAAAAACGATTTACTATTAAAAATTTTTTATAAAAATTATTTTGCTTTTACAATTACTAAAATTCCTATTGAGATTAGTGTTAAGAAAATTGAAAAATAAAATGGAGCTAATAAGTTTACTTTATCCCATAAAATTCCTGCAATTAGAGAAGAAGGTAAAGCACATAATCCAATAATCATCTGAAACAATCCCAAAGAGCTTGCTCTATATTTTTTTCTCGCCAATTCTGAAACAAACGCTTTTTGTGAAGGCTCTAGGGAGCCCTTATGCATTCCATATAAAAAGAATGAAAAAACAATTAGTTCTTTTGCAAAAGATGCATTAATCATTGCAAAACAAACCAAAACCCAAAGAAAATATGAAATAAGCAAAACGTTTTTTCTTCCTATTTTATCAGAAAGCTTTCCAAAAGGTAAGGAAAAGATTGATGCCATTAAAGTAAATAAAAGATAAAGTAATGGAAGATGATATTCTGAAAATCCATATTCCTTAGCAAATATCATCAAAAAGGAATAGCTGAAAGAGCCTAATGCAAATATTGCGCTCAAAAATATAAACAACCTAAAATTTTTACTCAAATCTTTTAAAGAAATCCCTTTATAAATCTTTTTTGTTTTTCTATAGCCTTCTTTAACAAAAAATAAAATCAACAAAACACTTAATAATGAAGGTATTGAAGCTAATAGAAATAAATTTCTATAACCAAGAATTCCTAAAAGTAAAAAGCATATTATTATTCCTAACAAAGCGCCTAAATTGTCTGCTGTTCTTATCAATCCAAAATTTCTTCCTCTATTTTCTTTATTAGAAACATCTGCAACAATAGCATCCCTTGGAGCAGATCTAATTTTACCAAATCTATCTAAAATTCTAAATGGAATCAAATGATGCCATGTTGTTGAGAATGCATATCCAATCCTAGACAAAAATCCTAAGAAATATCCACTCCAAACAAAAATCTTTCTTTTTCTTATTCTATCAGAAATATAACCTGAGATTGCTTGTGAGATTGAAACTATCGCTTCACCCAACCCATCTATAAATCCTAAGATTGTCATTGGTGCATTTAAAACACTTGTAACGAATATTGGCCATATAGGATATATTATATCAGAACCCATATCATTCAAAAAAGAAGCTAATGCAAATGTTTTTACTATTCTTTCAGATTTTTTTGAATTCTTTTCTTTTTTATTAATTTTCGAAGGCTTCTTCATAAAAATCAATCTCTTATATTTTACCTAAACTATTGGCAACAAAAATTTAAATAGAATTTGGGTGTTTTATACTTTTTAATCTCTCTTATAAATCATTTTGGTTATTAATATGCTTATTAAAAAGCATATAAATGTTGCAAAAATCAATATCAGCCAATCCATAAAATCTAAAGAGACAACACCAAAATAATTTGATAATGGAGAATAAATAATAAAAAGTTGGAGAATAAGTGAAACAAGAACAGCAAACCATAAAAGCTTATTTTTAAATAAATTTTTTGTAAGCATGCCTTCTGAATATTTTATTGCAGCTATTCTAGCAAACTCAAAAGTTACAAAACCAGTAAACAATATTGATCTTGCCTTTTCTAAACCAAACCTTTCAAAAGAAAAGAAAAATAATAAAAACAATATAATTGAAATTTCTATTCCAATGAATATAATCATTTTCATCAGTCTCTTATCTAATATTTCATTTTGCTTAGGTTTTTCTTTCATAATTTTTGGACCAGCTGGATCTAATGATAATGCTATAGCAGGTAATCCATCTGTTACCAAATTTATCCATAATATCTGCACAGGATAAAGAAGAACAAACGGATAAAATAAAGCACCTAAAAATATAACACAAACCTCTGCAATATTACAAGAAAGCAAATAATTAACGAACTTTCTTATATTTTCAAAAATTCTTCTACCTTCTTTTATTGCATTTCTTATTGTAGCAAAGTTATCATCTAAAAGAATTATATCGCTTGTTTCTTTTGCCACCTCGCTTCCTCTTATTCCCATTGATATTCCAATATCAGCCTCTTTTAATGCTAATGTATCATTTACCCCATCACCTGTCATTGCGACTATATTTTTTTCTTCTTTCAGAGCTTTGGTTATATTAAGCTTATGGAACGGAGAAATCCTTGCAAATATGTTTGTTCCATTTTTCAGTGTATTTTTCAAATCTTTTTCGCTCATACTATCCAATTCTTTTCCTGTTATTGCTCCATTGGTTTTTAATCCTATTTGTTTTGCAATAGCTTTTGCTGTTTCTTGGTTATCGCCTGTAAGCATTATAACTCTTATGCCAGCCGAATAGCATTCACTCAAAGCCTTTTTAACACCTTTTCTTGGTGGATCAAGAAGTATTGCCAATCCTAAAAATACCAAATTTTTTTCTATTGGCTTTTTATATTCTTTAAATGCAAGGGCTATTACCCTATAGGATTGAGAAGCATATTCATAATTTTTTTCTTCTATAATCTTTCTTAGTTTGTTATCTAATTTTACAATTTTATTTTTAACCAAAACTCTGTCACATTTTTCTAGGATGGATTCTGTCGCGCCTTTAGAAAAAACTATTTGACTTTTTAAATATTTTGGCATTTTTTCTAGATTAGAAAATTTGTAAACCACAGACATCATCTTTCTTTCTGAAGAAAAAGGTATTTCTTCTATTCTATCTCCTTTTATCTTTATCCTATCCTTAGAGAATTCAAATAAAGCCACATCTGTCTCATCACCAACAATCTTTTCCTTTCCATCCTTAATTATTTTTTTTGCATTGTTGCAAAAATAGCAGCAATATATAGCTAAATCCTTTTTCCCAAAAGAAAATATATCAATAACTTTCATTTTACCTTCTGTTATTGTTCCTGTTTTATCAACGCATATAACATTGCAAGACCCTAAAGATTCAATTATTGAAAGCCTTCTAACCAAAGCATTTTTCTTTGCCATTTCTCTTGCTCCTAAGGATAATGCTATTGTGGTTGTTGCTGGTAATCCTTCTGGTATTGCAGCTACTGCCAAAGAAATAGCGAGAAGAAAAGAATTTAAAAAGCCAAACTTTTGAAATCCTATTAGGAATGTGAAAATTATTATTATGATTGTAATATATATCAATCTTTTTGTAAATTTTTCGATTTGTATTTCAAAAGGTGTTTTTGATTCTTTTATTTCTTGAATCTTTTCTGCAATCTTTCCGATTTCAGTATTCATTCCAGTAGCTATCACTTTAGCAATAGCGTTCCCTGTATATACAGAACAGAAAGAAAATATCTTTTCTTTTTTCCTTTTTGTTACTGCTCTTGATTCTCCTGTTAGAATTGATTCATCTATTTGTAATGTGCCTTCTATTATTTCTGCATCTGCAGGTATTATGTCTCCACTCTCTAAAATAATTATATCTCCGGGAACTATGTGAGTGGATAAAATCTCCTGCTCTTTTCCATCCCTTATGACCTTTGCTTTTGGAGTTGCCATTTTTTTCAAACTTTCTACTGCTTTTTCTGCTTTATAATCTTGAACAAAGCCAGCTATAGCAGAAGCAAAAACTATTGCAAGAATTAATATCGTATCAAGAAATTCTTTTGTTTGATAATTTAATATTAATGAAATAAAAGCTGCTGCAATTAAAAGCAAAATTAAAGGAGAAGAAAATTGGGAAAGAAATATTTTTATTGCAGAGACCTTTTTTTCCCTTTTGATCTCATTTTCTCCATAAATCTTAAGCCTTTTGTTCGCCTCTGCTGAAGAAAGGCCTTGTATTGTTTTTTCTTTCATTGCTCATTCCACTAAAAATTTATTTAAAAAGAAAATATAAATGGATATGCTTAAGGAAATTGAAGATAAAGAAATGCTTATAAAAATTTATGAGTTGCTTTTAAAACATTTTGGAAAGCAGAATTGGTGGCCTGTAGTTAATAAAAAGAATAAAAGGTTTGAA
>CAZSPP010000005.1:0-43720 GCA_964608845.1 uncultured archaeon | reverse complement strand
ATATCCTTTGCCTTTTCTCTCCTTTTTTGATGTTCTTCTAAAAATTTACAAAGCTTATCTATCAAAATTTCTTTTAGTTCTCCAGTCAATAATTTTCCAGATTTGTAATCTTCATATATCCTTTTAAGCTTTTCATCATCCTCTTCAAAAAATGTCAACCATTGATAAGACACATCTATATCAGGATTTCCTCCCTTCTTTCTATGCTCTTCTATTGTTGGTTGTCCGCCGGAGAATGCATATTTCATTATCTTTTTCCTTACCTGTTCAGGAGTATCTGTAGTAAATATTGCTGTTTGCTCTATAGAAGAAGACATTTTTCCTTCTTCGTGCATTCCTTGCAATCCTGGCAAAAATCTACATAAAATTGTTGATGGTTTAGGATATCCCAATTTCTCAGCAACATCTCTTGTAAGACGAAAATGAACATCTTGGTCAACAGCGCAAGGTATTAAACAAAGCGTTGGCTTATTTTCAAAGATTGTAGGTAAAAAAGCAGGAACAGATTGCATACAAGTATAAAAAAATTCTCCGATATTATTAGAATCTTTAAAACCGAAGGTAGCCTTTATAGTAGATACTGTTATATTTTTAGCAACTTGACAAGCATATTTATACATTGTTTTTGCATATTCCGTATCTAAAAATATTTTTGTTTTTTTAGGATCGAAGCCTATTGCTATTATATCTAATATATTTTCATATGCCCATCTTCTAGTTTCTTCAAGACTTAAATTATCTTTGAACAAAAACTTTTCCTCATCTGGTATTTGAAATAAAAGAGGAGAATTAAATTTATCTTGAAGCCATTTTGTAAAAATCCATGGTATTAAATGGCCCAAATGAACAGGTCCAGATGGAGCTCTTCCTGTATACAAATAAAATTTTTCTCCTTTTTCAACAGCGTCTAATATATTATCAAAATACATATGAGCAAAGAATATTTTTCTTTTTAAAAAATAATGTAATTCTTTTGTATGCCTTTTCAACCTATTTAACAAATTTTCATCTATTATTTTAACTCCAAATAGCTTTATCAATTTTTCATAATCTACATTTCCTTTAACTTCCCAAGGAGTTACAATAAAATCTTGCATAATAATTAATCCTAAAAATTAATTTAAAAATCTACATTTAAACTTAAACTTTAAATTTTAGATTTTACATAATTATTTAGAAGAATATGGCAAAAATCACAATTTCAGTAATAAAGGCAGATGTAGGCTCAATTGGTGGACACATAAAACCAAGTAATGAAATGATTGAAGCAGTGAAAAAGCACATTAAAGAGAAAGGTAAGGGGTTGGTAATTGATTATCATATTTGTCATACAGGAGATGATATATCAATTTTAACTACACATAAAAAAGGAAAAGGAAACGAAAAGATTCACAGACTTTGCTATGAAGCTTTATTAAAAGCAACAGATGTTGCTAAATCACAAGGTTTATATGGTGCAGGTCAGGATTTGTTAGTCTCTGCGTTTTCAGGAAATGTAAAAGGAATGGGACCTCAAGTAGCTGAAATGGAATTTGAAGAAAGAGAGGCAGAACCATTCTTATTTTTCATGGCAGATAAAACAGAGCCCGGAGCATTTAATTTACCTTTATATTTAGCGTTTGCAGACCCAATGTATTGTTCAGGATTGCTTTTATCGCCAACTTTAAAGAAAGGATTTAAATTTGTAATAATGGATGTATCTTACACAAAGGCTGATAAAATAATTGAATTGGTTACTCCTGAAGAGATCTATGATATTGCAATTTTGTTGAGAGACCCAGGAAGATTTGTAATAGAGTCGATATTTTCAAGGGCTACTGGTGAACAAATTGTAGCAGCTTCAACAACAAGACTTCATAACATAGCAGGAAGATATGTTGGAAAGGACGATCCTGTAATGTTAGTTAGAACACAAAAGGATTTTCCTGCAACTGGCGAAATTTTAGCTCCTTATGCTTTAGGATATTATGTCGCAGGCTTTATGAGAGGTTCTCATACAGGACCACTAATGCCTGTTAAAGCAAACTCAACCATATCATTTTTTGATGGCCCACCAGTAATATCTTGCTTAGCGTTTTCAATAAAAAATGGAAAATTAACAGAGCCAGTCGATTGCTTTGATCATCCATTTTGGGATTATATAAGAAGAAAAGTTTCTAAAAAAGCAATTGAAATTAGAAAACAAGGATTTTATGGTGCCGCAATGCTTCCAATGTCAGAATTAGAGTATAGCGGAATAGTAGAAAGTCTAAAAAAGCTTGAAGATAGATTTAAGATCAGAAAATAGTTTGGCTAAAAAATCATTCAACCAAAAACAAAAATTCAAAATTTGACATTTTTTAATTTTATTACATTTTTTCTTCAAATTTTTCAAAATTTATTCATATCTCAAAGCCTCAATTGGTTGAAGTTGAGCAGCCTTTCTTGCAGGAAATAAGCCAGAAATAGCTCCGATCAATGTGGAAAATATTAATGCAAACAAAATTAAGTCAGGAGTTATTACTGTAAGGTTTTGGCCACGTGAAATCCCAATAACATTAACACCTATTTGAGATATAATTCCTGAAGCTATAAATCCTAAGAACACACCAATTAATCCACCAACAAAACCTATTAGTGATGACTCAAACAAAAACATTTTCATTACCTCAGAATTTGTTGCTCCTAATGCCTTTAATGTTCCTATTTGCCTTGTTCTCTCTATCACAGACATGTACATTGTGTTCGCTATGCCTATTGCCCCTACTAATAAAGATATTGCAGCTATTCCCGCTAAAAACAGATTTACTGTGTTAAGTATGCTTGAAATTGTTTCTTGTATAGATTTTGCTGTTACTATTGTGAAATCTTTTGTTTCGTTTGTTACATGTCTAGAAAGTATAAGCCTTTTTTCTACATTTTTAGAAATTTCATCCAAATTTTCCAAATCACTAGCTTTAAACAAAATAATAGAAAACTCATTTGAGCTTGCATTCAAAACATTTTTTGCTGCTTTTGTTGTAACAAATATTGCATTATCATACATTATTCCACCAACCATACCACCAAACCTTTCAAGAATTCCCACAACCCTAAAATTTTTATCATTTATTGATATTTGCGAGTTTATTGTTATAGGCTTTTTAAAAATTTCATTTGCAACCCTATTTCCAATAACAGCAACATTTTCATCACTTACAGCTAAATTTCTTCCTTGCTCTATATCAACAACAGAAATTTCTTGGAATGCTAAAGGCTCAACACCATATAATTGTAAAGAAATACTTTCTCCATAATATTGTACATTAACCCTACCTGCAATTACTCCACTTGCAATTTTAATTCCTGGGGTATATTTAATTATATTTAAATCATTCTCAGTTAATTTTGTTGTTGTGCTGCCAATTCTACTACCAATTCCTGGAGTCATGGGCATACGTTGATTTGTTCTCATCGCTCTTTCAAAACCAGGAATAACATAACCGATATCACTCCCCAATCCAGCAAGCTGAGAAGAAATGGTTTGTTGCATCCCTGCTCCTATAGAAAGTATGCTAACAACAGCCGCCACACCAATAACAATTCCAATAATTGTTAACCAACTTCTTAATCCTCTTTGCGAAAGATTTTTTATAGAAAACTTTATAATATCTAAAAGCCTCATATTTATCTTTTCTCTTGTTTTATTTTCTACCTTTTCTTATTACTTTCCTGAGCTTAATAATAGCTATTATGCAAACAATTCCTGTTATACCAATTATTATATAAGTTATAGAATTTGTCTGTGGATATAGATTTCTAATTCTTGTTCTTGTAGGTATTGGTGTCGTGGCATTAATAAATCTTTTCTCAATGTTAATAGGTACAATTTTTTCCAAAACTCTTCTTACCCCTAATAAATCTGTATAAGATATTTCAACAACAAGATTTTCTGTTGTGTTTAATGGAATTAATTGAAAGCTTGTTAATGTATAATCTCCTGCATTTAGGTTTCCTATTACATTAGAGGAGCTTCCTAATATTCTGAAAGATCTTTGCGGAGGAATTTTTAATATAGTTGAATATGCTGTTGTTGGGCCAGTATTAACAATTGCTAATGTTATAGTATTTTCAGAATATTCTTGTATGCTTACTTCAAAATCTGTTTCTCCCGAAATTTCAATTCCTGCAACGAAATTTATTGTTTGATTTATTCCTGATTTATCTAAATAATGAAGAGAAAAATTAATCTGATGTATTCCAGGGGATGCTAATGGATTTGCAACAACCTCTGAAAAAATTTCATAAGAGGAATTTGGTTTTATTGATGGAATTACAATCCTGTTTGTAGAACCAATAGGTAAAAATGCTCCATCTATGCTAACCCAATTAAATATTATATTGTTAATTTCATCTCCTTTATTTGAGATTATAAAGCTTAGGTTTGCTCTTTCTCCAAGTTTTAATGTATCTGGTTTTATTGATTTAATTTCTAAAATTGCTTGTGATGCAATATTTATTATTGCAGTAGGATATATTGTTTTGCAAGTATTTTCTTTACAATAATCTATTATGAATGTTATGTAATAAATTCCTGGAGAAGCATTATCTAAAACAGAAAATTTGAATATTGCTGTATTTGTTGAGCCAGCATCTAAGGAGCCAAGCTCTTTTATCCATTCATATTTTATTGGGGCATCTGTGTTTATTTTCCATATTGATATTCTCTCTGCTGTAGCGGTTCCTGCATTTTTTAAAATTATCTGTATATAACCATCATTTCCTGGTTGTATCGTGATAGGATAAACATTTATCGTGGCTTGTAATAAAGGATCTCCTGTAATAGAAATTGCGTTTACGCAAAAATGCATCATTAAAAATGAAATCAAAATTATCATATGAATTTTCATTTTTCATCACCTTTCTTCTTTTATTATCTCCCCATCCTTTAAATATATAATTCTTTTCGCATATTTTGCTATATCAAGCATATGAGTTACAACTACAATAGTTTTTCCTTTTTCATTTAACTCAGTTAAAAGCTCTGCAATCTCTTTTCCTGTTTTTGAATCAAGATTTCCTGTTGGTTCATCTGCAAGAATTAATAAAGGATCATTTGCTAAAGCTCTTGCTATTGCAATTCTTTGTCTTTCACCTCCTGATAATTGGGAAGGTAGGTGATCAGCCCTTTTTTCCATTTTCACAATTTTTAATAATTCTTTTGCTCTTTTCTTTCTTTCTTTAGTATATTTTTCAGAAATTATCATTGGAAGTTCAACATTTTCTATTGCAGTTAATGTTGGATATAAGTTAAAGAATTGAAAAACAAAGCCAATTTTCTCTGCTCTTATTTTTGATAATTTTTTGTCATCAAGTTTAGAAACATCCATCTCATCAAATATTATTTTTCCTTCTGTTGGCTTATCTAAGCAACCAAGCAGATGCAATAAAGTAGATTTTCCTGAACCGCTTGGTCCAATAATAGATAAAAATTCACCTTCTTTTATTTTCATATTTATTTTTTTCAATGCATGTACTTCAACATCATCCATTTTATAAATCTTGCTAACATTTTTAAGCTCTACAAGAGTTTTCATCTTTATCACTTATAAGCTCTTACAATTCTTACCAAGCTCTATGCTTTACAAACCTACCAATTCTTCCTATCGGGCAAAGCATTCTTGGATAGGCAATTTTTCCTGTTTCATTGTAGCGTTGCACAATGTAATTGAAATATTCTTCAGTTAAATATTCTTTGCTTATCGATTTATACAAATCTATTAGTTTTTCCATTGTCTCTTTGTAGTCATTATAATTTCCTTCTTTAATAGCTTGTATTATTTTGTTTTGCAACTCTTTTATTTCTGTTGTCACTTTATATCTTTCAACAATTCTGTTAAAATTTTCTTGTGTTAATGATGACACTATAGCATTTTTCCAAGCTTCAAAATCATTGTTTTTTATGGCTTCTTGTATGGCTTCTTTTTGCTCTTTATTCACTAAATGAGGCCAAAAGGCTAATGCAACTCCTACACTTCCAATTATTGCTATGACAAAAAGTGCCATCATTTTAGCCAAATTTTTCATAAGATTTCATATGGATGAAACCATATATAAATATTTGCTGAAACCATTAAGTAAGGTTTCATTTATAAGAAACTTTTAATATTTACTTTTACAATAAATTATTCATGAAATCAAAAAAGACAATGCTTTTAATTTCTTTAATATCAGTAGCAATATTTATTCTCTTAATATTAATAAATCTATATGAAACACTCCAAATTGCTGAGAAAAGAGAATTACAGCAACCATTTTTTATGTATAGGTTAAGAATTCCATTATATTCTTTATTTCTTTCTTCCACATCGTTAATAATTTTTGCAATCTTTCTTTCATATTATATCATTTCTAAAAGATTGGAGGAAAAGATTGAAAAAAAGTTTAGAGTTATTTCAAAATTTATAGCAAAAGATAAAACGAACAAAATTTCTTTTAATGAAGAGAAGCAGACAATTCTTAAATTCTTAAATCCTTCTGAAAGAAAAGTTATTGAGGCATTGATTGAAAAGAATGGTGAAATTTTGCAATCAGAAATAACAAGAATGCAAGGAATGACAAAGCTAAAAACACATAGAGCTGTAAAAGAATTGGAGAAAAAGGGAATAATAAATAGAAAAGTTTATGGAAAAACATATAAAATTTTTCTAACAGATGATGTAAAAGATATTGTGCTAAAATAATTTTTAAATTTCAGAAATCAATTAGTCATCAATTTTAATCAATTTCCATAAAACCAAAAATTTATGCAGTAGCATGTTTTGATATCATTTATATCTCACTTTGCATTTCTGTTTGGAATTATATTGAGTAAGATTAATTTTCGAATAAGCTTCAATTAATCTCTTTTTTATTTCAATTAACTTCTTTTTAATTAATTTGTCTTTTGTATAATTAATTCCGTAGTTGAAGATTTTTATCCATTGCTCAGGACTTCTTACTAGTTTACTTTTTAAAGGTCCTCCACACCTCGGTAAGATTGGTATAAGAATTTCTCCAACTTTTAAACCATGTTCAACCGCTTTGAGATTCATTTCAGTTTCTATGAGAAAATCATTTGATTTAAGGTTTAGTATTTTCCAAGTATTTCTTTTAATTGCTCTAAAACCAGCTAGAGGCTCCCCTTTCACATTGAAGCCCATAAGCTTAAAAAAGCTCTTGATAAATGGTAGATAGAAAGTGAATATAATCTCAGACTTTTTATCCGAATGCTTGTTTTTTAAGTTTCTAGATGCCAAAACCAAATCGTATTTTTTAATTTTCTCAAGAAGTTTTGGAATATATTGAGGAGGGTCTGTTCCATCACCATCAAGAAATATCAATATATCACTCTTCGCAACCTTTACTCCTAATTTCATGGCATAACCTTTGCCCTTTTTCTTAGCTTTTATAACCCTTGCCCCTAATCTTTGAGCAATTATTGGTGTCATATCTTCGGAAGAATCGACTACTATTATTTCAATCTTTTTTTGAATTTCTTTCGGAATAGAGCACAAGACTTTAGCTATGGCTTCTTCTTCATTGCGCGTTGGAATAATTATCGATGCTTGTGGTTTTTTCATATATTTTTTATTTGCTATTGAAAAATAAAAAAATCTTATTTATATTCTCACAATTATTCAAAACATGATAAGAATATTTAAATCAATTGAGGTGCAGGGGGCAGGATTCGAACCTGCGAAGGCACTATGCCAGTAGGTCTTGAGCCTACCGCCGTTGACCGCTTGGCTACCCCTGCTCATAGTATAAAATAATTTTTGATAAAGATTTTTAATTTGTTGTAAAAAAGCATTATTTATGTTTAAGTTTGCTCATATTGCTGATGTTCATTTAGGTGCCTATAGAGATAATTTTTTGAAAGAGGCAAATTTAAATGCTTTTCTTAAAGCAATGGATATTTGTATTCAAGAGAATGTAGATTTTATTATATTTGCCGGAGATTTATTTGATAGCAATTTGCCAGATATCAAAATATTAAATTCAGCAGTTAAGAAAATGAAGGAAGTTAAAAATAATGGTATTGAGATTTATGTTATTTATGGTTCTCATGATTATTCTCCTGTCTCTGCATCAATGATAGATATTCTTCATTCAGCAGGTCTTTTTATAAAACTACAGCCAAATTTCATAAAAGATAAAAAAACAAAAGCAAATATAGCAGGAATATCTGCTAGAAAAGCAGTTGTGGATAAACAAATAATGCAAGAAATAAAATTACAAAGAATAGATGAAAATATTCATATTTTTGTTTTTCATGCTGCTATAGATATTTTTACAACAGAAAATTTTTTAGAGCCGATATCTTTTGATTTATTTCCTAAAGGCATGGATTATTATGCAGGCGGCCATTTACATAAAAGAGATATTAAAAAGATAAATAACTCCTTAATTGCTTATCCAGGTCCACTTTTCGGTTATGATTATAGAGATTTAGAATCTACTGCAAAAGGAGATAAAAAAGGTTTTTATATAGTAGAGTTTGATGACGAAGGGATAAAAAACTATAGGTTTGTTGAAACAAATTTATATGATATAGAATTTATAGAATATGATGCAGAAGGAAAGTCTTCAATATTAGCTGAAAGCGAGTTAATAGACACTTTAAAAAGAAAATCATTTAGAGATAAAATAGTTTTATTAAAGATCAAGGGAAAGCTAAGTGCTGGAAAACCAGGAGATATAGATTTTGAAAAAATAAGAAAAATGGTTTTAGAAGAGGCAGCAACAATTTATATAAATAGAAATCAACTTATTGGAAAAGAAGAAGAAAGTATAGAAATAAAAGAAGAAAGTTCAGAAGAAATAGAAAAAAGAATTTTTGAAGAGATGTTAAAAAAGTTTCAATTCAAAAATAAAATACTTTTAGATCCAAAAACTTGTTTAGAACTGCTAAATGCTATAAAAGAAGAAAATATAGATGAAAAAAAGGCAGATTATGAAAGAAAAATTATTGAAAAAGCTTCTAAAATACTTTTCGGATGATCTTTATGATAATAAAAAAGTTAGAACTAAAAAACTTCAGGTCATATAAAGAAGAAGAGATAGAATTTCCTCTAGGAAAAATATTGTTTGAAGGGGATGTAGGTTCAGGAAAATCTTCTATTCTTTATGCCATAGAATTTGCTTTATTTGGTTTAGGAGAAATGAGCGGAGATATGCTTATGCGTGTTGGAGAAGACGAAACATCTGTAAAATTAATTTTTGATGTAAATGGAAAAGAATATTCTGTTTTTAGATCATTAGTAAGAAAAGATAAAAAGATAATGCAAAAAGAAGGCTGGATACTTTATGATGGAAATAAGCATATTCTTTCTTCAACAGAGATGAGAAAAAAGATTTTAGACATTTTAAATTTTAAAGAAAGCGTGAAAACAAAATCATCTTCTTTTATATATAGATATGCAGTATTTACTCCTCAAGAGGAAATGAAAGAGATATTGAAAATGAGAAGTGAAGATAGATTGCAAACTTTAAGAAAAGCATTTGGAATAGAGGATTATAAAATCGCAAAAGAGAATGCCAAATTAGTTTTGGATGAGATAAAATCTAAAATAAAATTTTTGGAAGGAGAAATAGCAGATTTAGAAAAAATTTTGATTGAAAAAGAAGAGAAAAGAAAAAAAATTGAAAATATAAAGTTAGAGATTGAAAAACTGGAAAATCAAAGAAAATTAGTTTCTGAAAGATTAGAAGAAATAAAATCAGAGATAGAAAGTTTGGACAAAATTTATAAAGAGATAAGCAAAATAGAAGTTCAGATTCCTCTTTTAGAAAAAGAGATAAAGGAAAAAAGAAGTCTCATTATTGAAAAGGAAAATGAAAATAAGAGATTAAGCGAAGAAATAATTTCTATTGAAAAGGAATTGGAGGAAGGTAGAAATATTGAGGTTATAAATATAAGCGAAGATGAGTTAAGAGAAAAGATATTTGAAAATATGAGAAATAAAGAAGAGGCAATAAAAAAGATTTCTGAGATAAGATTGATAATAAAAAATTTTGAAAATCTTTTGGAAAAAGGCATATGTCCGACTTGTGGAAGGGTTGTTGATCCAGAAGAATTTAAAGAAAAAATAATTTCTGAAAAGAAAAGAGAAGAAGAGATTTCAAAAGAGTATGAAAAAATAAAAGAAGACGAAAGAATATTAAATGAACTTAGGGAAAAATTAATCCAATATGAAAGGATTTCAAAAAGGTTAGAAGATCTTGAAAGAAGAATGAAAGAAAATAAGGAAAAAATTTATCTTAATGAAATAAAGATATCTGAAACAGAAAAAGCTATCAAAGAATTAGAGAAGGATATTCAAGAAAAAAGAACAATTTTAGAAAAAAATAAGGAGCTTCAAATAAAGCTCGAAGAAAAGAATAAAGAAAAGGCAAGCATTGAAAAACATTTAGAAGATATAATTTCTCAAATAAGCTCTTTGAAAGGAAATTTGAAAACTTTAGAAGAAATTATCAATGAAATAGAAAGACAGATTAACGAAAAAATTAGAAAAAAAGAAGAAAAAGAAAAATTGGAAGAATATGTAATATGGATTCAAGAATTTTTTATACCTGCTGTTGATGCAATAGAAAAAAATGTTCTGCTTACAATAAATTACGAATTTAATGAATTATTTCAAAAATTCTTTTACATGCTTATGGAAGAAAGCGATATAAGAGTAAGGATAGACGAATCTTTTTCTCCTATTGTTGAACAATTTGGTTATGAGATAGGAATAGATTCTTTGAGCGGAGGAGAAAAAACCTCATTAGCTTTAGCTTATAGGTTAGCATTAAATCTTATGGTAAGAAAGGTTTGCATATCAATGAAAAACAATATTTTAATTTTAGATGAACCTACAGATGGATTTTCAAAAGATCAAATATTTAAAATGAGAGAGGTTTTGAATAATATTGATCTTTCACAAATTATAATAGTTTCTCATGAAAAGGAATTAGAATCTTTTGTAGACAAAATTTTTTATGTTGAAAAAATTGGAAATGTTTCCCATATAAGAGAGGGCCCATAGTCTAATGGTAGGACACCGCGTTCGCAGCGCGGTGGTGCGAGTTCAAATCTCGCTGGGTCCATTTAAAGATATCCTTCAATCTTTTCTTTTAGCACAATCTTCGGATCGTTTTCAGCATTTTTCAAATTTTCTATGAACTTAGAGAACATTTCGTTAAAGTCAATAGATAATTTTCTCTTTCTTTTATAAGGATTTGCAAAAGAGACAATTTGCTGATAAACAAAAGGATGCCATTCTCCCATTTCTTTAAGCTTTTCTGCTATTGATTTCATGATCGTAAAAGCTTCAATAACCTTTTCAGCCCTCTCTTCTCTTATTTTTATTGCTTTTGTAATCTTTTCCTCAACAAAGAAATCACATTTTTTAACTATAGATTCTAAAGAGCTTCCTGAAAATCTTTCCATCTTTTCATATGCAATTCCAAGAGTGACATAATATGCATTTTCAATAGAATCTGTAATTATTGGATCGTTTTCATAAATTTCGGGATTCGTGCTCAAATATTCTCTATAAATATTTAATGCAACAAATGATTTTTCTCTTATATTTAACTCTTTTTCTATATTTAAATTCATCATAAGTTTTGCAAGCTTTTCAGGAACAATTATTACCGGAAGCTTATCTATTCCAATCCTTTTAGCAGCTAAAAATCTATGCTGACCATCTAAAATGGTATATTTTCCATTAATTTCGCAAACAATTAGAGGAACAATAAAACCAATTCTTTCTATTGATGAAACCAAATGCTTTATATGATATTCGCTAGGCTTTCTTTGGTGTTGAATTACATCAAGATTGTTTATGTCTACAATTTTAAACTTAAACTTCTCATTTTTTAGCGGTTCTACGAATTCAAACCCATCGTCAAATTCTGCTTTTTTCATAGTATTTATATTATTTTTTAATTCTTAAAAATTTAGAGATAGGCATGATTTCCCATGAAGAAATACATTCTATCATAAAAATTTTGAAAACCGAGACAAAAAATTTTGAAAATCCTTTAATAGAAGAAATTAAAGAAAAAACAAGAGATCCATTCAAAATTTTAATTTCCTGTTTGCTAAGCCTAAGAACAAGAGATGAAATAGCTGCAAAAGCTTCAATAAAACTTTTTTCTTTGGCAGATAACCCTGAAAAAATGGCAAAATTGAAAGAAAAAGATATAATGAAAGCAATAAAGAGTGTTAATTATTATAAAACAAAAGCAAAGAGGATAAAAGAGATTTCTAAGGAATTGGTAAAGAATTATAATGGAAAGGTTCCTGAAAATTTAGAAGATTTGCTGAAATTGAAAGGAGTGGGAAGAAAAACTGCAAATATTGTAATTACAAATGCTTTTGGAAAATATGGAATAGCTGTTGATACACATGTACATAGAATATCGAACAGATTAGGATTAGTAAATACTAAGAAACCAAAAGAAACAGAAATTGAATTAAGAAAAAAGCTTCCGAAAAGGTATTGGAAAGATTTTAATAAACTTATTGTTATATGGGGACAAAATGTTTGTTTGCCAAGAAATCCTAAGTGCGATATTTGTAAAATAAGAAAATATTGCAAATTTTTTAAAACAAAAAATTTTTAATTTTTTGATGTGATGGAGATGCGTTTATGGTCTTTACATCCTAAATATTTGGATTCTAAAGGCTTAGTTGCTTTATGGAGAGAAGCTCTTCTTGCCAAAGATGTTTTGAGAGGAAAAACAAAAGGATATAAAAATCATCCACAATTGATAAGATTTAAAGAGTTTAAAGATCCAATAAAAGCGATAGAATCCTATTTGTATTATGTATTGAAAGAGGCAGAAAGAAGAAATTACAATTTCGATAAAAGAAAAGTATCAATAAAAAATCCTTTATCAAAAATAATTCCTGTTACAGATAAGCAAATTGAATTTGAACTTCAACATCTTTCTGAAAAAATAAAGAAAAGAAATAAAAATATACGCAAAACCAAAATTGAAAAAATTAAAAATATTGAATTAAATCCAATTTTTTATTTAGTAAAAGGAAAAATAGAATCTTGGGAAAAAGGATCAAGATTTAAAAAATAAAATCATTTACTTTCTATAATCTTCATAACTTTATCCAAATTTGAGAAAAGCTCTTCTAAAGAACCATTGTTTTCAACTCTGAAATCAGCATATTTTAATGCCTCATGAAATCCAAGCTTCTTTTCGTTCTCTTCTTGCATCAAAAATTCTTCCCATGTTTTTGGATCTTTCTGACTTTTTCTTTTTAACAATCTTTCAAACCTTATTTTTTTATTTGCATATATCTCAATAACATAAAAATTTTTGAAAACACTCTTAGGAAATTCCACATCCTCTTTTCTTCTCAATTCCTTCAAAATTATTTTTTCTTCTCCTGAAGAAAGAGCTTTTTCAACAGCAAGCCTTGCAAAATAATCAAATCCATATCTTTCTCTATATTTTTTTGCAATCATTTGTAAATTTTCTCTCGTCGGCTCTAAATTTTCTTCTTTAACCTTTTCATGAACAAGCTCAGAATATGATATTGGCTTATAACCATATTTCGTTTCTATATATTTTGCTGCAGTATCTTTTCCTGCTCCTATCAAACCAACTATTCCAATAACCTTCATTTCAATTACCTGCACAGCACGGACGCTCCAACCTGGCTAAGCTACCGCCCCTTAATGGGGCAGGGGAGATTCTCAAAAATTTTGAACTCCCGACCTTCCGGTTATCAGCTTCGCCGCTGTGCAAGCATGCGAGGGGCAGGATTCGAACCTGCGAACCCACTAAGGGACTAGGTAACTCAAACATTTTCTGAACTTCGCCCTTAGTTTCCTAAGCCTAGCGCCTTTGACCACTTGGCTACCCTCGCTTAATAATTTATTAAAAATCCTAATAAAAATTTAAACACTTAAAGTGCTTAAAAATAAAGAAAACAGAAAAAAGAAAAATTTATATATCTCTACCTTGTACAGTTCCTCTTTTCGATGCTTTGGCTCTTTCTATTGCTTTGTCTATGAGAGTTATTACCTCTTTATTCAAGGCCAATATCGCATCTTCGCTAAATCTCATCTTTTTCTTTTTTGCATATTCTTTTACTTTAGATCTTACTAAAAGCAAATCTGCCATTTTCTCTACCTCTTTTTATATTTTTACATTTTCGTATTTAAATAGGTTTTTTTATAAATCTAAATGTGCTCCGTTAGTCTAGTCCGGTCTCTTATGCCGGAAAAGGATGCAGCCCTCTCAAGGCTGAGACCCGGGTTCAAAAGAATATGGAAATCCCGGACGGAGCATCAACCAAATTTCACCATAGGTCCAAATATTAGAAGTGTAATTAAAAATGATAGGAAATATGTAATAGAGCCGAAGAATAGCATTTTTAATGCAGTATTTTGAAATCCTATTTCATCCTCTCCATTCTCAATGGTATTTACGAATTTAGCAACTAACAAAGTAGATTCAATAAAATATAAAGAGCATATTAGCTGAAATGCTCCTGGAGTTATGCCAATCTCTCCAAAAACAAAAGGTAAGCCACCTAAATAAGATTGTGTTTCAAATCCGCCAGCAGTTTTTGATACATGACTTAAAATTCTTATTATTATTGTTGCAATCGTTACAATTATTCCTGCAACCAATGGAGTTAAAAAGAATCCTTGAAATCTTAAAGAAGATAAAACATCACTCAACATATCCTTAATCCTTTCTTGAGCAATGTGAATACTTCTTAAATATTTTGATATATTTAACATAGTCATTGCTGCTACTTGTACCCCTCTTCTAGAAGCGTCTGCAACAACTCTCATAATAGATTTTATTAATGTCGATGGATATTTTTTTATTGCTCCATATTCACTATCAAAAACAGCTTTACTAAAACTCATTCCCAATCTTTTCATGTTTTTTAGAATATCGCTAAAAAAGTCTTTTATTTCTAATTCTCCGATAGAGTTTATAATTTTTTGAATAGCAACTTCTATTGGTATACCAGTAGAGACATAATTTCCTAATTGAAACAAACTTTCAGAAAATTCTTCTTCCATGTTTCTAATCTTTTCTCTGAACGAAATCTTTTGAAAAGAAGAAAGATAAAAGAATAAAATGAAGAAAATAAGGATGCTTATGGTTATTATCATAGATTCTATAAGCTTTTCTCCTTCAGCATTTAAATACAAAAAAATACCCGAAAATATTATCGGAAAAGAAAGTAAAAGTGCAAAAATTAAAGATGAAAATATTTTATATTTTTTTCCAATTCTTAATGCAAATTTTCCTGGCGGAGGAAGATTGGGATTTTCTGCAAAAACTATTCTTGATACTGTTGCGGGCCTTCTTTGAGATATTTCTGAAATAAAAAATAGTAAAATTAAAGGCAATATGACATTATATCCTAAGAATAGCATTTCTGATTTTATATTCATGAATATTCCTATTATAGGAAACATTACCAAACCTATTACAGGAAGCAATATTCCCATAGCATGCAAAATCATTATAGGAGTTTTTAGAGCTTGAGAATATCTTCTTGTATTATCTTCAGAACCTTGCAAAACTATTGATATTGCTTCATCTAATGTTGCTAATCTTCTATCTTCAGGATATTTTAAGCTTTCTCTAATCAATTGAACCGCTTCGATGAAATATTTTTCTTCTTTCCATACTTTTAGATAATCAATCAGAGCCTCATCTGCAGTGGAATATTTTCCTGTTTCTATTTCCCACATTAATCTTCTCATATCCTTTCCGAGAGGGCCAGAAAGATTCTCACTTGCAAATTTTAATGCCCCTTCCATGTTAGGAGAATCTCTTATGTATATAATCATGTAAAGAATAAGAAAGGTTAATTCGGAACCAGCCGATATTAAAAATCTTCTTTCATAAATCATTGGGTAATTATATATGTAATATCCTATCGGAATAGCAAAAAACAAAACAAAAATACCATAAGAAATAGGAAATTTAAGATAAATACCAAGAATTGTAATAACAAAACCAAGAATTAAGATAGCAAAAGAAGAAAGGAAAGTAAAACTTCCAACTCCTTCTGGTGTAACTGAAAGATGAGATATATTGCAAGCCTTTTCTATTCTTTCACATGTTTTTTTGTCTGGCTTTATCTTTATAATCCTTTCAGATATTTTACACATCTTTTCGTACCAATTCTCCTTTTCTTCTATTTCCATACTCATCTTTTGGCAAATTTTTCTTTAATATATTTTTTTAACCAATCTTCCCATTTACTATATATAATCTTTGAATCCAAATATCCAATCTCTTTTCCAACCTCTTCACAAATTAAATGAAACGCTTGATTCGATTCTAAAACATGCTCAGCTTCTGCCAATTCAGGTAATGTATGAGAATATTCAGCAATAGTTTTCATAACCTTTGATCTCAAATTTATATTATCCCAAACGAGATCCCAGTTTCCTTTCCATTCTCTAACCATTGATGCAATCTCATTTAAAACAAAAGATTCTCCTATCAAAAGAGTTTGAGTTGGTTTTAATTCATCATCCTTAGCAGAATATTCCATTAATGTTACAAAACCTCCTTCATCTAAAGGATCTTTTTTCCAATGCTTTCTTACTTCAGTAATAGAAACAAGCCTTCTGAATGCATGCAAGCCATCTGGAGATCTTAGCCTATTTGCAATTACAATAATGTCAGTTGCTTTGAATGATGTAGGTGGAACACCTAAATCATTAACAACCCTATCAAAAACTCCATATGGAGAATCTCCATGAATAGTTCCTGCTACCACATTTGCTAAAGCTCCTATTCTCATAGCTTCCCATAATGCCTTTGCTTCTACGGATCTAACTTCACCTACAATTAAACAACTATCACCTAATCTTAATGCTGTTCTTAAAGCATCATCTGCAGGTAATTCTGTTTCTACTCTTGTAATTACAGATCTTGATTTCATTTGCTCTATATCATATCCGAGCTCTCTTAATTTTGTAACAGGCAATTCAATTGTATCTTCGCATGTTATTATTCTTAATCTCGGCATAATTTGAAGCATGCACGCTCCTAATAAAGAGGTTTTTCCACTTGATCTTGTTCCTGCTATAAGCATTGTTCTAGCATTATCAATCAAAAACCATAATAACCCAGCTGAAAGAGAATTCATATATCTATTTTTTATAAAAAGCGGAAATGTCCAAGGTCTTTCTCTATGCCTTCTAAGAGCAAACGCTAATCCAGTAGGAGATAAAGTTCTTGTGATAGCACATACTCTCGCCCTTCCACCTGGAGTAATTATTTCAGCATCCAACACAGGATTTGCTTCATCTAATGGTCTTCCTGACAATAGTCTTAATCTTGTTGCCCATAAGTTTGCATCTTCTTGTGATGGAATAAGATTTGTTTCACAATTTTCAAAATCTGAATGATAAACAAATATTGGAGTAGAACCAACAGGAGAGTTTATTGAAATATCTTGGATATGCTCATCACTTAACAATAATTCAATTATTCCAAAACCAGCAGTATATCTTACAAGAATATTTGCAAGCTCATTTAATTTATCTCCATATAAATTTACTTTGTATCTTGTTGCTAGATCATTTAAGATATCTCTTGAAAGTGTAAAAAATGTGTCTCTCATTTCTTGTGGCTCTGCTAATTCAGCTCTTCTTGGCCTATGAGATGCTAAATATCTTCTCGCCATATCCAAAATCATATACTCCTCTTCACTTAAAGTAAATTCTAAAGGAGTTATGTGATAAACAAATCTTACTTTGTTAGGAATTCTCAATATTTTTACCTCATTTTTATCCACCATATATTTATGAACAACTTCAGCACCTTTTGGAATCATTATTTGATATCTTGTGTACATAAAGTTCGGTCTTATTGAAGGTGAAAAAATTTCTCTATAAAATGCTCTGCCTTTTACATGAGGATAGTTTTGTCCAAGCTTTATTAATTCGCATGTTTCTAAAATTGATTTCATAGGAAGCAAAGCATTGTTTAAGTAATGCTCATAACATTTTCTACATCTTTCCAAAGATCTTTTCATTTTTACATTAGTATGCCTTATTTCTCTTACTAAAGTTAAATAAGCTTCTAAAGGATCATAATAAATTGTTGATAAAATATCCTGAAGTTTTGAAAACCTATTTTCTACACATCTATCACATCCGGGCAAAGAAATATTTTCTAATGATATTATTCTTTTTCTCATTATTGTTTGTATTGCATTAGCAATCTCTAACAAAAGCTTTACTTGGGGCCAATCATATTCATATTCTCTTGTTCCAGCAAGAATAATCTTTGTTGCGTTTCTCGTTTCCATCAGCTTTTTTATTGTATTGCTCATGCAAATTTCTGAATTTTCTATGCTTAGCTCATGTAAACATCCGATGCAGTTTACCCTTATAGTCCCTTCTTCAAAAGTATAATCACAAGGCATAATAATAATTATTATTTCTAATTTTTATTGATTTAGAAAAGTTACAATAAGAGAAAATCAAAATTTTTGTGTTAATCACTATACTATTCCTTCGCAAGGTCCTGTTCCGTCTGGATTAAAAAAGTATTTTGTCCACCAGTTTTCTCTATCCAAGTTACAAGAACCAAAAGGATATTTTGCTTTTCCTTTTATAGCCTCTATCACTTTTTGGTTTAATGTGTTAATATCACTATACATTTGAGAATAGTATTCGCACAATATTCTTCTACAATCCTCCATTGTTATAGTTGTGCCATATTCACTGCAACTAAAAAGATGAAAACAAAATATTGCATCTTCACAAACAGGCCAAGGTGAAATAAGAGGAGTTCCTTTAGTTACATCAATTTTATCCACCTTTGCTATATCTCCTAATTTATTTTTTGTTCCTTCTGGCCATAGTCTTGTTATGCAAAATTTAACCGCATAATCTATTTCCAGGATTTACAAAATCTTTACAATAACTTTTGCATATTTTTCAAAACTTTTAGTTCTTCTGATTATCTATATTTTTATACTTTATTGAAAGAAATACCAAAGAGTAATCAAAAAGCTTTATTAAAATCTCAAACAAAATAAATTTTGATGGCAAGGTTCAAAATTCCAAAGTTTTTTAAGAAAGATGAAATTTCTGAGATTTATAAAGAATTTGAGATAGAGGAAGAAAAGAAAGGGTTTGTAGGATTTTATGAAAAGGGGTGCAATTTTTCAGAAGATATTTTAAAAATTAAATGGCCAAAGTCAGAAAATCTAAAAAATTCAATTCTTAGCTCTGGTTTAAATGTAACTACCGATGGTGTTTACGCTTTCACAGTTTTAAGTTTTTTAGTCTCATTTGCTTTTTTGTTTTTAATATATCTGATACTTCCTACAATAGGAATCTTTCTCATATTTATTCCAATATTTATTAGCTATATCATCTACACATATCCTCCATACTTTGCTGCTGTAACAAAAATAAGAGCAGCCGACGAAACAGTAAAGGTTATTTTGTATATGGTTATTTATCTTCGCCTTACTCCACAGATGGAAGGTGCTTTTAATTTTGCAGCAAAACATTGTACTGGGCCATTAGCAGGAGATTTAAAAGAAATGCTTTGGGGACTAAAAATAGGAAAGTATAAGACATTAGAAGAGGCAATTAACAGTAAAATAGAAAAATGGATTTCCTGGGACAAAGAGTTTATAGAAAGTATAAACCTACTTTTCTCTTTAGAGCATGAATATACAGAAGAGAGAAGAAAAGCAATCCTTGACAAAGCTTTGACTCATATTTTAAATTCAACTTATGACAAAATGCAAGCTTATTCAAGAGAGTTGAAAATACCAATGACAATGATACATACAATGGGTATTACATTTCCGTTAATGGGATTGGTAATGTTTCCTATGATAGCAATATTTCTTCATGGTTCAGCGGGCGGACATTTAACAACATATCTTGCTTTTGGATATACCATAGTTTTACCTTTAATATTATTTTGGTATTTAAGAAGAGTAGTTTCCAAAAGACCAGGAGCATTTTCTTTTCCAGATGTTTCTCATCATCCAGAGCTCCCTCCTTCAGGAAAATTTGCACTAAGAATTGGAAATAAAAAGATATTTATTTCAGCATTTCTCGTTGCTTTTCTTGCTGGATTAATATTATCTCTTCAAGGAATTAACCATTTTATTACACTTGCTTCAGATTATATAAGAATAGCTAGCTCACCAGGAGCAGAAGAATCTTGGAAAGATTATATGACAAAAATGTATGATAAAACCAATATTTTCAAATATACGCTTCAATCCCTATCTATTATTGTTGGTCTTGGTGTAGCAATCTCTCTTTATTGTTTAGGAAAGAGTTATCAGAGATTGAAAATAAGAAATGAGATAGAGGAGCTTGAAAATAACTTTCAAATAGCTCTTTTCGATCTTTCTGAAATTTTATCTTCTGGAGTGCCAATAGAATTTGCGATTCAAGAATTATTAGAAAAATACAAAAGATCTAAGCTTGAAGATACTCCTATGTATAAATTCTTTTATGGAGTATTGCAAAATATAAAAAGATTAGGAATGACAATAAGAAGTGCAATATTTGATAGAGAGTATGGAGTAATAAAATGGTACCCATCTTTATTAATGAAAGATATATTAGAGATTTTGCTTTCTGCAGCAGGAAAATCTTCTTCAATCCTTTCAATGGCTTCATATTCTATTTCAAATTTTTTAGAAAAAATGCAAAAAATAAGGAATTCTATAATAGAAATGCTTAACGACATATCTTCTGCTCTTCAACTTCAAGCAAGTTTTATAGCACCTTTTATTTGTGGAGTTGTAGGAGCAATGGCAACAGACATTATAGTTTTGCTTCAAGAAATTGTTAAAATGATTGCTAAAGTTGAGCAACAATTTCTTGGAGGATTTTTTGTGGATCAAACGAAGAGTTTGTCACAAATGTTCAGCTTCATTCAAATGGAAAAGATTATTCCACTAACGGTTTTTCAACTAATTGTTGGAATTTATATGATAGAAATAGTTATAATAATTTGCTATTTCATGAACGGAATAAAGAATGGTTTTGATGTTACTACAAGAAATGTTTTGATCGGTAAATCACTTTTATTTGCTTTAGTTATGTATTCAATAGTTTTGTTAATAGGAGTTTTGGCTACAAAAGGTTTAGTTTTAGGTATTGGATGAAAGATGAAAGGATTAGAAGTAGAAACAATTTTTGTAATAATAATAGTGCTAATTAGTATTTCTTTATTAATCTTATTTGTTTCAGGTCCTTTAAGAGACTTGGGTAAAGATGTTTTTTGCTTCTTTTATCAGAATGTTTTGCAGCAAACACACGAAGCTTGCAAACCTTCTGGTATTTCTCATAAAACAGAAAACATATCACCATCTACAAAAGAAGAGTTAGCAAGATATATAGCAGCTTATTCTATTGCATGTTGGCAAAAAGCAAGATTTGAAAAAGGAGAATATGTTACATGTTTTTCAATTAGATTAGAAAAAAATCCAGGAGAAATTACAGAATATGATGTAACAAAAATAATGGAAAATGAAGGAGGTTGTAGAATTCTAGAAAACTCTATAATAAAAGATAGAGATGGAAATGAGGTTAGCTATAATGGAAATTGTGGAGATGAAGATCAGATAGATTGGAATGTTTATGGGAATTTCATAAAAGATCAAAAACTTGTAATGATACTATATAATAAAACCTCAAATAAAGTATTAATAACTGCTTGATGTGAAAATTTAAAGTTTTATTATAATAATTTAAATCTTATTGATATAAATAAAGTAGGATTTTTAAAGTGGTTTTATGGTAGAGATAGAATCTCCTGAATCAATGCCGAAGATGGCTTATGATAGGGCTATTGTAGTATTTTCGCCAGAAGGAAGGTTATATCAAGTGGAATATGCTTATAAGGCAGTGGAAAATGCAACAACAATATTAGGCATAGTTTTTAAAGGAGGGGTAGTACTTTCTGCTTATAAAACTACAAATAAGCTTTTGGTTCCAGAATCAACCGAAAAAATAATAAAAGTAGATGAACATATAGGAGTAGGCTTTTGTGGTTTTGTTGCAGATGCTCACTCATTAATAGAATATGCGAGAATAAAGGCACAAGTAAATAAGATAACATTTAATGAACCGATATCAGTAAAAAGTTTGACAAAGGCAATAGCATACAAAAAGCAACAATATACACAAGTAGGTGGAATAAGACCTTTTGGTGTTTCTTTTCTTATTGGAGGAATAGATGAAAAAGAGCATTTATTTGAAACAGATCCTTCTGGAACATTTAGGGAATGGTATGGAAGAGCCGTGGGAAGAGGGGCAAAAGTTGCAAATCAAATGCTTGAAAAAGAGTATCAATATGATATGAGTAAGGATGAAGCAATAAAGTTAAGCATAAAAATAATGAAAGCTGTAGAAAAGAAAACAACTTTAGAATCTTTGGATATAGGTGTAGCCGAAAATAAGGTATTTAGAAAATTGAGTAAAGAAGAGGTTTCTAAATATTTTTGATAATCCATTTTCAAACATTTTCTTTTAGGATTCATCCCCTTTTTTTGTTTCGTTAATTGCTTTTGAGTTAGAAATATAAGGGCCAAAAATCCAAAGATCTGGAAATATCCTTTTTCCTTCAAGGTTTTGAAGCTTTGCTTCTAAAATTTCATTGTATAAAGATTTTTCATTAACAAGTACAATAATATAACCATATTCCTTATCGGAAACTATCTGAACATCATCTATACCTTCAATATTTGACATTTGCAAATCAAGGATTTTTTTCATCTTTTCTTGCAAAATCATGGAATATTATTTTAAGTTAATTTATATAAATATTTTTTGAAATTTTTGTCTAAATATTTAGTATGCTTTGCAATTGCGGAAGAAAAGCAATATATGAAAAAAGAAATGAAGGAAAATATTATTGCGAAAAATGCTTTACAAAATTTGTAGAGAAAAATATAAAAAGAGTTATAGGAAAAAACAAGCTTGTAGAAAAAGATGATATTATAGCTGTTGGATTGTCAGGCGGAAAGGATTCTTCTCTTTTACTCTATATTCTCAAAAAATTTTTTAAAAATAAAATTTTTGCAATAATGATTGATGAAGGAATAGGAGAATACAGAAAAAAATCTATTGAAAAGGGAATAATACTTTGCAAAACTTTGAATGTTGAATACAATATAATTTCTTTTAAAGAGTATTTCGGTTTCGGAATTTCGGATATAGTGAAAATTTTTAATAAAAAAGGAATTCGAGCAAAACCATGCACATTTTGTGGTGTTTGGAGAAGGTATATATTAAATAAAGAAGCAAGAAAACGGGGTGCAACAAAACTTGCAATTGGAATAAATATAGACGATGAAGCTGAGTCAGCGATAATGAATTTTATTCGTGGGGATACAGAAAAATTTTTAAAATTAGGGCCAATACCAGGATTAATAAAAAGTAAATATCTGGTTCAAAGAATAAAACCACTTATAAATCTTAGTTCAGAGGAAATCACTTTATATGATAAAATAAATAAAATACCTTTTTATCATAAAAAGAAATGTCCATATGCTTTTGATTCCGTAAGATTAACAGTAAGAAAAATTTTGAAAGAGCTCGAAGAAAAATACCCTGGAACAAAATATCAAATAATAAGCTTTTCAGAAAAAATAAGAAAAGCGGCTTTAAAAGGTTTAGGTTATACCGAAACAAAAAGCATAGAAATAAATAAGTGCAGAATTTGTAAAGAACCTACATCAAAAGAAATTTGCAAAGCATGCGAGCTTTTGGAAAGGATAAAAAATTTAGATTAATTATTCTTTAATTATCTCTTCTTTTTGTTTTAGCAAGCCATTTATAATACTTTCTTTTATTCCAATCTCTTTTAGTTTTTCTTTTTCCAACTCTTTCAAAAGTATTATCCCGTTGTTAAAAATCTTTTGAATTATTTGCTTCTTTGTTTTTAGAATTGAAATAGGATAAAGCTTTTTTCTTTCTATAAGTTGTTCTAAACCTTCATTTTCAGGATATCTCCATCCAGTTAATTTTATCTTCTTTGCACTTGAATAAATTTTTGCATGCTCAGAAAATTTTGTATTTGTAATTATCCATGCAGAAGTAAAGTTATAATTATTAAATCCTTTTTGAAAACCATCCTTCAAATCTTCTAATCTTGCTTGAACTTGCAAACAAACATCGAGACCGCAAAATCTATGTGGATTTTCATGTCTTTTACATTCCACCAAAATCAATTCATTTTTTTCAGACCTTGCTACAATATCAACCTGATGCTCCACACAAGCTCCGCTTATTATCTTATTGTATTCACAAACATAATTGTAATTTTCCAAAATCCTTTTCACATAAACTTCGAATATTAGTGGATCGAGCGTAGAAATACTTTCTCTCAATCCATAAATGCTAGATAATCTCTTTTCATATTTTTCAAGTAGCTTTTTTATATTTTCATAAATCTCTTTTGTTGTTATTCCATCATACGCAATTTTTTCAATTTCGTCAGCAATTTTTTTAGAAATCTCTTCAGATGCTCCTGCCCTTATGCATGTATTTATTATTTTTTGTTTTTGAAACTCTTCCTTTCTTCCGTCAAACTTCGTTACAAAAATTTTCTTCACCTCAATAATCTTAAAGCAAATTTCATAACATTTTTAATTTTTCCACCTTTTTTACATTCTCTTTCACTAAAATTTTTTATTCCATTAGATAGATTTTCTTTATAAGAATAAAATAAAGCAGGCACAGAACCAAATTCATGCTCTCCAGTTTTAACAGGAGTTCTATGATCGCATGTCAAAACAATATTCGCTTTCATATTTTTAATCTCAGAAAAAACGATGTTATCAATCTTCTCTAAAAATCTTTTCTTCTGCTCAAAACTTTTTTCATGTCCTGCAACATCACAGCCATTTATATGTAAGAGCAAAAAGTCGTATCTTTTTAAATTTTTCTTCAATGCCTTAACCTTTCCCTCCAAATTTGTATTAAGACTTGCATCCGCCCCTCTAACATTTATGCTATTTATTCCTAAATATCTCGAGATACCTTTTATTACAACATGTCCAGCAATAGAGCAAGCTTTCATTTTATATCTTTTTTCAAAGCCCTCAACCTTCTTATATATTCCAGCGCCTCTCAATAAAATAAAATTTGCGGGATAATTTCTTTTTTTGTTTATTTCGCTATTAGAAAGAATTTCGTAAGAAGATTCCAAAAACTTGTTTAATATTCTAGCAGTTTTTTCTGCTTTCTTATTCTTTGAAAAAACCTTTCTTGCATATTTTCCAATATCAGAATCTGTTACATCTTTTGATAATCCATTTCCATCCAAAATTAAAATGCACCTGTGTCCAAGAGAACTTATGCACTTTATTTTAACATCCTCAATTTTCATACTCAAAGAATTTGCTAAATCTTTTAAACCAAATTCTTCCCTTCCTGCCCTTCTATCTATAATTTTAAATTTATTTCCAATTTTTTTGACAGTAGCAAAATTCCCTCTTATATATACGCAATTTTTCTTTGGTTTTAGTCCTATTCCCAAGGCTTCTATATATCCTCTTCCAGGATTATCTTTTGGAGAATATCCTAAAATTTCAAGAGTTGCTATATCACTCATAGACTTTGGATTATAACCCTTTTCTGCTTTTGGCCCTTCCCATAAGCAACAAAAAGCTTCACTTGCTATCTTATCTAAATTAGGTTTGTTTGCTTCACTAAAAGGAGTTTTTATCCCCTTATCAGCAGCACCATCTAATATGATAAAAATCATTTTATCTTTCATAAATTTTCACGAATCTCTTTCATCTTTCTAAAACAAAACCCCTTTCATATTTTTCTTCTTCAAGCTTTCTTATTAACATATTTTTGCTTAATTTTTCTATTATTACTATAGGATCAATTTCTTTTGCATATCTTTCAGCTTCATTTAACTTTAAAGATTTTTCTGAATATATTGTTAATATTTTTTGGTTCTTTTTCACTTTATCGCCAATCTTAACATGAAGTTTTATTCCAGCACCCTTATCTTTCGGTGCCCCAGCAATCTTTGCAATATCTGCTATTTCTTGGTTTTTTATCCACATTACTATTCCGTTTTTGTTTGATATTATATCCACCTTTTTATCACCTATCTCTATATCTTCAGGTTTTATTTTTGGATTTCCTCCCTGTTCTTTGATAATTTCTCTCATTTTTTTTTCAGCCTTTCCACTCGTTATGCATTTATATGCTATGTTTTTATTACCCTTTCCAACAAGCTCTAATAGCAGTCCAGCCAAGGAACAAGCTTTCTCTATTAAATCGACAGGTTCTTTTTTGTTTATCAAAGCTTCCAAAGCTTCCCTTGCTTCTAGTGCAGGACCTACACAATAACCTATTGGCTGCTCTCCAAAAGTTATTCCACAAACTGTTTTAATTCCAAGCATTTTAGAAACTCTTATAAAATCACTTCCAATTTCATACGCTTCTCCAAAGGTTTTTACTTTTGCTCCTCTTCCTGTAGGAATGTCTAAAACAAGATGAGTTGCAGATACCGCCTTCTTTTTGCTCATTATTGAAGGAATATAAAGAGGATCTAGATCTAAAGGCTGTTCTATTCTTATGAATAGATCATCAGCCGGAGCTAAATCAAGAGCACCTCCCCAAACGATGCATCCATTTGTTTTCTCTACTACTTTCTTCATTTCATCTGCTCTTAAGTTTACAGGAGCTAAAACTTCCATTCTGTCTGCAGTCCCTGCTGGTGACGTTATAGCTCTCGAAGATGTTTTTGGTATCGTTAAATTGCACGAAGCTATGATAGGCACTAACAATAACGTAGTTTTATCTCCAGGTACCCCTCCCAAGCTATGTTTGTCACATATAATATTCTTATTAAAAGAAATTTTTTTACCGCTTTCTAACATAGCCTTGCTTAGAGAAACTATTTCATCTAAAGAAATACCTCTTATGTGTAGAGCTGTAATAAATGAAGCAATTTCAAGATCATTTAAATTATTATTTATCAGATCTTTCACTATTTCTTTCATTCCTTCATATGGAATTTTCCCTCCATCTATCTTTTTTCTTATAAACTTTTTTGACAAGATCTTTTCCCTTCTTTTTACTTCAATTATTTCACCATCTTTTATCCCTAATTCACTCCAAACATCTTTGTATAAAGCTATTTCACCACTTTTTACAAAATCTTTACTTATGTTTACTATGCATGCAAATTTTCTATTTTTTAAAAAGATATTAACTCTATCTAAAGGATTTACTCCAATCTCTTCAGCGTCTTCCTTGTTAAGAATTATTATAGGTTTTTTTCCTGCGTCAATATCAAGACATTTTGATACTAGTTTCAAAATCCCACCCCCAAGTTTAAAAATAATTAAAAATATCTAAAAATCTATTATTTTGCCATTATAAAAACTTTAAATATTTTTGCTTTATCCTAAACAATAAGGTGATTTGATGAAATTTGAATTTAAAGAAGAAGACTGGGAAGAAGAGGAAGAAGGCGAAGACTGGAGCGAAGAAGACTGGGAAGAAGAGGAAGATGAAAGCTGGGAAGAAGAGTGAGATATAAACAAAACCAAAATTACCAATTTTGAATATTTTTTTTATTTTATTTTTAATATAATATTTAATGAGTCTAATGCAGAAATATAGGTAGGTTTTTATAAATGAAAAGAAAAGTGAGTTTTGAAATTTTAAAAGCAGAAGAAATAAAGTTTGGAAAAAATAACTTTATTGAGATATCTAGAAAAAAAGCAATAACCAAAGAAGGAGAAAATGAATTCATATCCTTAAGTAGAGGCTTCTTTTTGCCTAATGGAGAAAAAAGGTTCAAAACATCAGTAACTATACCTTTAAGTTTTGAGATTGTTGAATTTATAACAGCAAAGTTAAGAGAAATGCTTTAATGAAACTTAGCTTTAAAAATTCAGAAATGTAATTATTTTCAATAGTCATATCTGTGAAATATTACTGTGATAAAAATGAAAAATAAAGGAATATCACCTTTAGTTGCTACAGTAATACTTATCTCTATAAGTGTTTCTCTTGCTCTTATTATAAATGCTTGGATTGTTAATTATGTTAGTGAAAGACTGAAAGAAATAGAAACAAGTTATACAAGTTCAATGGAGTGTATAAAATCATCTTTTAGGGTTTTAGAATACTTAATAGAAGAAGGAAAATTTAAAGCTGTGTTAGAGAATACAGGAAACTATCCTCTCAACAACTTTAAGATAATCTATTATACAAAATCAAACATAGTTTCATCTTTTCTGAATATTTCTTTAGATGTGAACGAAATAAAATATTTAGAACACGAGCTGCTTTTCGAACCAGAACATATAAGAATAATTGCACAAACCGATAATTGCAAATTAGTTTATGTTGATGTAATTAAATAAGATCGATTTTGAGCTAAAAGATTTAAAAGTTTGTATTCTATTATAGATAAAGGTGATAAAATGGTACTAAGTGTTTTCAAAAAGAAAGGAGAAGAAGAGGAAGAGTATGTTGAATTGCAGGTTGAAGAAGAACCAGAAAAGAAAGGGAGAATTAAAATTGTTGTAGAAAATTTAAGTAGTTTTGGAGATTCTGATAGAATTCAAGAAAGAATTAGAGAAGGTAAAATAGTTTTTATAAAAATAAAAGAATTGAAAGAAAAAGATTTAGGAGAATTGAAAAGAGCGATTTCTAGAATAAGCAAGACGTGTGCTGCCATTGGAGGAGATATAGCAGGAGTTGGAGAGGACTGGGTAATAGCTACTCCAGGTTTTGCTGTGGTTGAAAGACCTTCACAACTGAGTATAGAAAAAGAAAACATATAAGCAATTTTTATGTTATTTTAAATTTATTTTCTAATAGACTCCAGCATAGAAACTATATTCCATATCTTTGTTCTTGCATATATTGGCAAATTTATGTCTATAGATATTTCATCCATTGTTGAGATAACCTTTCCTATTCTTACACTCTTTTCAACAGAATTATTTAATAATTCATTTTTAGCTTCTTCTAATCTCTTTCTTACATTTCGAGGTACATTCATGTCATTGATAAGCTCATCAAAAGATTTTATAATATCTTTCATGTTTGACATATGCAACACTTTATTATAAATATTTTACTTTTTTAATAAATATTTTTGTTACATCTAAATCTTTTGGTTTGCATTCACAATTTAAAATTTCACTTACACTGGGTTTGGTTCTTCCTCCATCTCCTGTTACTAATTCCTTTACATATAATCCTGCTTCGCATCTTACTATCAACATAAAAGATTTTTTATTTATTATCCTTGTTTTTATTTTAAATACTTTTCTTCTTCTAATTTTGTCAACCCTTCTTTTTAATACTCTTGTAGGAGTGCGTTGGGTTATCACTGTTTCTAATGCTTTCAATTTTTTCAAATCATCTTTTTTTATTTCTCTCTCACATTTCACAATAACTTTATATTCCTTATCATATCTTGCTTCTTTAATTTCTCTAACTTCTTCTATATTTGAAAATTTAAGATCTTTTACTCTAACCTCTTTTGTTTTATTAATAATATCCATCAATTTTTTTAAATCTATTTTTCTTTTTTTGGGTTCAATTATCTCTATAACAAAAGGTCTCCAACCCAAACATCTCGCATCAACATCTTCTCTTCCAGCACCATGAAACTTGTGTTTTTTTCCAAGTACCATTTTCATAAGAGGCTTAGCAATTATTTCTTCAACAGAATTTTTATATCTCTTAGATTTTGTTTGTGCAATTCCTCTTACAAGCTTTTGATATTTACCTTTTATGAAAAGAGGATTTGGCTTTATATTAACATTTTCATTTTCAATGTCTAGAAGAATTAATATATCAGGAAATCTGAGATTAGCTTTAATTTTAAATCTTTTTTCAATCTCTTTTCCTATCGTTCTATTTATCTCTGTTTTTATAGGCTCGCAAAAATCTACGCCAATATTTTCCCAAAGATCTTCTTCATTTTTTAACAATTTTGAAGAAAGTTTTGTGCCAACCACAAAAGAATTAAATTCATATCCAGATTCTTTTACCTTTCTTATTACCATTTCTTTCCATTTTTTTATGTTCTCTTCTTCAAAGAAACCATCACAAATTTTACATTTTCCAACATCTTTTATTTTTTTCATCTCTTTGTTCAATTTTTCATTATGAAACTCAAAGCCAATAAAATTTCTCATATCAAAATTTTTATCAGAATTTGCGTCTATCGACATTGCAAAAAATTTTCTAAGAATTTTCCCCCTTTCCTTATTTTCCATCTTGCTTAGAAGTTGAGAAAATTGTCTTCCTAAGCAATTGTCACAAATATATCCATATCTAAATATTTGCTCTAATTTTTGAATAATCAAATTTTCCATTTAACCACCCTACAATTTTATTTCAACAATCTTTCCATTCGGTTCTATTTCTTTAAATATTTGAGTATTAAATCTGTATATTTTCGCTTCTTTGTTTTTCCAATATTCCTTAGGAAGCCCCGCTTTTAAGCACAATGCATCCAAAAATTCTTTTTTATCTTTTATCTTTTCCCAAACCTGAGGTAAAAATAAACCGCTATGTGTCTTATATTTTAATATTAAACCATCTTTAAAAGATATTCTTTCTAAATATTCTTCTTTATTTTTTACCTTTATTTCTTTTGGTTTTGAAAGCACAGAGACCTCAACAACAATATTATCTAATTCATCTTCACCTAAAGGAGGAAATCTCGGATCTATACACGCACTCTTAGCAGATATTAATAAAGCCACTATTAATGGTTTAATTGGATACGGAATTCCTATACATCCTCTTAATTCATTTTCAGGATATGTTTCTATTGTTGTGAATACTCCTCTTTTTTCAATCATCCAGTCTTCTATTTCAGGTTTTTCTAATTTTTTATTTCTTACATAACTTTCTATAACACTTCTTGCAAATTTTACAAGAAATTCTCCTTGATCAAAAGATAAAAGATTTTCCATTTTTATAAATTCGAATTCTATTTTTTAATTTTTATAACAGTTTTATTATTCCGGGCTTGGGCTCAAAGCATATACCTTCAGCCAACAACTCGTTGATTATTTTTTCGAAAGTATCTTCACTTATATTTGACTCCTTTAGCAATATAGAATATTCACATCCGCTACCAGAATCCAATTTTTCTATAAGTTTTATTATTTCTTCTTTTTTATTTTTCATTTCCTCTTCTGCATGCTTTTCGTTAAAAATCTCTTTTGATAATAGAATAGCCTCGATTTCATCATCCTTAATCCCAAACTTTTTATGAAGAATATTTTTAAGCTCTTCTAAATCGCTTACCTTTTTCTGATATTCTGAAACCAATTCAAATTTTCTTTTTAATTCTTCTTTCTGTTTTTCAATTTCAAGCTTTCTTAATGTTATGAATCTTTGATCTTTAATATGCTGAATTATTTCCGGTACAATATAAATCTCTTCATTATAACTTCTAAGTTTTCCAATAATATCTATTATATCACCATTCTCCACATTTTCTATAATTTTTAAGTCTCCGAAAGCCTTTACTCTTATCTTTCCTGTTCCATCATCTAAGGTTAATGTTGCATAGCTTTCATCAGAAGAAATGAATTTGTCAATAACTGTTGCTAAAACTCTAGTTCTAGATATCTTTTGTCCAAGTTTTGTTAAAACAAAAGATCCAGAAAAATTTTCTGAAGTTATGTATTTTCCACTAATTATTGATTGAATATCCGTTTTTATTGCTGTCATTCTTTTTAATTCAACCATAAAATCACGAAAAATTGGAGGCCACGCCCTCGGTGGAAATGCATTGCTGTAAGGATTGTTCTGAAGCATCGCTCCATCCAGCAACCCTTTAAGCGCATATGCTATAACTTAAGGCTGCTTCCTCCCGGACCTGACCTGGTTCATTATAGCATATGCCCTAAAGGACTGGACTTCTACGCTTAGCTTCAGAGTCCTTAAAGCAATGCAAGTCGCCCTCGGGCTTCGACTCCCGCATAGCGCGATTTCGGGTTACAGGCAACGCGCACCTGCCCAGTCTAGGCCTCCAATAAAAATTATGAAATGAAAAAGATTAAAATATTTAAATAGGTAAAAAGAATAAATATTCATGATTTTAAAAGGTATTTCGCCTTTAGTTGCTACAGTTCTTTTAATAGCATTGACATTAACAATTGCAGGAATAGTAGCAATGTGGGCATCTTCTTTTACACAAGCAAGACTTACAGAAGCAGAACAAAACACCACACCGATTTGCACTGGTGCTAACTTAAAAATTTCTGATGCAAGGATTGTAAACAATGTTGGATATTTTAAGTTGGAAAATGTAGGAACGGCAACATTAAAAGGATTTAGAGCATATTTGTTTTATTCTGATCCAGGGAAAGATGAGGTTTTAGATTCTTCTAAATGCTATTGGGTCCAGAATTCTTCATATACATTAGAAAATTTAACAGCATTGCCAGGAGAAATATATACAATAAATTTTACTAATTCAAGTGGTTCACCTTTGAGAATTAGGGTTGTTGCTGTTAATTGTCCTTTGGCAGCGGTTACAACCGATATAAAGATTGAATGAGAAAGGTTTAAGAAAAACAAAGATAAACTCAAAAATTACAAATGTATTTTTCTGTTTTTTTAACCAAAAAAACTTTAAATATTACTTTTTACTAAATTCATATTAAGTTTTGGTTAGGATTGATAAAAAATGAAAGGTTTAAGCCCATTGATAGCTTCGGTATTGCTAATAGCTTTTACAGTAAGCATAGCAATGATAATAATGGGATGGCTTTCTAGTTTTGCAAGAACCACCACAACTAATATAACAACAAAAACAGAAGAGGCTTTGGGTTGTAGTGACGCAAGCATAGCAATAGAGCATGTTTATGTTTCTGGAACAAGTGCCGCGATTGTTGTAAAGAATACAGGTTTCGTGGATTTGAATGTAAGTGGAATGATAGTTAACACAACAGGAGGAACATGCTCAACAACAAGTCCAACAACAGTAGCAAGAGGAGAAACTAAGGCGTTGAGTTTGAGCGGATGCTCTCCATCTGGTATGGGTGGAGTCGGTTGCCCAGCCTTTAGTAGAGCAATAGTAACCACAAATTGCGGAGGAGTGAGTGACACAGTCACAAGCACAGCTTATGTAACTTGTTCTTCGTAGTTTTTATTTTTTTATTTTTGATATTTCTATAGTATGAGTTTTGCTAGTTTTTTGCTAGTATTTTTTCTAATTACTTTGTTTATTTTTTCTTTTGGAAATTGTACAATTATTATTTTATATCCCACTGATGATACGTATGTGGACGGCAGATATCCGAGCGAAAATTACGGATTTTATCCGAATATAACTTTTAGCGGAATAGACAACACTCAAAGAGGTTTTATTAAATTTAATCTTACAAATATTGACAAAACTAAAATAAAAGATGCAAAATTCTATATATACGCAAATTCCGTAAATTTGCATGATTGCTGGGGAAAAATTTTATTTAATAGATTGAACAACTTTAGTTTAAACTGGACAGAAAAAGAAATAACCTATTCTAACCAACCATCTACAACAAGAGAAATAAAATTTTATGGAATAACTTGTTGCTATTATTATGGTGGGGAATGCGGAATTAGTTACAACTGCAATTTTGGAGCAGAGATTTCTTTTAACGTCACTGAAGCTATTAAAGATGAACTAATAAATAATTCAAGAAATGTATTCACATTTCAGATATATGTTTATCCTAATAGTGCAAAAGATTGTAGAATCTTTTCAAAAGACCACCCCAATCCAAATTATTGGCCTAAGCTTGTTTTGGAATTGGAAGAGGAAATAACAACAACTACAATAACCACAACTACAACAATTCCAACAACCACAACATCTACAACATTAACAACTTCATTACCAACCACTACAACATCAACAATTTATACAACAACCACATATCCAACTACATCAACAATTCAAACATCTACAACAACCATCCCAACCACAATTCCATCGTTTAAAAAACCAATCATATTAACAAATTCAAATTTTTGGAACATTCTATTCGCTTCTTCTTTGGATTATCCTGTATTGGTTTGGAATTCAACTGATGAAAAATCAAAGCATTATCAAAAAATTTTTATTGAGGAATATAATCCAGATATTATTTTTACTGTAGATATGAATTATCCTTCAGAACTTCCATTTAAGAGAAATTATATGATAAATTCACATTCTTTCAATAAAAATGGATTCGTAATTGTAAATAGCAATAGAAGTCTAGCATTGCTTGGAGCTTTTATAGCAAAGATAAAAGATTATTCTTTAATAAAAACAGATGAAATAACAGGAGAAGAATTCTCAAAATATACAATATGTACATTTAATTTTTCTCTTTGTAATTTAGTTTTAGATAATGAACAAAAACTTTTTGATTATATTTTGAATAATATTCAAGAGGTAAGCCATTTATCAATAGCAAACCCAAATTTTGATGATTCAGCACTTTCTTTAAGATTAAATGCATTACCTATACCAATAGAGATAAATGAAAGTTATAGATATACTGGAAATCCAGAAGAAATCAACAGAGATAACAAAATTTATGAAATAATAGAAAAAATAAGAAATGTAACAAATCAAATAAAATTAAAAAGTAAGTTAGGAAATAGCTACGCTTTTAATAAAACAATATTTTTATCTTTATTCGGAATCCCTTTTGGTGCAGTTCATGATCCATGGGTTGATGATAGATATGATATTTCTGATGGAAATGTTTTATTTACAGATAATTTGTTTGGTGATATAAATAATGATTACTATTTTGATTTTGCCATAGGAAGATTTTGTTGCAATCCGAGCCAAATATCAATCCAAATAGAAAATTCTAAAAATTGGAAAACAACCAAAAAAGCAACAATATTTTCATCTTATCGCTTACCAAAATATTTAGATCTTTTCTTTCTTGACGGAATGACAGAAGGCTTTGCTACAGAATGGTATTTAAGATTAAACGGCTTTGATGTTAAAAGATTTGTAGAAAGAAGAGCAAACGCAACAGAAAAAGAAATAGAGGAAGTAAAAGGAATAATAAATATAGAGGATTTGATTAGTAAAGCTTTTGATCTTATTCATCTAAAAAATTATTCTACAAAAAAATATACATTACTTGAATATGATTGGACTGATATAGAAAATCCAAAACCATTACCAGAATTTAATAAAACATCATTTTTTGCAAATAAAGATTATTCTTCGCTAATCTTTCATTTTGGCATGGGAGATTTAGAAAAATGGTATCTCCCAGGAGAAAGCGAAAACTATTTTACTCCATATCCAAGAAATTATTCTATAAGTTATGATGAAATTACATTTAATTCTAGTAAAATAATTTTTGATGAGCATTCTCTTTCTGCAAACCCCAATAGCAAATTTTTGGGAATAAATAATATGGTTTTTATAGGATCATCTGGAATAGTTCATGATACTTATGTTTTTTCTCCTCTCCTATCTTTTTTAAACAGTTTAATAAAAGGAAAGCCATTAGGAGTTTGTATGAATGATATGAAATTAAATATTGTAACAAATGCATCTAAAAATCTAAGCATTTCAGGAAAATCTATAGCCACATCTCTTACAATTTTAAGTCCGTTAAAACTTATGAAAAAAGAATATTATCAAAAAATTCTTTTTGGAAACCCTGAAATAATTGTCGATCCATTTAACAATGAAGAGGAATATGGGATTTATGAGGAAAATGGAAGAGCAAAATTAAAAATAGATTTTTCTCCAAATTATAAAATTGAGGACCAAAAGATAATATTTCTGAATCCAGATTATTTTTTATACGATTATGGAAAGCCAATTATACCTATTTTTAGAAAGGATATGGAAATATCAGAAGAGATAGAAGATATTGAAATAGATGTTAAGGAAATTTCAGAATTTAGAAATTTAACTCCAATTTATTTAGTTCAAGATCAATTCTCATCCGAAGAAATAAATGAAACAGGAGAATTTCCTGAAAATATGTTTTGGGTAGATAAAAAGGACTTAATTGATAATAGAAAAATAATTTCAATAAATTTTGCTCCAATAAAATATTTTAGAGAAAATAATCAAACGAACGCAAAGATTTATAACGCAACATTTAAAATAATTTATAAACCATATCTTGAAATTTTGAGATTTGATGCAGAAAATATTACTCTTAATGAAAAAGAAAAATTCAAGATAAAAATTCTAGGAGAAGGTAAAATAAACATAACAATTCTCATAATAGGAGAAAATTTTACTCGAGAAATAGAAAAGGAGTTCAATTTTGTAAATAGAGAAATAAAAGATGTTGAAATAGAGTGGCAACCAAGTTCTCAAGGAAAATTTTTAGCAAAAGTTATTGCAAAAAGCAATGGAATAATAGCAGGACCAAGAGAAAAGATATTTTTTGTTAAAGATGAAATAAGAGAAAAAGATTGGTTAAGAGCAATAATAGAAAAATTTTTTGGAGCTTTCTCAAGAAAAAGAAAAATAATAACACAAAAAGAAATGATTTCTGAATATTTTGAAAATGGAAAAAGTACTATAGAATATCAAAATCAAACTACTTATCTAAAAATAGAATCTTCTGCTGAAAATATTTACAACAAACTTATAACTCCAGATTTTATGCTAATCATTAATGAAAACAGTACAGAGAAATCTTTTATTTTTACAACCCCCAAAGGAAGATTTTTAAAAATTTTAAGTGTTGGAAAAATTTCTGAAATCTGTGAAATAAATTGTGATGAGCTAAGAAAAGAATTTGATAAAGCTTTGATAAAATATAATCTTCTAAAGATTTATGTTAATGATAAATTGGAGTTTATTAATTCTAAATGAATCACAAATATTGCATTACGTAGATTATAATATAAGAAAACCTCATTACTTCAAAAGAAATAAATCTAAATATTTTTTTAAAAATATTCTTCGTATCACAGAAAAATATTTTAATAGAGGAATAGATATTAACAACTGAAGCTTTAAGGGTTCGCACGCTCGCAAGAATTAGCTCGCTCAAGTTCGCACCTTGAACGAAGCTCGAATGATTATGATTTCTCTTAGATATATTTGTGTTGTTGTATTTAAATTTATTTCGATACAACAACACATATTTTCAAAAAAAGAGGTGAAAAAATGGGATTGATGACAGAAAGCCTATGGCAAGCACCACTTCCAACTCAAAGAAAAGAAGATCAATTTGAAGCATACCAAGCAAGAATATTGGTTATAGGAGTAGGAGGAGCAGGTAATAATACAATAACAAGATTAACAACAAAAGGAATTCTTGGAGCAAAAACAATTGCAATAAATACAGATGCAAGGCATTTAGCTATTACAAAGGCAGATGAAAAAATACTAATAGGAAAAGAGCTTACAAAAGGTTTGGGAGCAGGAGGATATCCATTAATAGGAAAAAAAGCAGCAGAAGAAAGCAAAGGCGAGCTTAAAGCAATTTTAGAGAATGTTGATATGGTTTTTGTTACTTGTGGTTTAGGTGGAGGAACAGGAACAGGAGCATCCCCAGTAATAGCAAAACTTGCAAAAGAGCAAGGAGCAATTGTTATAGGAGCTGTTACATTACCTTTCAAGATTGAAGGGGCAAGGATAGGAAAAGCAGAAGAGGGATTAGCTCAATTAAGAGAGGTTTGCGATACAGTTATAGTAATGGAAAACCAAAGATTACTTTCCATGGCAGGCAATCTTCCTTTGAAAGAAGCATTTGCAATGGCAGATGATTTTATAGCAACAATGATAAAAGGAATTACTGAAACAATCTCTCAACCATCTTTAGTAAATTTAGATTATGCTGATGTAAAGGCAATAATGAAATGTGGAGGAGTAGCAGCAATAGGGGTTGGAGAAAGCTCAAGCGAAAACAGAGCAAAAGAGGCTGTAACAAAAGCATTAAATCATCCTTTGTTAGAGGTTGATTATTCAGGGGCAAGAGGAGCACTAATACAAATAGTTGGTGGAGATAACCTGAAACTTGAAGAGGTAAATACAATAGGAGAGATCGTCTCAAAGCATTTAGACCCAGAAGCACCAGTAATATGGGGAGCAAGGATATTACCGGAATATGAAGATAAACTACAAGTAATTACAATAATCACAGGAGTGAAGTCTCCTTACATTTTAGGCCCATCTGGAAAAAAGGAAGAGCTTGCCCAAGATATACTAACAAAGCAATTAGGAATAGAAATCATAAAATAAGTTTTTGATTTTTTTCTTTTTACTTTTTTTAATTATCCACCAAATACTTAGAGAATTTTATTTTTAACTCCCAAAAAACATCAATGCTATGAATATCTGAACTAAAATATCTAATAGCTAAGCTCTTTATCTTTTCAGATATCATTTCTTAAGTTCGTTGAAGCATACTTACTGTTTTATTAATAAATGATGATAAATATAAGAAAACGGTTTTGGGTAATTTGGGATATAAGAATTTTTTATAAATATTTATTCTCCCCTCCAGACATATCCACACTTAACGCACTTGAAAAATTGTGTTGGTGGCTCATCCTCTATTCCTGTTTGCTGAGTCCAAAAATATGCTTTTGAGCTTTCACATTTTGGACAATATTTTATTGTTACTGGAAGAGTTAGCTTTTCTTCAATCACAACCTTTTTTTCCATTTTGTTTATTGTTTCAAACTTGAATCTCTTTATGTTACTTTTTATTTTCTTTCCACACATCCTGCATTCTAAATAATACTTGTTTCCCTTTTTTCCTGGAAATAATACTGAACCACACTTTTCACAAAACTTCATAATTAAAGCTTAAGAGTTAGATTTTAATTATTTTTCTTTTAGGAAAATATTCTAACTAGAGGATACTAAAAGCAAATCACCTTTTATTACATTTTTCAAATCTTCTAAAACCTTTTCAGAATATTTTCTAGGCACATATATATGTCCAGCATAGTGATGAAAATAGCAATCTAAATTATTCAATTCGCAATATTCTCTTATTTTTTCTATCGTTTCTGTTTCACCTCTTTTTATCTTTATTAAAAAATGTGTTGTTCTGTGATCTTTTACAATACCAACTACATTTTTTCTTTTCATTTCTCTTAAATTTGATAATATATAATTTTCGCAAAAGCTAATCGAAGGAAATTCTACAAATATATAAGAAGGGTCTTCATAAACAATGCGAGATTTTTTCATTATATAATTTCTAATATGAGAGAATAAAGAAGCACACTCATCTATTGTTCGCCAAAGCGTTTCATCCATTATTGCTCCATTCTCTCCAAGCTCATAAACAACATTTCTTGAAATTTTAGGATTTATTTGGAGAGATATTCCTAATCTTTTTACCTCTTCATCCGGTCTTAAAATTCCATCACCCATTTTTCCCATTTCTACAATCCTTTTTGCATTCTTTCCTTTAAATTTGTCTTTTTTAAGAAATCTATATGTTGTTTCGGCTGTGCAAGAATTTTCATCATATATAATTTCAAAGCCTTTTGTTTTTGCTCTTGGTTTTTTATCAGAAATAAATGTTACATTTCTACTAGGTATTTCTAAATAGCCTGGACTAAAGCTTAGATCAAGAACAAATATTTGCTTGGAATTAGAAAGAGTTTCTAGTAATTCTTCCCAATCTTTTAAAGATGTATTCAAATACCGAGGAATAATTGCTATATTATCTTCTCCTTTTTCTCGAAGATACTGATAAACAAGTGAAGCAGAAGTGGTGCCGTCAACATCATAATGATAGATTATTGAAAATTCAGGATTTTCAGGATTTTCTATCGGTTTTATGTTATGAGTTAGAAGATATCCAACCAAACCCCTTCCATCTAAAATAACTTCTTCTAACATTTCTTCTAATTCTTTAATCTCTTTTCTAAGGCTTTCAATCTCTTGTTTTTGATTAATTCTTAAATTCCTTATAACTTTTCTAAGATTTTTTATTCTTGCATCTAATTGTTCGCTTCTTGTTTTATAATAATTAGTTCTTTCTCTTTCATTTTCTATTTCTTGGGTTATTCCTTCCAATTCTTTTAATCTTTCTTCTAGCTGTTGTGCCAATACTTGATATTCTCTTAGCTTTATATTTTCATTTTCTAATTCAGATGATCTCTTTCTTAATTCTTCAATCTCCTCTAAATATTTTCCAAAAATTTTCCTTAGCATACTTTTCAGCTTAAAAGGAATCTCTAATTAAATATCCAAGAAAAAAACCTTTTAAATTTTTTAGTTTGAAAATTACAATCCAGTTAATTTATGTAAGATAAGTTTTGGCCAACCTAAAAGCGGGACAGCAAAGATAACTTTACCTTTTACCTGAGATTTTTCCACCAAGCAAGGATCTCTTACTAAATTATTATCACCCTTTGTAATTATTTTATCATTTTCAAATCCAATTATTCTATGAATTATATCTTCATTTGGAAGATAAGAGCAATTCGCACGATAAATTATTATATCACCAATATTCAAATTTTCTGGCTTCATTGCTATAACTATATCTCCAGGATAAAGTTTTGGTATCATAGAACCACTAGCAACAGAAACAACAGGAACAGTTGTTCCGCTAATTAAAATGAGAAATTGATAAAAAAGATAAGCAGCAAAAAACGCAATTATAACTTCAACAACATCTCTTATCTTCATTTTTATTCCACCATCTACATATTTAACAAATGTAAAAATATTTAAATAAACCAAGCAAATAATTAATTAAATAAAAAATGTGAGGATAATGAAAGGAGCTTCTTATGCTGTTATTGGGCTAATTGCATTGGTAGGTATTATAGGCGTAATGGCATATTCTGTATACCAAATGTCTTATGGTGGATATTCTCTAAGTCAAATTGAACAGAGTGCTAAAGAAGATATTGCAAGATCAAGCTTAGAGCTTACAAAAAATATGTTGACTCAAAATTTAAAGTATTCTGGACATGCTGCAATGCTTGTAGTTGCTGCTCAAGGAGGTACTATTTATCCAGTTACATATTGGTGGTGTAATAGTGAACCACAACCACCATCGCCAAAAGAATTTTCTTCCGCTTTAAGTAATTTCAGTATTTTGTATTTTAATACCTACATAAACGTTTCTCAAGAAGATAAAAACATAAAGCAAATGAATGTTAGAATTGAACAATATAAATGTGCTGTACCAAATGATCCTGGAGCTGAAAAATGTGTTGGAAAAGATTCTTCTAAATGCGAAGGTTTTGAAATTGGAACAATTGGTGGTGGAAAAATTGAAGTTTATTCTCCTGCCTATAAATCATATTACGGAAATATTGAAACTACCATAGAACCAAACAGAGGATATTGGATATATTGGAATTTGTATAGTGCAGCAAACAAAAATCTCTTGATGAGACTTGTTAATCAGGAATTAAGAGAAAGATGTACTGGCCCAGAAAGCACATCACAAAAGATAAGAGCTTCTTTGGATGACATATGCAAGGGGTTTGAATCTTTGTTTGATGGATATGTGAAATGCTCTTATGAGATTTTATGCTTAGAAGAAGGAACAGTGTGTTTAAATACTCCATGTGAAAGAGAGCCAATAGAAAGTATTTGTAGCGAAGAAAGCAACTTGAAAGGCTTAACAAAAACCAAAAAACCAGAAGGAATTATTCTACAAGGTCAGGTTGCGAGTGCAAGAATAAATTTTATATTAACAGATTACAAATATAATATACCGACAGAAAAAGGGATGGAACCTTTAAAATTTATAATGACAACTGCTTTTGAAGCAGGAGAGCAAGAATGTAGACCAATAGATGAGAGGTGAAAAAATGAAAGCACAAATGAGTTTGGAAATGATTATTGGCTTGCTAATTCTTGTGATAGTCGCTGCTGTTGTTATAAGAACATTTTTAACATCAATGACTGCTGTAGAAGATTTTTCAAAATATAAAGAATCAACAGAACTAAAAACATTTGAAACAAAATGTAAAAGTTACTGTAGAGAGTTTGCAACATCAGGAAATTTAGCTTATGCCGTTCAATTTTGTACTACAAGACTTTGGCCAGAAGGGACGAAAAATAAAATAGGAAAACCAGGAGAAGTAGATAAGATTGAATTAACAGAAGGAACCCCACTTCTATTACCATGGCCAGTTTGTGAAGATGCAATATTTTGTTTCCATTTATATGATTGTAGCGAATATACAACAATAACAATAGAAGATTGCAGAAGAATATTGTGTGAATACTATGCACCACTTTATAGAGACTTTAATAATCAGATCAACTTTGAGTTATTAAATCAAAAAATAAGAGAAAAAATAAAAGGAAAAGCGAGAGCAGAATATGGGTCTTGTAATCTAAGAGGAGAACGTGAAAATTGGTGGAGTAAATACTTCATGAATCCTGATGGCACAGGACCATGTAATGGAGTAATATGGTGATGAAAATAATGAAAAGATTTTGGGTTTTTGCTTGCTTGTTTTTTGTGATCATTTTCTCTAATGCTTATTCTCAATGTTCTTCTAAGTTAACTTGTGAATCATGTGCTGGAGATATTTCATGTGCATGGTGTCCTGGAGTTGTTGGTCAATGCTATTCAAGAACAGAATGTGACAATAAATGTCCTTTTAGTTGCGTTAAATTCGCTTCTGAATGTGGCACATCTCAACCAAAATGCACAGATAGTGATAATGGAATAAATTTTTATGTAAGAGGAACTGTAACTTATCAAGGAAATACATATATAGACAGTTGTGATGGAAACAAACTAACAGAATATTATTGCAAATCCGATAATGAAGTTGGAGTAGTTTTTCGTGATTGTCATGTATGTTCTAATGGAGCTTGTGTGGATATAACTACAACAATTCCATCTTCTCAATGCACTGATACAGATGGAGGCGTAAGCTATTTCATAAAAGGTCGGGTAACATACCAAGGAAAAACATATGAAGATTATTGTAGTGGTAATACATTAACAGAATATTATTGCGGTGCTTCTGGTGGTTATGGTTGGATAACTTTCAATTGTCCTAATGGATGTTCTAATGGAGCTTGCTTAAGTTCTACTAATGCATGCACTTATCAAAATTGTGAAGCACCAAATAATGTACCGTGTGTTTGTGGATCAAGCTCTACAAATCTTCCTTGGTGTTGTGGAAGAGCATCAGCTTCTTACAGTGCAAGAGAAGGATGTTTAATGAGTTGTGGAATTACAACAACCACAACAATTTCTACAGGAAATATTTGTTTAGATCTTTGCGAAGAAGCAAGAAGAAGAGGATTAGAGGCATGCAATTCTACTTCAAAAGAGATTTGCAGGAATACTTGTTCTGGAATACAAGATCCGATTTTAAGGAATTTATGTAATTGGGGATGTGAATTTGCTGGTTCATGGGCTTGTAAATGGGCTATTGAAGAATTATACAAAAAATGTGTTGAAATGTGTACAGGACCAACCACAACAACTATCCCAACTACAATCCCAACAACCACAACAACAATCCAAGGAACATGTGCAGGAAGATGTGGAGATTATAATCCAAACCTTCCATGCCAATGCGATTTACAATGCAGGCAGTATACTGGCAGAGAAGGTTGTTGTCCAGATATTTGTAGAGCATGTCCAAACATGCCATGGTGCGAAGGTACAACAACATCATCAACAACCACAATTCCAATTCAAGGTTCTTGCAGAGGAAGATGTGGAGTATATGAACCAGGAGCTCCATGTCAATGCGATATCGAATGTAGAAAATATAGT
>CAZSPP010000004.1:0-3465 GCA_964608845.1 uncultured archaeon | reverse complement strand
AACCAATAAAAGAATATGGTATAATAAATTTTCTAAGTGTTGTTTTTCTTTTAACATATCTTAAATATTTTCCTAAGGTTTGAAAACCACCAAGGTTCCATCTCGTTCTTTGCATCCACCATTTTTTTAAATTTTTTGGATATTCTGTCCACGCCTTTGCGTCAAAAGCCATTCTTATCTTATAATTATTTGCAAGTATTCGCCAAGCTATTTCTATATCTTCTGTTAAGTTCTTTTCATCGAAGCCACCGAGTTTTAAAAGTATATCTCTTCTAAATACTGATAATGGACCAGGAGTTACCATTATAGCATTAATTTTTTCTTGCAATTTTCTGAAACAGGATATCATTATAAATTCCAAATTTTGAAGTTTCTGAAGCAAGGTTTTAGGATTTTTTACAAGTATGTTTGCAGTCACTGCAGCTACTTTTTTATTTAATCTATTTCCGTCATAAAAATGCTTAACGCAATTTTTTAAAGAATCTTTTTCAAGAATAGAATCTGCATCTATTACGGCAACAAATCTCCCTTTTGCTATTTTAAGGGCTTTGTTTAATGAGTAAGCTTTTCCTTTTCTTTCTTCATTTTTTAAAATCTTTGTTTTTATTCCATTTTTTTCTAAAATTTTTTTGCCTTTTTTCATATATTCAAATGTTTTATCATTGCTATTATCATTAACAAAAATCACTTCAATCTTATTCTTAGGATAATTAAGCTCAATAAAATTTTTGATTAATAAAGGAATATTTTTTTCTTCATTATAAGCAGGAACAAGGATGCTTATTGATGGAAAAATTACTCTTTTATTATTTTTTATTAGAGAATTCTTTGATTCAAACCATAGCAACATGTGTAAAAAATTTATGTAAAGTATTGAAATTGTAGTAATAATTAAAAAGATTTCTATCATCATAATTCTTTTTTCCTATTTATAACTTAAATAATTATTTTTTAATAGGTGAAAAAATGGAAGGTGAAATAAAAGCAGAGCTTCATTGCCATACAATTTATTCAAAAGGAGAAAGTATAATCATAGAAGGACTGAATAAACCAAGAGATATGATAAGATATGCAAAAAAGCATGGAATAGAGTGTATAGCAATTACAGATCATGATACGATGAAAGGAATAAAAGAAGCGAAAAAAGAAGCAAAGAAGCAGAATATTATTTTTATTCCTGGAATGGAAATCTCTTCTTCAGATGGACATATTATTGCCTTAGGTATTCAAGAAGAAATAAAACCAAAGCTTTCAATAGAAGAAACCCTAGATGAAATAAAAAAACAAAGCGGAATTGCAATAGCAGTTCATCCATTTGATTTTAGAAGAAAAGGTTTAGGAGAACTGGGAAAAAAATGCGATGCTATAGAAATATTTAATGCATTAAATATTGATAGATTTGCAAACAAAAGGGCAGAAATATTTTTTAGAAATAAGCCATTTATAGCAGGAAGTGATGCACATTGGATAAAAATGCTTGGATATGGAACAACAATATTTAAAGATTGTTTTGATGAAGAGGATTGTTTAAGAGCTATAATGAAAAAGAAGGTGAAAATAAAGAAGAAATACATCCCTGTAAAAATAATTACTGATTGGAGCGTTATAAGAATAAAATATTCATATTATCATATTATCAATTATATGAACAAAAATTATTCTTACCCAAAAAAATTTATTGGAAATAGGCTTATAAGGCTTGTTGAGAAAAGTCCTGGAAAAATTGATTATTTTTTCAGGTGCCTTGCATTTTTAGGCTTAGGCTTTGCAATCTCTTATTCATTCTTTAGAAATAGGGTTTTTGGTTTGAAGAGGATTTAAATGGAGATTATATCTATAATAAATGAAATAATCTCCCAATACGGAATTTTTATTTTAGCTCTATTTGTTTTATTTATTTTAATTTTGAAAATTGTTGCAAAGATTATTTTAAGAGCCGTTTTAATAATAATTTCCTCTGTAATATTTCCTTTCTTTTCTAAAAAATTTTTTGGAATTCCTCAAGAAATTACAATTCAAACAATCCTTTCTTTTGTAATTCTCGGTTTTATAATTCTAGGAGTTTATTATTTCCTAAAAATTCTTTGGAAGATTAGTGAGACAATTGCAAATACTATTGAAAAAATAAGTGAGAAGGAAAAATGCAAGAAAAAATAAGAATAGATGGATCAACAGGAGGAGGCTCAATATTAAGAATTTCCTTAGCTTTTTCCATTCTTTTTCAAATACCAATAGAAATAATTAATATAAGAGCTAAGAGATCACAACCAGGATTAAAACAGCAACATTTACAAGGAGTTATAGCTTTAAAACAAATCTGCAATGGAAAGATAAAAGGTGCAGAGATCGGATCAAAAAGAATAGAGTTTTATCCAGGAGATGAAATTAAAAAAGAGGTTTCAATAAAAATACCAACAGCAGGCTCTGTTGGTTTAGTGCTTTATCCGATAATATTGGCTTCAAAAAGATTTGAAAATATTAAAATAAGAATAAATGGAGGAGCAACATTCGGGAAATGGGCTCCACCAATAACATTTTTACAAAATATAACATTTCCTATGCTTAAAAGAATTGGGATAGATGTAGATTTAAATATAAAAAGACACGGATTCTATCCAAAAGGTGGAGCAAATGTTGATGCTTTTGTTAAAGCAAGAGAGATTAGGCCATTATACTTAGAAGAATTTGGAAATGCTATAAAAATAAAAGGAATTTCTATTTCTTCAAAGGATTTGAAAAATAGAAATGTTGCTGAAAGACAAATAGAAGGATTTTTAAGATGCTTTTCAGAAGAGATAGAAAAGATTGAAAATGAAAAGCAAGCTGAAAAAGAAAAAATTAAAAATATAAAAGAAATAAAACCGGAAATAAGCTTAGAATATGTTGATGCATTTTCCTCAGGATCTTGTATTACAGCTTGGCTTGAAACAAATAATACAATAATAGGAAGCGATGCCTTAGGAGAATTTGGAGTAAAGGCTGAAAATGTTGGAAAAAGTGCATGTAAAGAGATTATGGAAGATATAAAAAGCTTTGTTACTGCTGATAAGCATCTTGCAGATCAGATAATCCCTTTTTTATTTCTTTCAAAAGGTTCTTTGATTGTTAGAGAGATTACAGAGCACATTGAAAATAGTATTTTAATTTCTCAAATATTTACAAAAAAGAAGGCAATTATAAAAGATATAAAATGCAATGGAAGAGAATGCAAGAAAATAGAAATTTTTGAAGAATAAATTGAAATAAAAGAATAACTAACAAGAGAGCTTTTAAGATTTCTGACATATTTCAAGAGATATTTCACCTTTTCATTCATAGAATTAATTAGCTTTTTATCAAATCAATTAGCTTTTCAAATTAGCTTTTCAAATAGTAAAGAAATATTCAATTAAATTCCAAAAAATGCTTGAAAAAAATTCAAAAAATTCGCAAAATTCTATCCAAAAATGTTTCCAAAGCCATGCA
>CAZSPP010000003.1:0-12236 GCA_964608845.1 uncultured archaeon | reverse complement strand
TAATTTTATAGAAAGTTCAAAGGAAATTTCTAATGAGAAATTAATTGAAAAACTTGAAATAGAAATATAAAAAATGGCTATTTTTTACATCATTTTAAAATTTTTGAAATAATTCGTCTTTAGGTTGATTTCAATATGAATGAGAAGATTATGAAAAAAATTGAGAATTTTGGTGGAAAATACTTCGAGAAGTATTTAAAAAATAAATATGATGATGAAAAACTTCAATATAATTGGTGGGAAGCTTTAAAATTCTTTTTCGATAACTCGTTCATGAGAGGAAGAAAAAACAAGCTGTCTGAGAAATATAGAAATTTTACAGTTAGATGTTTAGAAGAATTCTTTTCTATTAGTGAAAAAAATTTAGAAGAATCTTATGAGAAACTTAAATCTTACAAAAAATTTTTTGATAAAAATCAAATCTTAGATTTTAAGAGGCGAAAAGGTATTAAAAAAAATAAAAATTGCATAAAACACGGAGATTTCCAAAATGAGGTTTCCGAAAAAAATCCAATCATTAAACTTCTAACAGTTAAGAACGATAAAGTTTCAAAAGGCGACAGACTACCTTTAAACAATGACAAAGACTTAATTATGGTTTTAGATACCTTAAAATTTATTTGCAGATCTGATGAAACAAAAAACATTTACTTGTATTTGAAGAGAAAAATAGAAGGCTCTGGAGTAAAAGAAGCTTATAACCAATTAAAAATGATATCTTATGTAGGTGATAAAATAGCTTGCCTTATTATTAGAGACATTGGCCTACTAAATCCAAAATTAATAAATAACGATTATGAGTATGTATTTCCTGTAGATACGTGGGTAAAGAAAATTGCTAAGAAGATGGGATGTAAAAAAGAAAATAAAAGATATATTAAGAAATTCTTCATCGAAAAATGCAAAAAATATAAAATAGATCCATTAAAGTTTGCGGCTGGTCTTTGGTATATGGGTACAAATTGTCTAGATTTACTCATTGAGGAAATTAAAAAAATAGGTTATATCTATCCGAATAGCATCCAACGAAGATAAAATAGTTTGAAAAATCGTCAAAAACAGTAAATAATTTTTGCTTTTTGATATTTAGATAGTTCTAAATTAGATATTTCTAAACGCAAGAAGATAGTAGAAGAAATTCTTTTAAAAATGATAGCTATTTGCAAAATATTTAAGTAAATTTTTCAAGCTTTTTTATCATATTTTCAAATCTTTTTGTTGGTTGAAAATTTTCTAATATTTTATCATTATCTAAGTCGAGTTTAAGGTTTTTTGATAAAACAATTATATTTTCTTCTTTTAATCCAGTAACTTTTCCTGTCCATCTTATATGATCCTTAAATGATTCTTTATGCTTATTTTTATGCGCCTCTTTAAGTGTCGGTATTAGTAGAAATATTTTGTTTTCGTCTATTCCAAATTGATTTTTATATTTTTTAATTTGTTTTCTAATTAATTTTATTAACCTTTCTCCTTTCTTTCTATATTTTTTGTATCTTTTCTCAGAAAAAATTTGTTGTTTCCATCCAACTTTAGCTTTTATATCTATCACTCCGATACTTTTTCCACTCTTCTCTATTCTTATGTCAGGCACTACCCTATTTGGTTTCTTTCCAACTTGCCTTCTTAGATAAATTTTCCAACCTAGTTTCTTCATTTTAGAAAAATGATAAAGAATTCTACCAATAAAAAATTCCAAATAAGGAGTTACCTGCTCATGATATGCTGTATCAAAATAATTGTCCTTAAAAGATTCAGATGACCTTACCGCTAGATACAATTCATAAATAGTTTTGAGAATACTTTGTGTTACTTTCTCTCCTCTAAGAAATTTTTCTGCTATTTTTTTAGCATTTTCATCTATAGTTCTGTAGAAATTTAAGTAATTTTCTTTTAACTCCATAAATCTTCTAAAATTATTATCTATATAAAATTGAATATTTTTAAATAAAAAACTATATTCGTTTAATAAATCAAAGAATTCCTCAAATCCTTGAAATTATCAACACAATAAAAACTACTAAAAGAATTAAACTCATTATAACAGCGAATTTAACCATTCTAGGATCATTTCCAAATCCAAAAACTATTGGACCTATAAAACCGCCAAAACCAAAGCTTGTTTTTTTGGATGATTCACTAATTAAAGCAGCTATAGTGATTATCATTATTCCAATAATTATAAGAATTATTCCTGCTGTAATCAAACTTCCTGATTCTCCTATCATTTTTCTCACCTTTTTCTTATTAATAAAATATCCCTCATTAAATTAAAATATCATGTAATTTTTATTTTATTATTGGTGCATATGCAAGTAGAAAATATAGAGGAAAAATATGTAAAAAATAGATGGATTGTTGAAAACTCTATTGAAAAAAGAAAATATCAAGAAGAAATTGCGAGCATTGCATCAAAAATAAATACACTTTGCGTTCTACCAACAGCAATGGGAAAAACAATAATAGCTTTACTAACAGTAACAAAAGTTTTGGATAGAGAGATGAATAAAAAGATATTATTTCTTGCTCCTACAAGGCCATTAGTAGAGCAACATAAAAAAACATTTGAAAAATTTTTAAAAGCTGGGTTAAATCTTGTGGCAATTACAGGAAAAATAAAAAGTGAAAAAAGAAGAGAATTATATAATTTTGGAGATATAATATTTTCAACTCCTCAATGCATTAAGAATGATATAAATTCTGGAATATTGAGCTTAGAAAACTTTTCTTTGCTTATTGTTGACGAGGCACAGCATTCCATAGGAAATTATGCTTATACCTTTATAGCATCAAGATTTATGGAAGATACAAAACAAAAAGGAATAATTCTAGCTTTAACCGCTTCACCATCAGGAAAATATTCCAAGATCAAAGAAATAAAAGAGAATTTATTTATAAAGCATGTGGAAATTAGAAGTGAATATGATAAAGACATAAAAGAATTTATAAAACCTATTGAAATAAAATGGGTTGAAGTTTCTTTAACTCCAGAGATGGAAGAAATGAAAAGTATTCTAGAAGAAATGAGAAAGAATAACATACAAAGATTAATAAACCTAGGATTTCTTACAAAAAGCTCAATAAAAAGAAAGGATTTGCTTAGTCTACAAGAAGAGATATTAAAAAAGATGAAAGAAGAAAATAACAAAATTTTGTTTGCAGCATTATCAATAATCGCAGAAATAATAAAGATAGATTATCTTATAGAGTTATTAGAAACCCAAACAATAGAATCTTTAAAAGAATATGTTAAAAAGATATTTGAAAATGCTAAGATAAAAAAAAGAGGAGCTGACTCAAGAATAGCAAAAAGCTTTATGGGAATTATTGAAAAGATAGAAAAGATTAAAACGCATCCTAAAATAGAAAAACTAAAAGAAATTGTTTCTGAAGAATTGAAAAATCCTAAAGCGAGAATAATAATATTTGCTCAATTTAGATCAACAGTAAAAACTATAAAAAATGAGATTGAAAAGATACCTGGTTGCAAGCCTGTGATATTAATAGGGCAAAGAGGAGCAGATGGGCTTAAACAAAAAGAACAGATAGAGCTTATAAAGGCTTATGAATCTGGCGAATATAATACTCTTGTTACCACATCTATCGGTGAGGAAGGAATTCATTTAGGATCAGCAACTACTGCAATATTTTATGAGCCTGTGCCTAGTGAAATAAGAATGATACAAAGAAGGGGAAGAGTAGGAAGAGAAAGACCTGGAAAAATATTTATACTTATAACAAAAAATACAAGGGATCAATCTTATTACTGGGCTGCTTATCATAAGGAAAAGAAGATGAAAAAAATAATAGAAAGAATGAAAAGGCAGAGAGATTTAATTGATTTTTTAAATGAGGTTTAGAAATGGAGAAAGAAAAACCTAAAATAATATATGATATTAGAGAATCTAAATCACTTGTAATTGAAAATCTGAAAGAAAAATGCATATTAGAAGAAAAATTGCTTGATGCTGGAGATTATTTGTTGTCTGATAGAATATGTTGCGAAAGAAAAACCACAATAGATTTTGCAAGAAGCATAATAGATGGAAGATTATTTTCTCAAATTAAGGAAATGAAAAATTATTTTGAGTTTCCTTTACTCATTATTGAAGGTTTAAACCTTTATGAAGAAGAGAATATAAGACCAGAAGCCATACAAGGAGCAATAGCTGCTGTAACAATAGACCTAAAAACTCCTATCATATGGACTAAAACATCGAAAGAAACTGCTGAAATGTTGTTGATAATAGCAAAAAGAGAACAATTAGAAATGAAAAGAAAATTAAAAATAAGATTTGAGAAAAAGCCTATTGATGTAAAAGAACAGCAAGAATATTTGGTTGCTGGTTTACCTTTTGTTGATAGAGAAAGGGCAAAAATTTTGTTAAAGCATTTTGGCTGTCCAGAATTTGTTTTTACTGCAAGCGAAAAAGAGCTTACAAAAGTAAAAGGAATTGGAAAAAATATAGCAAAAAAGATAAGGCTAGTTTTAGAAACAGAATATAAATGAGCTTGAATAAAGTATTTAAATTTTAAATATAAACTCAATAGTAATTTGAATGAGTGATAAAAATGGCAGGAAAAGAACATCTTAATATAGTAACAATAGGACACGTAGACCATGGAAAAAGTACGCTAGTAGGAAGGCTGCTTTATGATTCAGGGGCAATAAGAGAGGATGAACTCAGAAAGCTTCAAGAAATGGCAAAGGAGCTAAAAAAAGAAACCTTTGAATTTGCTTTCGTAATGGATAAGCTAAAAGAAGAGAGGGAAAGAGGATTAACAATTGACATAGCTCATCAAAGATTTGATACGCAGAAATATTATTTCACAATAATTGATTGTCCTGGACACAGAGACTTTGTTAAGAACATGATTACTGGTACAAGTGAAGCAGACGGAGCAATACTTGTAGTTTCTGCTAAGGAAGGGGTACAGGAGCAAACAAAAGAGCATATCTATCTAGCAAAGGTTCTTGGAGTTAATCAAATGGTTATAGCTATAAACAAGATGGATGCTGTAGGATACCAAGAAGAAGCTTTTAAAAAGGTTGTAAATGATGTAAAAAACCTTTTGACAGCGGTTGGTTATAAAGTTGATGAAAAAGCATTCGTACCAGTTTCTGCTTATAAAGGAGATAATGTCGTAAAGAAATCCGAAAATATGCCTTGGTACAAGGGATTTACATTAGTTGAAGCTCTGGATAACTTGTTTGTTGTACCTCCAAGACCAATAGACAAACCATTAAGAATTCCAATACAAGATGTTTACTCAATAACTGGAGTCGGTACAGTTCCTGTAGGAAGGGTGGAAACAGGAATATTACGAAAAGGTGACAGAGTAATCTTTGTACCATCCAATGTTATAGGAGAGGTAAAAAGTATTGAAATGCATCACGAAGAAATTCCAGAGGCTAAACCAGGAGATAACATAGGATTTAATGTAAGAGGAGTAAGTAAAGATCAAATAAAAAGAGGTGACGTGGCAGCACATCCAGATTCTGCTCCAAAGCCAGTAAAAGAATTTATTGCACAGATAATAGTATTAAATCATCCTACAGTAATATCTAAAGGTTATACTCCGGTATTCCACTGCCACACAGCACAAGTAGCTTGTGTAATAACTGAAATATTAAAGAAGCTTGATCCTAGAACAGGAGAAGTTAAAGAAGAGAATCCAGACTTTATAAAAACAGGAGATGCAGCAATAATAAGAGTAAAGCCTACAAAGCCTTTAGTAATAGAAAAGCAATCAGATTTTCCACAACTAGCAAGATTTGCTATCAGAGATATGGGACAAACAGTAGCAGCAGGAGTTTGCATTGATACTGTTGTGTAAGATTTTTATTTTTCTTTTTTAATTCTTAGAAGTTTTGGTTTTCTGTATATTTTTCCTTTTTGTAAAAATTTGACATTCTTTTAAATCTTGTTTTTCTTTGTATACCTATACTAATATTTTTACCATAATATATCTATGATCTGATATTCTGGTGGTATTGGAATATTTTCTTGTAATATTCGATGGTGCAAGCCTTGATTGTATTATTTTTAATTCTTTTGGAGCAAAAAAATAATCTAATTGATAGTAATTATAACCTTTCTTAGATTTGCGAGGTATCTTAAAAGTCCATAAGCTATTTCCACTATTTCTATATCTGTAGCTAACTACATCATAATAACCAAGCGATTCTAATTCTTTAATAAAATCTATTAACATTTTAGATATTGCTTTATACGGAGGTTTAAAATTCCTTGCATTTTCAAAATCTCCGCATATTATTATATATTTTTTAAGTAAACCATTTTTTCTAGATTTTTTAAGATATTTCAACACTTTCTTATAGAATTGAGGATACCATACATGAGGACTAGTGTAATGCATAAAATAAACGTTGGTTATAAAAATGCTTTTTTTATTTATAATCAACTTTAATGTTAAGCATCCTCTCCTATCGAGAGGTGTTTTGACTTTCATATACTTAATACTTTTTTTTATCAGAAACGCGACTTCTCCTTTTTTTACTATATTATAGTTTTCCTTAAAAAATTCAGGAATTTTCCTAACTTCTTGAAGTGCACAGACTTCAAATTTAATTCTTTTCAGTTTGTTCCACAAATTCTTCCTATTTACTGAAGCTTTGTTAACATTCCAACAGAGTATAGTTAATTTTCTTCGCATACAATGTATATCTAAATAATTTTTAAATTATTATTTGGAGAAAGTCGTATCTCTTTAAATTTCATATCTTGTAAGTTTCTTCTTAATTAATTAGTTAACAACCCTCTAACTTTTAAACCATTATTTATAAATTTAATCACGCTGGGGGTGGGATTTTCTTTGCTATTCGAACCCACGAACCCAAAAAGGGAACAGGCTTAGCAGGCCTGCGCTTATTAATCCTCTTAACCGCTTGGCTACCCCAGCTTATCTAAGCTTATTAATTCATATCAAAACTGAAGAATTTAATATTTTTGAATTCGAAATTTAAAACTCATAAGAGACTTAAAAAGAGGTTGCATTAAAAGAAATTTAAGAAAATAAAGGATTGGAAGGATTTTAAGTTATCAAATCTTTTATATTTCTTTATTTCAACTAATTTAATTATGGATTGGAAAAAAATGGTTTATTCTTTTTGTTTTTTATGATTGGTACCTTCTTATTTTTTATTATTCCTAAGATTTATTGTGTCGAATTTTTACCTATATTTTTCATTACTTATTCTATAATTATCGTTCTAATCTTAAAAGAATACTCTAAAATGGATTGGAGGAAAATGGGTTTATTCGTCTTGTTTTTTATAATCGGTGTTTCCTTATTTTTTATTATTTCTATTTTTACTTACATATCCTTATTTTTCCATATATTTTTCATCGCTTACGTTATAATTCTAATCTCAATATTAAAAGAATACTCTAAGAAGAAAGTAGTAACATTGGTGTTACTTGTGATTATATATTTTTTGATTATGATATTTCCCTTTCCGGAATGTGACCAGAGTAGCTTTTTTAGCTACTTTAGTCAAAAATGTACTTGCATAGGCTTAAAAAAACATAGTTGGCTGGTTATGGATTCTTATTATACAGAATGCGTTGGTATCCCAATCGACTATATTTGCTATATAACTACTCGTTCTGGTATCAAAGAAGAAATAATACCTTGTGGACCGTCGTTCCGATATCAAAATAAGAAATAAATAATACCTTGTTATTAAATTAGCATTTCGTGATTAATTTATTGCTGTAAGCTTTTAGGTAAGTGGTATTTGACTAAAAATAAAAATTAAATAAAATGCTAGACTTATTTAAAGTTGATAGTTTATTCAACAGAAATAAACAAATTGCTTCTAATATTTTATTTTTGATATATAGAATAGCACTAAAAAACTGAAATATGGGTTAAAGTATGCCTAAGCTGCTGATGTATAAGGTAGCTGACAGAGGAATGATAGGTAATGAAACTTATAGTAATGTCAATTTTTGCAAATCATGTGGTTTTCATGATATAATTTTTCCTAAAGTTAGATTGGAAGAAGCCTAGAAAATTACTTATAAACCTCCTGAATTCAATTATTCCCAATCACAAATAATGCTTCACCAAAGATTTACAATAAAAAATATTAAAAAACCAATTTCTCTTCTTTTTACTGTTTTTTGGTTAAATTCGATAAAAACATTATTTTTCACTTAAAAGTTTCACTTAAAAACAAATCCATAGATTTAAAGGACATGAAAGGTATTCAGAAATGAATAAAAAGTTTTAAATACATGATTATAATAATGATTATTATGGTAATGTTTATCGACAGAAATGAAGAATTAAATAAACTTATGGAAATTACAAAATCAAAAAAAGCAGAACTTGCGTTAATTTATGGGAGAAGAAGAGTAGGAAAGAGTAGGCTTTTAATAGAGTTTGCTAAAAGGAATAATGCACTTTATTTACTAGCAGACATTTCTGAAAATATACTTGATATACTTGCAAAACAGGTACCAGATAATTTTGTAAAATTCAGTACATGGGAAGATTTTTTTGAATTTTTATACAAAAGTAAATATAAAATTATCATAATTGATGAATTTCAATATCTATATCTTATAAATAAAGCTTGGCCTTCTATGCTGCAAAGATGGTGGGAAAAGATAAAAGATACTGACAAGAAAATAATTCTTTGCGGCTCAATAATTTCAACAATATACAAAATATCCATGGGATATGGTTCTGCCCTCTACGGAAGAAAAACCTTTGAAATGCAAGTTATGCCTTTAAAGTTCAAATATATAAAGAATTTTTTTCCGAACTACAATTTTGAAAAATTGGTAGAAGCTTATGCTATTCTTGGCGGTATTCCGAGGTATCTTGAAGAATTTGATCCTAAAATAGGAATAAATGAAAATATAAAAAATAAAATTCTGAACAAAACAGCATTTCTATATAATGAACCATTAAATCTTTTATTTGAAGAATTTAGATCTCCTGCACCTTATGTGTCAATATTGCTTGCTATAACCCAAGGTTATACAAAGTTTGCTGAAATTGCTGAATTTAGTAAAATACAAAGCCATAAATTGCCCAAGTATCTATTAATTTTAGAAAGGGTTGGAATTATTGAAAAAGAAACACCGATTACTGAAAAGAAAATTAAAACAAAAACAACGAGATACAAAATTAAAGATAATTTTTACAAGTTTTGGTTTAAATTTGTTTTCAAAAATAAATCTCTAATAGAGCAGGGTTTGGAAAAAGAAGTTTTTGATTCTATTAAGAAAGAGATTAATGCATATGTCGGGAAGACATTTGAAGATATATGTCGCGAATTTATAATAGATTCAAAAATCTTCCCCTTGACAAGAATAGGGAGATGGTGGTATAAAGAGAAAGAAATAGATATTGTAGCTTTAAACGACCAAACAAAAGAGATTTTGTTTGCAGAATGTAAATGGCAGGATAAGGTAAATGCAGAGAAAATTTTAAATGACCTGAAAGAAAAGGCGAAATTAGTTAATTTTCCGAGAAGAAAAGAGGTTTATGCCATCTTTGCAAAAAGTTTTAAGGAAAAATTTAAAGAACCAGATATTTTGCTGTTTGATTCTGAAGATTTTAAGAAATTTTTAATATAATCTCATTTTACATTTTTACTTTAATCGAAATATCCTCAAGTGATGTTTTCAAGATTTTAATTTTTAATTAATCAAAATTAACTTAGAAATATTGCAAAATTTTATTAGTGATTAAAATGAATGATTTTCTTTTGTGGCTTGGTATAGGAATTGCAATGATTGTTATACTATTTATATTTTTCGGCGGAGCTCAAATATATCTTCCATCGCAACCAGGATACCCGAGAGGATATAATCAATATCCACCTGAAATATCTCCAACAACATTTCCAGAAAAATCAGAAAGTGGAGCTGTTTTTGTTGGTGCTGTAACTGAAGAGATTTGGAGAAATGTTGAATTCAGAAATATATCAACTGTTTATAAAGCAGTAGATGTATTGAAAAGCCTTAGTGATAAAAGATTGTATAATGGTCTTCTTTTTGGTTCAAACAAATTGGAAATAAATTTTGATGTTGATCTTGATAACACAATTTCAACTTACCTAAGCTTTTTTGTTTATGATACTAATAGATATGGAAGTCTAATCATAAAACTAAATGATTATGTCATAAATGATAAAGTTTTAACAACAGGAAATTATATTTTCAGCTTAAATAAAACATTATTAAAAGATAAAAATAAAATTGAAATGATTACAAGAAGCTCTGGTTGGAAGATCTGGGCCCCTTCTGTTTATATTTTAAAAAACATTAAGATAACTTCTCAGGAATTATATGCGAGAAAAAGCGAATATAAGTTTAACATATCAGATGAAGAATACAATAGCCTAACAAAAAGGCAAGGAAGAATAAGTTTAGATTTGAAAGAACATAGTGGAAAATTGAGCATAAGAATAAATGATAAAGAGGTTTTTTCTGGAGAGATGGAAACTGCAGTAAAAGATATTTACTTTGATCAAAATGTTTTAAAGAGATGGGAAAATAAGATAGAGTTTATTGCTGAAGATGGAAACTTTGAAGGCTATGGAAAATTAACATTCTATTACAACAAAATAAATTACAAAACAGCAGAAAAAGAGTTTGTTTTATCTTCTTATGATTATGATAACTTACATAGAAGTCCTGGTAAGATAATTTTTGAGGTTGAGCGCGTTATAAATCCTGGAGGGTTTGCTGTTCTTATAGAAAATGAAAATAAAAGAGTATACCAAGTTGCTTATGGAATAATAGAAGAAAAGAAATATGAATATAATCTCTATCCTCATCTTTGCTTTGCAGGATATAACAAAGTTATTGTAAAATCTGTCGATAATTCAAGCTTTTATATTAAGAATTTAAATATAACATTAAGGTGAAACAAAATTATGGTACCTAAATGTCCAATATGTGGAAGTAAAATGGAAAGATTAGGAGATTCTTGGATTTGCCTTGTTTGTGAGCCTTTTGATGAATAATTTAATCAAAAATGTTTTCTATTATTTTTTTAGCATCAAACTTTTCAATATCTTCATATTCTTGTCCTGTTCCTAAAAATAAGATGGGTTTTCTTATTGTATATACAGCTGAAATGATAGCTCCGCCTTTTTCATAAACATCTGCTTTAGTAAAAATTATTCCATTAACGCCTACAGCATTATCGAATCTTTTAGCTTGCTCTACAACATCGTTTCCTGTCAAAGAATCAAGAACCAAAATTTTTAAATCTGGCTTTATTACCCTGCAAATCTTTTTTAGCTCATCCATTAAATTTATATTTGCGTGGCTTCTTCCTGCTGTATCGGCTAATACAACATCTATTTTATTGGCTTTAGCATGCTCTACAGCATCATAAATTACTGCAGTTGAATCTGCTCCATATTTTTGTTTGATTAATTTTATTCCTAATCTATTAGCATGCTCCTCTATTTGTTCTATTGAAGCAGCTCTAAAAGTATCTCCTGCGGCAAAAACAACAGAAAATCCTTTTTTCTTTAACATATATCCAATTTTTGCGAGCGTGGTTGTTTTTCCACTGCCATTAAAACCAAGAAAAACTATAACGCTAACTTTTCCATTTTCCTTATTTTTTCTTATTATTTCCTCTATGTCAATTTCCTGAATATTTAATAAATTGAGGATTGTTTCCTTAAAAGCTTCTTTTATATTTTCCTCTACTTTAGTAATTTTAACTTTCTTTCCTATTATTAATTTTTTAAAGTCTTCAAATATCTTTTCAGCAACATCTAAGGCAACATCTGCCTCTATTAAATCAAATATTATATCATTCCTAAATTTTTCAATATCACTTTCTTTTATTTCCTTTTCAAATATTGGGATAAAACCTCTTTTTTCTTCTTTTTCTTTAAATTTCTTTTCTATTGGTCTTTCTTCTTTCTTTTCTTCAAACTTCTTCTCTGGTATTTCTTCCTTAAAAATTTTTTCAAATTGTTTGGATTCTTCAAAAATATCTTTAATTTTTAATTCTTCCTCCTTTTCTTCTTTTTTTTCTTTTCTTTCTTCCTTAATAACTTCTTTTACCTTTTCTTCTATCCTTTTTTCTATTTCCTCTTCCTTTTTTTCTTCAATTATTTTCTCTTCTTCTTTTATCTCATCCTTCTTTTTTTCGATTATTTCTATACTTTCTTTACTCTTTTCTAATTCTTCTTTTTGTTCTGCCTTTTCCTCTAACTTTTGTGCCTC
>CAZSPP010000002.1:0-9889 GCA_964608845.1 uncultured archaeon | reverse complement strand
AATGCAAAGTTAGATGTGAAGATGGTAGATGTGTAGGCGAAACCACAACTACAACAATTCCACAGTTAGTTGGCTGTAATTATAGTGGTGGATCAAAATGTTATGAGACCTGTTGTCAAGTACGTAAATTTTGTCCTATTAGCGGAACTTGGGGATATTATAAATGTGACCCACAAACAGGAAAATGGGACAAAACTATTCTATATTCCACTAATACCTGTACACAAAATTGCGATACAATTCCACCAGGATTAGTTGGTTGCATATATAGTGATTATCAGACTAGATGTTTCAGTACTTGCTGTTTAGTAAACGAAACATGTAACACCACTGGAATTCTAGGATATTATAGATGCAATCCTCAAACAGGACAATGGAACAAATCAGTTCTTTATCCTTTTAGCAACTGTACTGGTTCTTGTGCACTAACAACAACCACAACATCAACAACCACTACATCCTCAACCACAACAATTCCAACATCTCAGTGTGGTAATGGTATTTGTGAACCAGGAGAAAATTCATGGAATTGTCCACAAGATTGTATCTGGACCACAATACCCACTACAACAATTCCAATTCAAGGATCTTGTAGAGGAAGATGTGGTGTATATGAGCCAGGAGCTCCGTGTCAATGCGATTTACAATGCAGGCAGTATACTGGAAGTGAAGGTTGTTGTCCAGATATTTGCACAACATGTCCAAACATGCCATGGTGTGGAACTACAACCATACCAACAACAATCACTATTCCCACAACTTCAACAATTCCAGGACCAACCACAACAGTTCCAACACAACAAATTCAATTTTCTTGCGATGATTGTAAAGTAGAAGACTGTGAATGTACTACAAATTGTCCTTCAGGAATATTTTTGATATATAAGGATCAACTATGTTCAGGCAATTTAACATTTAGTGTAATATTTTCTAGTCCAATCATTAATTGGCAGCCTTCTCAAAAAGGAATATATTATGGAAAAATTAACTGTGATAATGGTGGAACATCAATTTGTAAATCAATATATGTAGAAGAAATAACAACCACAACCTCTACCACATCCACAACATCAACAACAATTCCACAAATCTCTATAACTTGCGAAAAAGAAAATATGATAGCTAAAGAAAATAATACTTGCTCTATTTTTAATTGTCAAAAAGGGATGTGGTTTTTATCAAATGAAAAAGACAATCCTTTAGATTCACCAATAATTCATTCTATCCCACCAACTTCAATAACATTTACTCCTTTAGATGAAGGAATAATTTCAGTGGCAGGTATATGCTCTGAGCCACAAATGAGTTATAAAATTAACATAACTGTAGAAAAAGGGATCATTATAAATTGTACAGAATGTAAAGTAAAAGATACATGCAGATGTGAAATTTTAAATTGTAGCTATGGTTTATTATCCATTTTAAATTATAAAGGAAAGCCACTACAAGAAGAAATATTTAGACCAATTGGAATATCTCCTTATCCGGTAATATTTTCACCATCAGATATAGGAGAATTATTGATAACAGTAGAATGTTATCAACCATTTAGATTAATAAAAGAAAAGATATTACCAATTTCTCAATCATGTTCTGGTTTTATTTCATTAAACATATCTCCAAGCATTATAGCAACATCTTCATTAACAAGAGCCTATGTTTCAAACTTATCTTATTGTGATAATGCTACAGTATATATAAAGAAAGATTCTTGTGATGGAGATATTGCATGTACAACAAAAGGAAATGGTAATTGTCAATTTTCAGTACCAGAAAATCCAGGAAATTACACTTATTATGCATGCATAGATAAAAACAATGATTTAGATTTTAATGATGAAGGAGAAATTGCTGCATATATTGTAAATGTAATAAAGTCAGAAGAAAAATTCAAAATAAATAGCGTTGTTTGCAGCAAAACAAGATGTGAAGTTGATGTAGAGAATGGAATGAGCTATCCAGCCATTTTATTTATTAGATTAGTTGGCGATGAACCTGAAGGAAGAATATATTATACAGCAAACTTAGAAATACCACCTAAATCATCTGGAAAAAGAGATGCAACCCTTTCAAATATTAGAGATTGTAGAACAGGTACGAAATTAAAAGTTATTGGAATAGCTTACAAGTTAGGAGATCTTGAAAACCAATTAGCTAAATATTCATCACCTTCATTCACATGTTAGTGAGAAGTATGGAAAATAAAAAAATTTTAAAATTGATCTTGATTTCAATACTTTTAATTCCAATAGTTTTTGGAGAAAATATTGAAATAGTAAACTGCACATCTGGAAAAAATTCTTGGGAATGTGAAATAGGAAAACCTTGTGTGTGTCAAATCTCTGGTACATGCACAAACGGAGAACTTCTAGTGTATAAGGATAGCATATATAATGCTTTGTGCATGCCTACAATATCTTCAGGAATTTCTGTCATATTCTTAGATGCCTGTAATATAAGAAGAGGAGAAATAAAGGTTAGAGCTAGTTGCTTCGAAGGAAACTCAATGGAAAAAACAATTTCTATTGTAGAATATTCAATGCCCCTTGAACCGCAACCAACCACAATTCCAAAAATAACAACCACAATTATTTATGAACCATGTGCAGAAGTTGGAGAAGATTGTAGTAATCTCGAGTGTTGTGAAGGATTAATATGTTGCGAAGATAATACATGTCAAGAATATTGTGAAGAAAAGCCGAAAGGATTAAATATATGGATTTTGATTATTCCTTTAATAGGTATTTTAATAATTCTTGCATTCTTCTTTATAATAAAGAAAAAAGGAGAAATAGAGTGATAAAGATTGAAAGGTTTGAATTTTTCAACAACAGCTTATATCTTAATAGCAGTTGCAACTATTTTTATTTTGATAACTTTTCTTAATTATCTTTATCCAAATTTTGTCGGCTCACAACTTTGTAGATTTTATGCCTTAGTTTCAAGCTTTCCTATTCCAGACTTTTTAAAGCCAGATTTAAGTAATTGTATATCTCAAGAAACAAAAAGAATAAAAGTAGATTTTTTGGATTCAGATATACTTTTAAGTTATATAATAAGCTGCTGGAGAATGTCAGATGAAGGAAAAAGTGGAAAAACATTTATTTGCTATGAAATATTTGGTAAGAATGGAAATGCTAATGAAATAGAGTTAACAGAAAAATTAAAATCTAGAAAATATTGTGAAAAAATTCCAAATAATTATTTAGATCTTGAAAAACAAAATTATGATTGTGGAAATAAAAACTCAATATTTTGGAACACAACAATAAACAATTCAGATATAACTGTTATAATAAAATACAATGCACTTGCACACAGAATAGAAATTTTGTAAAACTTTATATACTTCGAAATAAAAATATATTTGAGAAAAATGTTAGATGTAATAAAAGCTTTAGATAACGGATATAAAACAATATTAAAAAAGCCCAAAATATACCTTTTTTCACTTGCAACAATTTTTTTAATTTTAATAATTATATACGCTTTTACAGGCAGCTTGTATGCAGTAAGCGAAGAAGAAATCGTCCCAAAATTTTCTCAAATTTTCTCAGTATTTTTCATAATGTTAATAGTTTCTCTTATCGGAATGTGGTTTAATATATCTCTGATTAAGTTAGTTTACGATAAAAAATCAGAAATCAGAAAAGCTTTAATATTTCCCATAAAAAAATTTATACCATATCTTTTTGCTTCTATTGTTTTTGGATTAATTATGTTATCTCTATTTTTAGTAATTACATTTCTAACAATTTTTACATATTTTACTTTCTTCTTTATAGGCTTTACATCCAAACTAATTTTTGGAACAATACTAATAATTTTTTTAATTCCAGGAATTTATGTTCAGTTAAGACTTATGTTTTATGGATATGCAATAGTTATAGATAATGAAGGTGTTTTTTCCTCCTTAGAAAAAAGTTGGAAGATAACAAAAAATAATGGATTGAGATTATTTTTGCTTTTAATTATAATTATTCTTATATCTTTAGGTATCTTTGCTATTTCATATTTATTTTCATTTATTATAGCGATTCAATTTATTGTAACTTGTTTGTTGGAGGCATTTTTATTAGCATTTTATACAACAACTTTTGTTTCAGTTTATTTACAGCTTTCTAGAAGAAAATAAAATTATTAGCATCAAAAATTTTATAAACTCAGAAGAATAATTAAATTTATATGACAAATATTTTAGAATTTCTAAAAGACGGTTATCTTACACTAAAAAGAAGAAAAGATTTATTATCTGTTTCTTTAATTAACTCTATTTTAATTGTCTCTATGAATTATTGCATGCAAAAGGTTTTACCTTTTGTAACTTCTTTACCTTATGTATTTGGTTATGTTTATACTCTATTGCTCCTAATACTTTTAGGAATTTCATATATAATCTCAATATTTTTTGTTGGTGTTATGATTCATATATCAAATAAAAAAGCTTCATTATCAAAATCTTTTGAATTCATAGAAAAAAGGTTCGGAGCCTTAGTTCTTGGAAACCTCTTATATCTTCTCTTTTTTGTTGTTGGTATTCTAGCCTATATTATTTTAGAAAAATTAGAATTTTTCATATTTCTTATCATAGAAACATTTTTTGTGACTAAAATTATATTCTTTCCATATGCAATTGTAATAGAAAATAAAAAGGCTTCTGAATCATTCAAAAGAAGCTATGAAATTACTGAAAATCATTGGTGGGATACTTTTGCTCTTATTTTGATATTTATAGCAGTACCATTCTTAATAACTTCAGCTTATACTTATTTTTCAGGCTTATACTTTTTAAATGAGATCTATTTTATACTTTTCTTCTTTGTTAATTTGCTTGTAATTCCTTGGCAAGTGGCTTCATTTATCCATGCATATAAAAGTTTCAGAGATGTAAAAAAACGCTGAGAAGATTCTGATGAAAAATAGAAAATTAAAAATATCTGTAGTAATACCAACATGGAACGAAGAAAAAAATTTGCCGATTGTTTTAAAGGATGTTAAAAATTATTTTAAGAAAGAAAAATATAGTTATGAAATATTAATTGTTGACAAATATTCTACTGATAACACAGTAAAAATAGCAAAAAGGTTTGGGGCTAAGATATTATATGATTCAGGAGGAAAAGGCTCTGCATTAAGGAAAGGAATGAAGCATGCAAAAGGAGATATTATAATAACAATGGATGCAGATTGTTCAAACGCTGCAAAAGAGTTTGGACTTCTTATTGAAGGAATAAAGTGTGGATTTGATATTTGTATGGGCTCTAGATTTATTCAAGGTGGCGGAACAGAAGATATGCCATGGTATAGAAAGTTAGGAAATAAATTTTTTGTTTTTCTTGTAAATCTTTTTTGGAGAATGAATTATTCTGACCTATGTTATGGTTACAGATCTTTTAGTAAAAGAGCAATAAAAAAATTAAAACTCGAGTCAGATGGATTTGGAATAGAAACAGAAATATCTATAAAAGCAGCAAAGAAAAAACTAAAAGTTTTAGAAGTTCCGAGCTATGAAAAAGCAAGAAAATACGGAAAAGGAAAATTAAGAACATTTAGAGACGGTTTTATAATTTTAAGAAGAATAATAAAAGAGATGATAAGTGATTAAAATGATTCCGGAAATTGAAATTGCGAGCAAATTCTTATTAACAAATCTTGGTTTTTCTTTTCCTTATCAAATAAATTTTGCAATAACTTATAAATGCAATAGTAGATGCAAATTTTGTAACATATGGAGAGTAAAATCTAAGAACGAATTGAGCTTAGATGAAATAAAAAAGATAGCATCAAAATCAAAATTTATTAATTGGATTAGATTAACTGGAGGGGAGCCTTTTTTAAGGCATGACTATGTGGATATAGTTAAAACATTTAAAGAAAATTGTAAAGGCTTGTACCTTCTTTCTAGCCCAACAAATGCTATCGCATATGATTTAACATTTAATGCTGTAAATAGAGTTCTTAAATTTTTTAGAAAAAAATATGTGATAACAATAAGTTTAGATGGTTATGAAGAGTTGCATGATAAAATAAGAGGTATAAAAGGAAATTGGAAAAGAGCAATAAAATTGTATAAAAAACTTTCTAAAATAAAAGAGAAATATTCAAATCTAGAAGTATATTTTGGATATACAATATACCCAGAAAATTTAGGCGCATTTGAAAAAACTTATGAATCAGTTAAATCTGAAATTAAGGATATATCACCAAACGAATTTAATATAAATCTTTTTGAGGTTTCTGGAGTTTATTATCATAATCTAAATATGCAAAAAACAAATGATTATGTAAAAGGAGCAACAGAAGAAATAAAAAATATTTTGAGATTACGAAAGAAAAGACTTTCTAGTATAGATATTATACAACAAAAATATTTAGAATTAGCGATTAAATTTTTAGAAAAACGAAGAACACCAATAAAATGCAATATCTTGAATCTTTCCTGCTTTATAGATCCTTATGGAAATGTTTTTCCTTGCACAGTTTTTGGAGAAAGATTAGGCAATTTGAGAGAAAATGATTATGACTTAAAAAAAATTTTAAATTCAAAAAAAGCTAAAGAAATAAAAAGAAAAACAATTAATTTAGAATGCCCAAATTGTTGGACACCATGCGAAGCCCATCAACTAATAATAAGCAATTTGTTAAAAGTATGAGGAAAATAAAATTTTGTCCACTAAAAAATTTAAAGAAGATTAGAGCAGAAATATGGATAGCACTAATTTTAATTTTTGCCCTCTTTTTAAGATTATATTTCTTTATCGGAATAGGGATAACAGATGATTTAAAATATGTTTGGTCTGCTTGGCTATTATCTACAGGCCAATTTGAAAAGTATCCTATAAATATTATTGATCCTTTAAGAAGCATGATGGTTTTACCACTAGCTTTTATCTTTTTCATTCTTGGAGTAAATATGTATACCGCAGCTATATATCCATTATTTTGTTCTTTAGGAACAATTTTCCTCACATATCTAATAGGAAAATTTGTTTTTAATGAGAAAGTTGGCTTGCTTGCATCTTTTCTTCTTTCCATTATTCCTTTAGATATAGTATATTCTACTCAACTTATACCTAGCACACCATTAATATTTTTCACTTTAATAAGCATTTATTTATTTTTGCTTGCAGAAAGGCATAAGAATGGGAGATTATTAGATGTTAATAAACACAATTTATACTTATTTTTTTCTGGTGTGTTTGTAGGACTTTCTTATTTAACAAACGAGTTGGCGTTTCTTACTCCACTAATCTTCTTAGCTTACTCAATATCAAATCTTAAAATAGAAAAAAATTATTTGTATGTTGTCTTAGGTTTCTTAACGATATTTTTAATAGAGTGTATTTTTTTCTATTTAATAACTCAAGATCCTTTTTGGAGATTAAAAGTGATTCATGAAACAGAATTAACTGTTGTTACGAATCTTGATCCTAACTATTATCCGAGAATTTTAACAAGAATTATAAATCCAGATGTTTGGGCTCAGGAAGGTAAAATAGGTATTTTTTTCTATGTTCTTTTATTTTCTTCTTTTTACTTATTAATCAAAAAGGATAAGAAATCTTATTTCTTCATTCTTTGGCTTACTTTTATTTTACTTTATCTTCAATTCGGTGTTATGACACTAACATTTAGACCTATAGCAAAATGGGCAAGATATTTAATAATTATATTGCCTCCGTGGGTTTTAGTTATATCAAGATTTTTTGATCTTTTCGGTATTCATAGAAACTTTTCTATCTTAATTCTTTCATTAATAATAATTACAACTCCATACTATATAATAAAAGTAGCAGAGGTTCATGATACTCGAGTATTTGATTTTAAAAACATTTACAGTTACTTAAAAACAAAAGAAAACAAGACAATTTACACAGATTTAGGATCATTTCCGTATCTAGATTTTTATTTTGGATATAAAAGAAAAATAATACCCTTGGAGAGTGTTTTAAATCCCAAAGAAATTAGAGACTCCTTTGTTATTATAAACGGATCTCCAATGATAGCTACTGATATTAGCATAAGAGAAAGATTACCGGGTTTTATATTAAATATACCTGAAGATTGGGAATTATTAAAAGTTATAGAAGGCCCAAAAATAAACATATATGCTCACTTTGACCCAAAAATATATTATGTGAGATGATTATGAAATTGAATAAAAAAATAAGAAATTGCATTAGATCTAATTTTTTATTTTTTTGTATATTAATTTTTGCCCTCTTTTTAAGATTATATTTTTTTGTTGGAATAGGTTTTAATGATGACTCTTATTATCTAGAATATGCAGAAGAAATATATAAAGAAAATAAATTTATTCCACCTAGTGGAGTAGAATGGGGAATAAGAATAGCTGTTTATTATCCGGTTGTTTTTTTCTGGAAAATATTTGGTATAAATGAGCTTTCAACATCACTCTATTTTCTTTTACTGTCACTAGGAAGCATAGTGATTACATACTTACTAGGAAAAGAAATTTTTAATAAAAAGATAGCACTTACTGCCGCATTTTTACTTTCAATATTTCCCCTTGAAATAATTTACTCTACTCAGGTCGGTCCAGAGATTCCAACACAATTATTTTCAGCAGCCTCTATTTTATTTTTTATAAAAGGCGAGAAGTCAAGAAAAATTTTCTATTACTTTTTAAGTGGTATTTTTTTAGGTTTCTGTTATCTATCAAAATCTGTTGTTATCTTAATTATACCAATAATCGGATTTTATGTTTTTTGGAATCATTTTAAAAAAGGCTTATTCAAACATTTGAAAAACAATATTTTTCCATATCTAGTTTTTTTATCAGGTTTTATGATAATATTTTTACTGCAGCTAATACATTTCTATATTATAACAGGAGAATGGTTTTATGGGGAAAAAGTAAGAAATTACTTCTTTACTCATGATTTGAACAGTAATTCTGATTTATCATATTATATAAGAATGATGTTTAATTTTGGGCCATTTTTTAATTGGATCCACGATAAACCGTATTTTGGATTCATTTATTATTTCGTGTTTTTTTCTTTAATATTTTTAATTTATAAAAAAGATAAATTTTCAATATTTCTTATCTTTTGGCTCTTATTCTTGTTTTTGTTCTTCGAGTTTGGATTGCAATTTTATTGTACAAAGATAGTTGAGTACTGCTTGTATGCTAGACATATTAGATTTTTATCAATATTTTCTATTCCTGCAGTCATTATACTTTCTAGATTTTTATTATTTACTACTAAAATTCAAAAAGTTCTTTTAGCCCCTATATTAATCTTTTTATTTATCACTTCTCTATACTATACAAACCAAAGTTATATTTTCCTAAGAAATGGCATGGGCTATATCAGAGAAGCAGTGTATTTTTTAAAAGGTACTTCAAATAAAACAATATATATTCCAGATCCGTGGACAATCTCAAAATTCAAATTTTTTTCTAAATATGACGAAAATTTTATTAATAGGCTAAAGGTTTATGATTGCAACACAATAGATTGCAAAAACTATTTCTATAATAGTGGAAAATTTATTAGAGACGCTTTTGTTGTAACAGAGCTAAACCCCTACACCTATATAAATCCTTATAGTTATCCCGAGTTTATGCTAAATCCACCAAAAGATTGGATTTTACTTAAGAATATTTCATTAAACACAATAGGAATATTTTCTAAATTTAACCCAAAAATATACTATGTTCCGTAAATTAAGCATTTAAAAAATTAAATAATTTAGAATTAAAAGTAATTTTCAGTGATTTTATGTACATCCTCGGAATTTGGGATGGTCATGATGCTGGGGCTTGCATAATAGAAGATGGAAAAATAAAGGTTGCAATAAATGAAGAAAGGCTTTCAAGAAGAAAATTAGATGTTGGATTTCCAAAAAGATCTATAATAGC
>CAZSPP010000001.1:0-15458 GCA_964608845.1 uncultured archaeon | reverse complement strand
TAGATATTAAATTTCAAATTTAAATTTTATTAAAAAAGATAATTAAGAATATGCCTCGGTGGTGTAGAGGTCTAGCATAGAGCCCTGTCGAGGCTCTGACTCGGGTTCGAAGATAAAAACTCGAAAATCCCGACCGAGGCGTGGGCCCGTAGCTCAGTCAGGTAGAGCACCGGCCTTTTAAGCAATTGCTTAAAAGGTTTGAGCTTAGCAATGATAAAGAAAGCCGGGAGTCGCGGGTTCGAAATTGTTTTTATTAAAAACAACAAAAATCCCGTCGGGCCCATTTTTATTTTTTATGGAGAAACAACATTAGAATTAGTTATCATATTTTCTATTATTGAATTAACCACAACAAAAAATTTCAAAACAAGATTTTTTAATTCATTTTTTCTTTCTATAGGAACTTTGGTTTTTTCATCTTCACAATTAAATTCTATTCTAGTCTTAACATTGAATATAAACTCTGCTTCAGCATAGTATGTCGTTTCATCTAGAGGAATACAATTATAGTATCTTACTTCATAATACTTTTCTATTTCTTTATCCTCTGCTTTACAAGATTTTTCTTTATACTTTTCATTAATTTCTCTTAAAACATTTTTTATAATTCTTTCTATATTTTTGTATTCAGTCAAAAATAACAATTCTTCCTGAGTAGCACAATAGCCCTCTCTTGTAGCAGATGCTTTTGTAGATATTTTTATTCTTTTATCAAATTCATTTGCAACATTTTCTACAAAATTTCTTCCAATTTTAAGAAATATTGGGTATGTTGAATTTTTTTGGATTGTTAAGGTTTTGTTTGTGAGATTTAACTTAAAATAGCTTGAATTGTAAGAAATAGAAAGATCTTCTAATATAAAAGTTATATTTCCTTCTTCAACCTTAATCTCTTTTATTTTAGGTCGAGTTATGTTATAATTTTTTATATTTTCAGGGAGATTCAGATCCAAATTATTTTTCATTTCCTCTTGATATTTTTTGTACAATGCTTCTATCTCTGGACAATATATTGCCCATCTACATTCTTCTCCACAATTTATCCCTCCGCATTTTTCCCCTAAAGAAAGAGCTGCTGTGTCTATAATAAGCTTTGTTTTTTCTTCTATCGTCTTTTTTATTAAATGGTATAAGTTTATACCATATATTCCAAGATTAACCTCATCATTCAAAACCATTTCGCTATAGCTTCTTAAAGCAATTATTAAACCAAAGAATGTCCCTACAGCAGAGAATACCAAAACTCCTATTACAATAGCAGTTAAAGATATTCCTTTCATTTTAATCAGTTGTTTTTATATAAATTACAATATAATAATCCTTTGATAAAGGAACTTGAGCTCTACTACTTCCTTTTGGGTCTGAAAATAATTTTTCTGGATTATTTTTTGAAGCCAGGATAGTTTCATATTTTTGAGTTGATGTATTGTATAAAAAGAGCCAATAATCATCATATATATAAAAATAATCTAAAAACTCTTTAGCAACATCTTTTAAGCTATAAACAATCTCTTTTTCACCATTATAGATTTTTGGCTCTAAAGTATTTTCATACATAGAGTAAATTAATGCCTGCTTAAAACTTATTCCCTCTTTTTTCATTTCGAGTAGAGAGAGAAGAGCATCTTGTGCGTTAGAATAAGAATAAATCTTTTCTATAATTAAAGTTTTTGTTATGTAAAGATGAAAAGAGTACATAATACCAAGAACAAAAGAAATAAATACTCCTATCAAAATTGTTGCTATAAGAGATACTACTGAAAGAGTTAAGGTAAATCCTTTCATTCAATCAGCTTCTATCATAATCTCTATAGTTGCTGGAACTGTTGAACCATCATCTTTCAACAAAACAGCAGGAAATATAAATATAGGAAAAAATTTTTTACCGATAGCATTTCCAAACTCCCATTTTGTATCTTTTGTCTGTATTATAGTTTTTATTGGGATGCTTGTTTCTAAGCAGGAGAAACCATCTTTATCATTTTTATGAGAGTTGTAATATTCAAATTCTGATCTAATTTTTGTTTCATTTAATACATTCTTTTCATTTGTTAGACAGCTTGCACTTAAAACATTTTCTCCGAAATCTATCATAATTCTTTTTGTTGTTGCTAATCTTGCATCTGTTCTAAATTTTGTAACCATTAATAAAGAACCTAAAACAAAGATAGTAAAAATTATTATTGTAAGTATTTCAATAAATGTTGTTGTTGGTTCTTCATATCCTTTCATTTTAACATCCTATTTTTTGATTTCTTCTTTCTTAATTTTAATAATATTTTCGGATTTTTCAATAATTATTTTGTTTATATTTTCTCCAGAGAGAACACACCATTTTTCAACGCAATCTCCTTCTATGTTAAGAGATTTTGCTATAGTATATGAGATTTCAGGATATTCTCTAAACTTTATTCTTGGCATTTGTGAAACACCACCTGGAGATATATTAATTAATGGTGGCTCTTTTACTATTTTTATTTCATGGCTCACTTCAGGAAAAATACCTTCGAAATAACTTTCTGAAGGAGCAACATTGCTAATTGATATAAAACCAGAAATAAATTCTTGCATTACTCTAACATTACCTCTTGCAAAATATTCTATATACACATAACCCAATTCAATCACAAGTCTAAATATTGATATTATTAAAATTAAGCTACATATCATTTTTGCAAGATCATACATCGGATGCATATCATCAACCTAAGCTAAACCATGATGTATTACTGCTCAATTTAGTAAAAATCAAAATTATTATTGTTATAAATAAAATAAAAACTATCATTCCAATTATTATGTTAAGCATATCTCTTTGTATACCTTTCATCTTAACCTACCAACAAGTCCCTAAATTTTTACATATTTTTAAACATTCTTCATAATCTTTGCAACCTATTCTGCTTTTATAAATTGAAACCAAAGATTCCATGCAATTATTTTTAGACCATTCCCTACATGCATTAATTACATTTATTTCTTCTCTTGTTTGATTTATTCCAAAAAATATTGGTAACACAATAACAATCAGAACAATAGCTAAAACTATTATAAGCATAACAATAGCAAAAAGATGCCAAGTAGCTATTTCCATAAATAGAATATCTTTGCTTTTATATAAATGGTTTTTTGGTTTTGATTGTTTCTTAATGTTTGTTTTTATATTAAGTAGTGAATGCTTATGATAAGAATATTATTTTGATAAATGAAAAATATGAGAAAAGAAAATAGAAGCTTTGATTAATAAAACTTTTTTAATCAATTCAAACCTTTTTTATTTTGGATTTAAAAAACACATAGCTTATAATTATTCCATAAAAAAGCCCGATATAATGTATGAAAATATCAATAACTGTATTTCCTTTAACAAATTTTAATGGAAATAAAATAAGCGGTGCAGTCATGAAGAATATTAGGAAAAATATTGTTAAAAAGCAGAATATTATATTATTTTTGGATTCTTCGTAAATGTTTTTTACAAAGACTTTGAAATCTTTTCTATAAAAATAACAATAAAACAAGAAATAGAAGAAAAATGCCGAAACAAGCAATATATTTTTATGAATTTGATAGTAAATCACAACAATCAATAAATATAAGTATGAGAGAGATAGGTTAAAGAATTTGTCAATCGTGTTGTTTTTCTGCTTCTTTGAGAAGTAATATATCCAAAACATAGGAAAGAAACCGAGCATCGAAGAAATCAAGACAGAGCTTCCTTGAGATGTTTTTATGCTCGGAATAAATTTAGGATAAAATATAGTTACTATCAGAGAGCTTATTAATGGTAAAGAAATAAGATTAAATAAAAACAAAGTAAAAAAATTTTTCTTGTTTTTTGTTTTATTAGCGAAGATCAATAAAACAAAGCTTATTATAAAGTATGTTTGAATATTATCAAGTAAATGAATTAAATTTTCATGAATAAAAGAAGAGGTAAAAAACTGCCACCATTGAGGATTATCAATGTGAAGAGATAAAGAATCTCTTATGTTAGGAGGCAAAAACATTAAAATGGTTATAAATATTGGAAATGAAAGAATTACTAATATTTCTTTAAAGGTTATTCCTTCAATCAATTCAATAAAATCTTTTTTAATCTTAGATAATTTCAGTATTCTAAAGAATCTTTTATCAGATTTTTTCATTTATTCACTTCTTTCAGAAATTTCTCCGGCAATATTTTTTAGCATTAGATTTTTAATTTCTTCTTCATTTTTTGTATGACCAAGAATAAACATTAATTTTATATATGCAACCTCTGGAAGCATGTCTTCAGCAAATATTACTCCAAGCTTATAAAGCTTTCTTAAATTTGCATATATTGTTGGATGGACCCTTCCATAAATGCATTGAGATGTAATAACTACAGGAATTTCATTTTCTCTTATTTTTTTTATTTTGTTTAAGACAGAGTTTTTTCCTAATGTAGGAACATGCCCTAATCCAGTTGCTTCAACAACAAATCCTTTGTATTTTTTATCTAAATAAAAATCAAATATTTCAGGATCTATTCCAGGATATACCTTTACAAAAGCGACCTTTTCTTCTAACTTGTCATCTACAAAAACCTTTCCTTCTCTTTTTTTAATATAATTTTTGTTTATTATCTCTATTTCTCCAGAATAGCTTATTCTTGCAATAGGCTTTTCATTTATTGATTTAAAGGCATCTCTTCTGCTTGTGTGCATCTTTCTGCATCTACATCCTCTAATAGCTATACAATAATCGTCATTCATAGATTCATGCATTACAACAAGTATTTCACCAATATCAGATTTTGTAATGAGATGAGAAGCGCAAATCATATTCATAAAAGAATCGCTTGAACCACGATCAGAGCTTCTTTGCGCACCTACTAAAGCTATGGTTCCATTCAAATTCTTTAGCATAAAGCAAAGGGCAGCAGAAGTAAAATGCATTGTATCTGTACCATGGGTTATTATTATTCCGCAAGAGCCAGAATTTAATTCTTTTGCAGCTTCTCTTGCAATTATCTTCCAATATTCTGGTTTCATATCTTCGCTCATTATGTTCATTACTTGTTTTGTTCTAATTTCAGCAATATCTTTTATTTCAGGTATCTGGTTTATTATATCAGAAGGAGAAAACGCTGCATATACTCCACCAGTAGAATAATCTATTTTGCTTGCTATTGTTCCTCCTGTACCAAGAATTGATATTATCTTTTCATTTTCCATATCTATCATTAAATTTTTTCAATTTTTTCTTTAGTTATTTTTATTCCTATATTATAACCATCATCTAATTTTATGATTAGACAATCTTCATCTCCACTTTCTGGTCTAGGCATTATTATTCCTTTAATCTCTTTATTATCTAAAATTATCCTAACCTTATCTCCTATTTTTAATTTATTTTTTTTCAAGATATTCAAAATTTTTTTAGAGTACATAATAACACAAAATTAAATAATCTTACAAAATTAAATTAGTTTTAGCTACTCTTAAAAATTGTTTTTTAATCATTCCTAAATTAATGTCAAGGATTCTGTTTCAACTTCTCCAATTTCTTCTATATTTCTTAACTTTTCTTCTATTTCAGAAGAACCTTTATTATCAGGAATTATAAATAGTGCTTTAATGATCTTTATTCCAAATGCGAGATTTTCTGTTTTTATATCATTAGGGTTTAACTCTCTTATTTTATTAACCAAAAGATTAATATCAACATCAGAAGATTTTGGAAGTATTTTAAATGTTATTGCAACATTTCCCATAGTATCACGCTCATGGACCTTCAAATCCACATTCAGAGCAAATATATGGTACACTTAACTTTTTACATCTTTCACATCTCACTATCTCCTTTTTTCCGCAATTCGGGCATTCAAATTTAACATAATTCTTTTCTCCTATTACATTTCTTTTACATGATGTGCACTCAATCTTCTTTAGCATATCTTTATTTATTTTGTAAAAGTATAAAAACTATTAAAAAGCCCCCATAGTCTAATGGACAGGACACGGCCCTGCGGTTTTTGATTTTCGGAAATTAATATAAGAAGGTAAAACTAAAAGTTAGAAGGCTTTGATTAAAAGGATAAAAAGAAAAAAGCAGAAAGGCCGTAATCTGGGTTCGAATCCCGGTGGGGGCATGATTTTTATATTCTTAGCATTAAGAAGATACAGCGTTCTTCAATAAAATCCTATACTAATATTTTATTTTTTAAACCAAAAATTTTTAACATGGAAATTGAAAGATATTTCATAAGAGTGAATCCTGAAAAAATGGTTTCAAAGATTCTGGAGGAGAGGGTTCACAGAGCTTATTTTAATCTCTCTTTTGCAGAAAGGCTTATCAGAGAAAAACTACAAGAAGAAGGAGAAAAAATAAATCTAAATTTGTGGATTGGAAATTCAACAAAATCTTTAGAGGAATTGGTAGAGTTTACGAAGCTTTTAAAAAGTAAAGGAATGGAAGAGAAGGATATAAATTTCGTAAAAGAATTAATAGAAGAATCAAGAAATTTGCTTGGGTTTTATTAGAAGATAAAAATACCTTGAGAAGTATAAGATTTAGATAGATTCATCTCTTTTAACCGGAAATTTTGAAAAGGTTACTGAACTATGATTTGCTAAAGCTTCATTGTTTTGAAATCTTTCTTCTATCTCTTGCTACAATATTCTTAACCTTTTCCACATCCTTTGGAAATTCTATACCTCTGTTGAAAAAGTTTTTTTCTACTTTTTTAGCTTCAAACTTTTCTATTATATATTTCTCCGCCTTCTCTACATCAAAGCTTTTGCAAGAAAATATGTCTACTGAGGCAAATGCTTGCTTTACAAAGGTATGTATTGTTATATGACTCTCTGCTATTAGAACAAATCCTGAAATGCCACCAGCATCAAAAGAGTTTGGATTTCCTGGATATTCTATTGCCCAAGGCTCAGAAATTTTGTGCATTCCTATTAGTTCTGGTAGTTCATCTAAAATTTTTAGAATAAACTCCTTGTTTCCAATTTTTTCTCTGTTGCATGAATACAAATCCAATGTTAAGTGTGGTCCGAACATTTCTACAATTCTTTTTTCAAAATAATATTCAATTTATTATCATAATAAGTATTTAAAGTTTTTTCATTTTTTTCTAAACTTTTTTGTTTTTCTTCTAAATTTTTTTGCTTCTATATTAAATAATTTTCAAAATTTTTTCATTAAAATTTTCATATTACTGAAAACCTTCCAACTTCTTTTAACCCATTTCCTGTTATTTGAAATTCTATTTTTCTTCCTTCAGGGATTGATCTATGTTTAATTATTGTAGCTCTTCTATGTCCAGAGATATCAAGCTTCTCTAATTTTATTAAAGTTTTTGCCCAATACTTTCCTATTAAGCGAGAAGTTAATTCTATTTTACCTTCAATCACATAAATCTGATTTGTTACTAAGGTTGGAATATTTCTATTTCTTGAAATATGTGATAAGATTAGATATTGCCTTCCAAGTTCTCTATTAATTTCATGAAAGTTTTCTTGAGTTATTTCAAGTCGATAAAGAGAAACAATAGAATCAATTATAATTATTCCAACATTTTCTTTTTCCAAATTCTCCTCAATCTTTTCAACTATTTCGCACTGCTCTTTCCAACTAATAGGAGAAAATAAGATTATCTTTCTAAGATATTCTTCTAAATTTTCTTTTACTAATTGGCTGAATCTATCTAAAGAGAATCCGCCCTCTGTATCAATGTATATTGCTTTTTTCCCTTCTTTTATTGCAGATATTGCACAAAGCATTGCTAAATTTGTTTTTCCTGATCCTGGCTCTCCATATATATTTGTGATTGTATCCTTTTCTATTCCACCTTCTAAAATTTTATCTAACGGAGAGTTTGTAGGAAGTTTTTCTATCTGCATAAAAATCATTAAGAAGATTCTTCTTCATTTCTTCTATATTTTTCAATTGGATATTTTTTCTCATTCTTTTCGATTTTTTTAACAATAGAATTAGAAAGATCTATATTCAAAATATCACTTAAACATAAACAATAAATTGCAACATCTGCTAATTCATCTCTTATTTTTTCTAAATATTCTGGATTTTCAATTGACTTATATATTTCTTCTAAGCTTTTCCATTGAAATAGCTCTAACAATTCGTTCGCCTCTATTGAAATAGATATTGCCAAATCCTTTGGATTATGATACCTTTTCCAATTCCTTTTATCTCTAAAATCAGTTGCTAATTTTTTCAAATAACCTATAGAAGTAGAATCATCATTCATTTTAGCATACCCTTTCCAAATTTTACACTTGAATAAAATAAACTACATTAAAAATAAACTATTTAAATTATAAAACATTTTTATATAATTGTTTGACTTATTATATAGGAAGTTGATTGTTATGTCAAAAGAAAATGAAGAAATTAAAGAAATAAAGCTTAGGGTAGGAGAACTTACAGAAAAAGGAGATGTAGGTTTAGGAATAGTTAGATTAGATACAAAAAATATGAAAAAGATTGGAATTAAAGAAGGTGATATAGTTGAGATTATAGGAACAAAAAGCACTGGAGCAATTGCTGTTAGGGCATATCCTGCTGATATTGGTTTAGATGTAGTGAGAATGGATGGACTTGTAAGAAAGAATTGTGGTACTTCTATAGGAGAATTCGTTACAATAAGGAAAGCAGATGTTAAAGATGCTGAAAGCGTTACCTTAGCTCCTGCAAGACCAAATATTATAATGCGCGTTAGCGGAGAAATGTTCCACCAAAATCTACTTTTCAGGCCTGTAAAAACAGGGGATATAATTGTGCCAAAACCAATTGTAAAGAGAATGAGTAGAGAGGATATATTTAGTGAATTTTTTGGCGTGAATATTGAAGATTTGTTCTATTCATTCGGAGAAGAAAAGTTTATTGTAGTTTCCACAACCCCAAAAGGCATTGTAAAAATAACAGAAGATACAAAGATAGAAGTTCTTGAGCAAATGACAAAACCGATTGAAGAAAAGGTCCCAGAGGTTACATATGAAGACATAGGCGGATTAAAAGAAGAGATAAAGAAGGTAAGAGAAATGGTAGAGCTTCCATTAAAGCATCCAGAGCTTTTTGAAAGATTAGGAATAGAGCCTCCAAAAGGTGTTTTGCTTTATGGACCGCCAGGAACAGGTAAAACGCTACTTGCAAAAGCTGTGGCAAATGAATCAGGAGCAACATTCTTTTCAATTAATGGTCCGGAGATAATGAGCAAATGGTATGGACAATCAGAAGAAAATCTAAGAAAAGTTTTTGAAAGTGCAGAAAAAAGTGCACCATCCATAATATTCATTGATGAAATTGATGCAATAGCTCCTAAAAGGGAAGAAGTAACAGGAGAAGTGGAAAGAAGAGTTGTAAGTCAGTTATTAACATTAATGGACGGCTTAAAATCAAGAGGAAAGGTTATAGTTATTGGAGCAACAAATAGGCCAAACGCAATTGATCCAGCTTTAAGAAGACCAGGAAGATTTGATAGAGAAATTGAGATTGGCGTGCCAGATAAAGAAGGAAGAAAGGAAATATTTATGATACATACAAGAGGAATGCCATTGGATAAGAGTGTTGATATTGATAAGCTTGCAGAAAGGACTTATGGTTATGTAGGTGCTGATATTGCAGCTGTATGTAAAGAAGCAGCGATGCATGCTTTAAGAAGGATATTACCTACCTTAGGAGAAATAAAGGAAGATAAGCCGTTAGATCCAGAAGTTTTGAAAAAGCTTGTTGTTACTGCGGAGGATTTTGAGTATGCATTAAAATTTGTTGAACCTTCTGCAATGAGAGAGGTTCTAATAGAAAAGCCAAATGTTACCTGGGACGATATAGGAGATTTAGAAGAAGCTAAAAAAGAATTAAGAGAAGCAATAGAGCTTCCTTTGAAACATAAAGAAGCATTTGAAAGACTTGGAATAAAACCATCAAGAGGAATATTACTTTTTGGCCCTCCTGGATGCGGAAAAACATTATTAGCAAAAGCAGTAGCTCATGAAAGTGATGCAAACTTTATTTTGGTTTCTGGTCCTGAAATTCTTTCAAAATGGGTAGGTGAGAGTGAGAAAAAGATCAGAGAAATCTTCCATAGAGCGAAGCAAGTAGCTCCTGCTATAATTTGTTTCGATGAGATAGATGCCCTAGCTCCTATAAGAGGAAGAAGTATAACCGATGTTACTGAAAGAATTGTATCTCAATTATTAACATTAATGTCTGGATTGGAGGAATTGAAAGATGTTTATGTGTTGGCCACAACAAATAGACCAGATATGCTTGATCCAGCATTGTTAAGACCTGGTAGATTTGATAAACAAATTTTGATTGGAGTGCCTGATACAAACGGAAGAAAAGAAATTTTAAAAGTGCATACAAGAAAAATGCCTTTGGCAAAGGATGTAAATATAGACGAATTAGCAGAAAAAACAGAAGGATTTTCAGGTGCTGATATTGAAGCTTTATGTAGAGAGGCTGCTTTGAATGCTTTAAGAAGAGACATAAATGCAAAAGAAGTAACTAAAGAAGATTTTGAAAAAGCATTAAAAGTTATCTCACCTTCTGTAAGTAAGGAGATGAATAAATACTATGAAAAATTATTAGCCGATAGAAAAAAGACTGAAAAGAAAAAGGAAGAAATTGAATATTTGGGTTGATGATTATGGCAAAGTTTTTATATAGAGGGAAAACATTCGAAGAGCTAAAATCAATGGATTTGGCTTCATTAAGAAATTTATTAAATGCAAGAGAAAGAAGAAGCTTAAAAAGAGGATTGACAGAAGAACAAAAAAAGCTTTTAAAGAAAATGAGAAAAAAAGGAAAAGATAAATTAATAAAAACTCATGTAAGAGATATGATAATACTTCCAGAAATGGTGGGATATAAATTTGGGGTATATAATGGTAAAGATTGGGTTGTTGTTGAAATAAAACCAGAAATGATTGGCCATAGGTTAGGGGAATTTGCATTAACAAGAAAAAGGCCAAAGCATTCTGCTCCAGGATTTGGTGCTACGAGAAGTTCAAGTCATGTTCCATTGAAGTAAAAAATTTCTGAAAGTAAGAGAAAATAAGAAAGAGGTTCATTACTTTCATTTAACATAACAGATAATAATCTTCAATGTCAAGAATTTTTAGAGCATTTTTGCCCATTCTTTCCAACTTTTTAATTAGTTTACTAATTATTTTTAGGTGTGCTTTATTTATTCTTTCCAATTTTTTATGAAAGGATGGAAAGCAAAACTACTGGGAACATTTTTCTCACTTGTCTTTTGAATTATAGCTTCATTTATTTTAATTAGCAAAAGAAAGATTTTTATACTATAAACAACAAAGAAATTTATCTCCTCACTTTATCTTTCATAAAGTTTTCTAATTTATTAAAAGCCTCTTCCATTAAACTTATTGGCGGTAATATAACAGATCTAAAATGATCTTTTCCATAAATTGGATCAAAACCAGAGCCATGAACAAAAACAATTCCGGTATTAATTAAAACATCTTTAACAAATTCTTCATCATTCTTCCATATTCCATTTAAATTTATTTTTGGAAATATATAGAATGCTCCGTTTGGCTTTTTTGTTGAAATGTTTGGAATTTTGTTTAACCTTTTATATGCAAAGTTTGCTCTTTCTCTTAATTTTTTATTTACTTCGGTTAAATGAGATTTGTCATCAAAAGCTTTTGCGCAAGCCTTCATTATTGGTGTACAAGCGCTAAGCCTTTGTCTTGCTTGGGCTTTTATCGCTTCCTTTATTTCACTTAGCTTATTATTTTTGTCATAAAAATAAATATAACCACATCTCCAGCCTGTAGCTAAATAGTTTTTTGAAAATCCGTTAAGGACTATTACAGAAACATCATTTGCAAGAGATGCAACATTGCTATATTCAACATCATCAAAAATAAGCTCATTATATATTTCATCAGAGGCTACAGGAATTTCAAATTCTCCAGCAATATTTAAAATCTCTTTTATTATTTTTTTGTTTGTTACTGAACCTGTTGGATTATTTGGGTTAATAATGCATATTAGTTTAGTTTTTACGCTTATCTTTTTTCTTAAATCTTCTAAATCTATTTCCCAATTTTTTTCTTCATCTAATTTATATGTTATAGGTATTCCTCCTGCAAATTTTGTTGCTTGGATGTAGATTGGATATGTTGGTCCAGGAAGCAATATTTCATCTCCTTTTCCAGGATCTATAATAGCATTTAAAAGAAATTGTAGTCCTTCGCTTACACCATTTGTTATAATTACATCTTCATTTGTGATAGAAATTTTATTCTTTTCATTTTCTTCTTTTACAATAGCTTCAATAAGCTCTTTGTCTCCTTCGGATTCAGAATAATAATTATGAGTTTCAACAGCCTTTTTCAAAGCCTCTTTCATATGCCTTGGAGTATAAAAGTCAAACTTATTTGGATCGCCGATATTAAAAAAATATATCTTTTTTCCTGTTTTTTGAACTTCTTTTGCTAAATAAGCAATATCTCTTATAGGAGATTTTAGGTTTTTGCATCTCTCACTTGCTTTTATTGTGTTTACCATATCTTTAAAAAATAGAAGAAATTTTTAAATTTTTTGGTTTTTCATTTCACTTTTTGTTGAAGTTATATTGTTTTAGTTTTCTAGATAATAAATAATCAAAAATTTAATGTTGTTTGAATTAGTTTAATATAAATGAAAAAGATATCCTTTGTAATACCAACAAGAAATGAGGAAAAATATATTGAGGATTGTTTAAAGTCAATAAAAAAACAAACAAAAAAGAATTATGAAATAATCGTTGTAGATACACTTAGCGAAGACAATACAATAAAAATTGCAAAAAGATATGGAGCAAAAGTCATAAGAGAAAAAAGAAAAGGGGTAGCGATAGCAAGAAATAAAGGAGCAAGATATGCAAAAGGTAATATTATTGTATTTGCTGATGCTGATGTTAGATTTGAAAATGATTTTACAAAGAAAATAGAAGAAAAATTTAGAAATAATATTGCTGGAGGAATATTTAATTTAACATTTTTTGATGGAAACAAATTTGACAAGATTGCATTTAAATTTTGGAATTTTGTGATAAAAAATTTAATAAGAGCAGGATTTATAATAACAAATGGTTCCTGCTTTGTTTATGACAAAAAAATTTTTAAAAAGGTTAAAGGATTTGATGAAAAATTATTTACAAATGAAGATAATGATTTAGCAAGAAGGGTTGCAAAGTTAAAAAGATTTTGCTTTTTTGATGATATTGTTGTTTATACATCAGTAAGAAGGGTAAAAAAGAAAGGTTATTTAAGATATTTAATAATTCATATAAAGTCAACTTTGCTATATTTTTTTAGTAAACGCTCGCTTAAAGAGTATTGGAATTATTGATTTTTGGTTGTTATTTTTACTAGATTCAATAACAGAATTATAAACATCTATCAAATCTTTTACTATTCTTTTAGGAGAATATTTTTCTAGAATTTTTTTGTTGTCTATTCTTTTAATATTCAAAACCTTTTTTATAGCTTCCGGAAATTCTTTTTCTTTGCATACAATACCTAAGTTATTTTCTTTTACAAAATCTCCAATCACAGGAACATCTAAGGTTAATATAGGTAATCTAAATAATGCAGCTTCAAGTAATACTAATCCTTGGGTTTCTGTTTTAGATGCCATAACAAATGCATCTGAAAGTCTATAATATTCATAAAGTTTTTCTAGTGGAAGAAATCCAGTAAATATAACCCTTTTTTGAATTTTCAATTCATTTACCATTTTTTTCAAACGATTTTTATAAGGGCCGTCTGAAGTTATTATTAATTTTACATTTTCAATTTTAGAAACAGCTCTTAATATGAATTCTATATTTTTTTCCTTTGTTATTCTTCCAACATGAATTATTACCTTTTCGTTTTTAGGAATGTTGTATTTTTTTCTTAGCTCGATTTTAGATTTTTTAATTACTTTTTTTGCTGTTTTATTGAGAGATATGCCTGTTGGTATAACGTATATATCTTTTCTAACTCCATGCCTTTCTAATTCTTTTTTAATTGCATAGCTTGGAGCTATTACAGCATCACAAGAATTATAAAAATGCTTTATAAATTTCCATAAAGCATTTTTTGTTAATTCTTTCGCAATCTTTGCCTTTGTTATATAGTCGCTATACTCAGGTATTAATGTATGGAATGTTCCAACTATCGGTATTTTATTCTTTTTTCCTATTAACAATCCAGCAACTCCTAATGTTGCTGGGGTTTGAAGATGAATAATATCAAAACCAGAGAAATCATAATTAATAAGATATGCAGGTAAACCTATTCTATAACCAGGATATCTCTTAAATTCAATTGATTTTAATGTATGTACAAATTTGTCTTTATTTTCAAACCCAGGAGCTTCTGGACAAAATATGTGAACCTCATGTTTTTTTCTTAATTCATTAACAAAAAAATCTATTGATGTAACTACGCCATTAAATTGTGGATGATAAGTATCAGTAAACATTGCGATTTTCATAATAAACTACTGATAAAAAGAAATTTTTAAACTCTTATAATTTATTCAATTATCACAGGTATTCTTGCTTGAATTTCATTTATATTTTTCTGAATTTCTGATACTCTATTTTCAAGTTCAGAAATAAGTTTTTCGAATTTTTCAATCTCTCCAGATTTAAGGAATTTTTCTCTTTCTCTTAGAGCTTCTTTTATTTCGCGGGATTGTTTCTCTATAGCCTTTCTTTCTTCAGAGATAATATTTTCTATAAATTTGCTAAATTTTCTCATATTTTCGTTCATTTCTTTGTAAACATCAATTTCTAAATCTTCTTTTATTTTTTCAATTCTTTCTTCTACCATTTTTCTAACATTTTCTTCATTTATAACAGCTTTTTCTTTTTTCATATTTTCTAAATCATTTCTAATTTTTTCAAACATTTTTGTAACATCTTCAAAAATTGTATTTCTAATCTTATCAACTTCGCTTCTAATTTCATTCTTAACTTTTTCAACCTCTTTTATTTTCACATCATATCCAGAAAGTTTTTCTTCAAACTTTCTCATAACATCTTCAATTCTTTTATCAAAATCTATGATAATTTCCTTCTTAATTTTTTCTAAATCATTTTTGATTTTATCAAATTCTTTTATTTTCACATCATACCCAGAAAGTCTTTCGTTAAAGCTTTTGATAGCATTCTCAAATCTTTTGGTAAAATCTGTTGCAATTTCACTTTTACTTTTTTCTAATTCACCCCTAATTTCACCTCTAACCTTCTCAAATTCACCTCCAATCTCGCTTTTAACTTTATCAACTTCGCTTCTAATTTCATTCTTAACTTTTTCAACCTCTTTTATTTTCAAATCATATCCAGAAAGTCTTTCTTCAACCTTTTTGCTAAAACCATTAAAGCTTGAGCCTAAGGAGTCAACCCTTTTTGCAACATCCAAAATACTTTGGATTAATCTTTCTTTTTCTGA